>NZ_JACMOM010000335.1 GCF_014378035.1 Aeromicrobium sp. | reverse complement strand
GCCGGAGGGTGCGTTTGCGGTGGTGCCCCTGGCGCCCCGCCTCCGTCTCGACACCGTCGTCAGACGACGCCGCGCCGCGATGTCGACGCCATTCCTCGCGTCGACATCCGGCACCGTCGCCCACAGCTGACCCTGTTGGTGTGCATCACCCTGCGGGTGTTGCGTCGCTCAGGCGTTGACCGTGTCGAGCGTCGGGTAGTCGGTGTACCCCTCGGCTCCGCCGCCGTAGAAGGTCTTGCTGTCCGGCTCGTTGAGCTCAGACCCGGTCTTCCACCGGACCGCGAGGTCGGGATTGGCGATGAATGCGCGTCCGACAGCCACCAGGTCGGCGAGGTCACCGTCGACGATCTGCTCGACGTCGTCGAGGTCGGTGTGAGAAGCGAATCCCGAGTTGGCGATGACCGGTCCGCCGAAGCGGTGCCGGAGGTCCTGGAACAGCTCGCTTCGCGGATCGGCGAGGATGCTCAGGTAGGCAAGCCCGAGAGGTGCGATCTGGTCGACGAGTGAGCCGTAGGTGGCGGCCACGTCAGCCGCGTCATCCTCGATCGCACCTTGCACGTTGTGTGCGGGGGAGATGCGGATGCCGACCCGCTCAGACCCGATGGCGTCCACGACGGCCTTGGTCACCTCCACCGACAGCCGCGCACGGTTCTGCGGTGACCCGCCGTACTCGTCAGTGCGCTCGTTGGAGGACGGGGCAAGGAACTGGTGGAGCAGGTAGCCGTTGGCGGCGTGGATCTCGACGCCGTCAAGTCCCGCCTCGATGGCCGACTTGGCCGCATGCACGAATTCCTGCACGACGCCGGCGATCTCGTCAGTCTCCAGTGCGCGCGGCACGACTGAATCCTTCGCGCCGTCGGCGGTGACGGTCGGCTGGTCGAGCTGGATGGCGCTCGGCGCGACCGACTCGAGACCGTTCTTGTTGTCGGGGTGCGCGATCCGGCCCACGTGCATGAGCTGCACGACGATGCGACCGCCCTTCGCGTGAACGGCGTCGGCGACGGCACGCCAGCCCTCGATCTGTTCGGGGGAGTGCATGCCGGGGGTGTCGAGGTAGCCCTGGCCAACGGCGCTGGGCTGCGTCCCCTCGGTGATGATCAGACCCGCACCGGCACGCTGCGCGTAGTAGGTGACGGCAATGTCGCGAGGTACCTGGCCCTCACCGGCGCGGTTGCGGGTCAGGGGCGCCATCACGAATCGCTGGGGAAGCTCCCAGCTACCGACCTTGATGGACTTGAATACGTCGGACACAAAGACTCCTCAGGCGTGGGACACCTTCCCGTACGGAAGGTTCTTCACCTTTCAACCACTCTCGCGGCCAGACATTCCCGATCTCGTCACCTCGATGTGAACGTGTTGGTCGGCGTCGCGTCGGGGAGACCCGCCAGCGTCAGCGACGGACGGCCTGCGGCAGAGTGGACAGGACAGCCACCCGAAAGAGAGTGACACCCGATGGACGTGAAGAACTCAGTAGCACTGGTCACCGGCGGGGCCTCCGGGCTCGGACTGGCGACGGTGGAGACGCTGGTAGCCGCCGGCGCCAAGGTCGTCATACTCGATCTGCCCGGCTCGCCCGGTGATGAGGTCGCGGCCCGCCTGGGCGATGGTGTCCGGTTCGCTGCCGCCGACGTCCGCGACGAGACGGCCGTCGAGGCCGCCCTTGATGTCGCCGAGGAGCTCGGTGACCTGCGGGTGGTCGTCAACTGCGCCGGGACCGGCGACGCCATCAAGACCGTCGGCAAGAACGGTCCGTACCCGCTCGACAAGTTCCAGCGGATCATCGAGATCAACTTGGTCGGCTCCTTCAACGTCTTACGGCTCGGGGCTGCCCGCATGGCGACCCTCGACCTGACCGGTGAGGAGCGAGGGGTCATCGTCAACACTGCTTCCGTGGCGGGCTTCGACGGTCAGATCGGCCAAGCGGCCTACTCCGCCTCGAAGGGCGGCATCGTGGGCATGACACTGCCAATAGCCCGCGACCTCGCCTCACTCGGCATCCGCGTCATGACGATCGCGCCCGGCCTGTTCAACACGCCGCTGCTCGCCTCGCTCCCCGAGGACGCCCGCGAGTCTCTGGGCAAGCAGGTGCCCCACCCAAGCCGTCTCGGCGAGCCGAGCGAGTTCGGCGCCCTCGTCGCGCACATCGTTGCCAACCCGATGCTCAACGGCGAGACGATCCGCCTCGACGGTGCGATTCGGATGGCTCCCCGATGAGCGCGCTGACCACCAAGTTCACCGAGGCGTTCGGCCTCGAGCACCCCATCGTCCAGGGCGGGATGCAGTGGGTCGGCAAGGCCGAGCTCGTCGCCGCGGTCGCCAACGCCGGTGGCCTTGGCATGATCACGGCCCTCACCCAACCGACCCCAGCCGACCTCGTCAAGGAGATCGCCCGCACCCGCGACCTCACCGACAAGCCGTTCGGGGTCAACCTGACGATCCTGCCCAGCATCACGCCACCCCCCTACGACGAGTACCGCAAGGTCATCGTCGACGAGGGCGTCACGATCGTCGAGACCGCTGGCTCCAACCCCGGGCCGCACATGGCGCAGTTCCACGACGCCGGCATCAAGGTGCTGCACAAGTGCACCAGCGTGCGCCACGCCCTGAAGGCGCAGGATCTCGGCGTCGACGGCATCAGCATCGACGGCTTCGAGTGCGCAGGTCACCCCGGCGAGGACGACATTCCCGGGCTGGTTCTCATCCCCGCTGCCGCCAGGCACATCACGATTCCGATGATCGCCTCAGGCGGTTTCGCGGATGCCCGTGGGCTCGTCGCCGCGCTCGCGCTCGGGGCGGACGGCATCAACATGGGCACCCGCTTCATGTGCACCGAGGAATCACCCATCCACCAGAACATCAAGCAGGCCATCGTCGACGCCACCGAGCGCGACACCGAGCTGATTTTCCGTCCGCTGCGCAACACCGCGCGTGTCGCCAGCAACTCGGTGAGCCGTGAGGTCGTCGAGATCCTCGACGGTGGCGGCCAGTTCGACCAGGTGAGGGACCTCGTGTCCGGCGCGCGGGGCAAGACGGTCTATGAGAGTGGCGACCCGGAGGCCGGCATCTGGAGCGTGGGCACCTGTCAGGGGCTGATCGACGACATTCCCTCGGCCGGCGATCTGATAGCCCGGATCATGGGCGAGGCCGTCGACCTCATCACGGGTCGGTTGCTGTCCATGACGGGACGGTAGCCGGCGCGGCGCTCAGGAGGCGGGAACGGTGGAGCGGTGGAAGTGTTGAGCAAAAGCTGTCCCCTTCACGAGGAGCCTCCATGCCCGTCGCCGTGTCCGACTTCAGCCACGTACGCCTCACCGTGCGCGACATCGAGACGTCCCGCGCCTTCTACGAGTCCGTCTTCGGCTTCGACGTCGCCTTCGAGCTACCTGAGAACCCTGACGAGGCCACCAAGGAGCAGCTTGCCTTCCTGTTCGGAGGAGTCATCTACAGCTTCGGCGGCGGGATGCTCGGCCTGCGGCCGGTCGCTGCCGGCGACGATCGCTTCCATGAGGACCGAGCAGGCCTCGACCACATCAGCTTCGCCGTGGCCGACGTTGCTGCGCTCCAGGAAGCAGTGACCGTGCTCGACGGCCTCGGCATTGCCCACGGAGGCATCAAGGACACCGGTCCGATGTCGATTTTGGAGTTCCGCGACCCCGACAACATCGCCCTGGAGCTCACAGCTCCGACTGGCTGAGTCCTCCCAGGCTCCTTCCCGGTCACCGAAGCCAGGACAGCCGCCCAGGCACCCAGGTGGCGTTCGCAACGGTTGATCACACCGGCAGGAGCCTGGTGATGAACTTCGTCAGCTGGTCGACGTTGCAGCACTCGTGCATCTCCACGATCTCGGCGTAGGTCGGTGCGATCGAGTCGCCCAGCCCCCATCTCATGGAGTGCTCAGGATTGAGCCAGAAGGTACGTCGAGCGCGCTGGCTGATGTCGTGCAGTGCCCCGAGGTTGGGGTCCTGATTGTTGTTGCGGGCATCACCAAGGATGAGCACGGCCGTTCGCGGACCGATCGCCGTCATGAAGTCGGCCTGGAAGTCAGCGAGTGCCTCGCCGTAGTCGCTGCTCGTGTGCCACGACGTGATGCGCGCCTCCTGCGAGATGCGGCTCGCGAGGTCGCGGCCCGAAGAGGCGGCGCCAGCCTCCTTGACCATCTCGGTGACCTCCGCCATCGCATTCACGAACGCAAACACCCGGATCTTGCTGAACTGGCCGCTCAGCGCCTGTACGAGGTGCATCGTGAAGCTCGAGAAGCCCGATACCGACCCCGAGACGTCGCACAGCAGCACGAGCTCCGGCCGTGTCGGGTGCGGCTTGGCATAGACCGGTTTCATCGGGACCCCGCCGGTCGACATCGAGCGGCGCAGTGTGCGCCGGATGTCGATGCGACCGCGGTTGGCCTTGCGGCGGCGAGCGGCCAGCCGGGTCGCGAGCTTGCGTGACAGGGGTCGCACCGTTCGACCGAGCTCCTCGAGCTGCTGGGCATTGGCACTGAGGAAGTCGAGACGATCGCTGCCGGCCCTGACGGCGTGCCGCGTGACGGTGTCGCGTCCCCGCAGCTCGGCAGTCCGCCGACGAGCCTCCCCGGCGACCAGCGCCCGGAAGCGGTCGATGTTCTGTCGCACCTCATCACGTTCGAGCCGCTCGGTGAAGCCGCCCCCGGAGCCCTGCCCTTCGCCATTGCCTTCGCCCTGTCCGCCGCCGGCCTGTCCTCGTTGCTGGAGGGCCTGCACCAGCATGGTCTGGGGCCGCAGGCGTTCGAGGGTCTGGTATGCCGACCAGCCCCCCGTGGGAGTGCCGGGTGTCCCGACCTCTCCCAGCAGGTCGACGGCGATCTCGGCGACCTGTTCCAGCGTCCGGAGGTCGTTGTCGGCCAGCGCCATGGCGAGGAGGTCGCGAAGATCATCGAGGTCGATGTCCTCCTCGTCGATGTCACGCACCGACTGGGGAGCGCCGACGGACGCCGGGAAGTAGAGGTCGAAGGTCATGTCGAAGACGTCTCGTTGGCCGCCTCGTCTCACCAGGGCGGACGCGAGACCTTCCCTGAGGTGGAGGCGGTCACTCATTCCCAAGACCTCCACGTCAGCCGCCGCATCGACGGTCTCGCTCGTCCCGGCCGGGATGCCCTTGCTGCGCAGGGCGCCGACGAACTCGACGAGGCGACCTGCCAGGTCCTGCGGCACGGCTGCGCCGGTCATGACGCGCTCAGCACCTCGTCGAGGTCGAGCCGGGTGCGAGCCTTCTCGAGGTCGTCCTGGTGCTTGAGGATGACGCCGAGGCTCTCCTTGACGATCTGGTCGTCGAGGATGTCGGCGCCCAGCGCCACGAGGGTGCGCGCCCAGTCGATGGTCTCGGAGACCGACGGGGCCTTGCGCAGCGGCATCGCGCGCAGGGCGTTGATGACCCGCACCAACGACTCGCCGAGCGTCGAGTTGAGCTCGGGCACCTTGAGACGGACGATCTGCTGCTCGAGGTCGGAGTCCGGAAAGTCGACGTGGAGGAACAGGCATCGCCGGCGCAGCGCCTCGCTCAGCTCACGCGTCGCGTTGGACGTGAGCACCACGAAGGGTCTCTGCGTGGCGGTGATGGTGCCCAGCTCGGGGACCGTCACCTGGAACTCACCTAGCACTTCCAGCAGCAGTCCCTCGATCTCGACATCCGCCTTGTCGGTCTCATCGATCAGCAGGACGGTCGGGCCCTCGTTGCGGATGGCCGCGAGAAGGGGCCGGGGGAGGAGGAACTCCTCACTGAAGATGTCGTCGCGCGCCTGGTCCCACGACTCACCGTGGCCGGCGGTGATGCGCAACAGCTGCTTTGCGTGGTTCCACTCGTACAGTGCGCGGGCCTCGTCGACCCCCTCGTAACACTGCAGACGGATGAGTTCTGCGCCGCACGCGTCGGCGACCGCGCTGGCCAGAGCCGTCTTGCCGACACCGGCCGGGCCCTCCACCAGCAACGGCTTGCCGAGCTCGCTCGCGAGGAAGACCGTGGTCGCCACGGCGTCGGAGGCGAGGTAACCGGCCGAGGCGAGCTTGTCCTTGACATCGGAGATCGAGGTGAAAGGCATGGTGCGCATGCCTACGATGATGCCGTGGCCCTTATCGAGATAGTGCGCGAGGTACGTCTGACACCCGCTGAGTCGTGGAACCGACTCACCGACTGGGAACAGCACGGACGATTCGTCCCGCTGACCCGCATCACCCGGAACGACGACGGATTCGATGCCTTCACCGGCGTCGGACGGGTCGGATTCCACGACCCCATGGAAATCGTGCGGTGGGAGGAGCCGACGTTCTGCCGGCTCGAGAAGCGCGGCCGCGTCGTCACCGGGTGGGCTGAGCTCAGCGTCGAGCCCCACGGCGACGGCGGGAGCAAGGTCACGTGGCGCGAGGACATTCACGTGCGTGCGATGCCGAGGGCGCTCGACGGCATGACACGGGCGTCCAGCACCAAGCTCTTCACGCGCGTGATCGACGGCCTGCTGGCCTGACCGGCCATCGGCCCCGCTCCGCCCCGGTGGCGGACGTAGGATCGCCACATGGGCTACGTACCGGAATCCGAAGTGCTCGAGATCTGCCGTGACCTGATCCGTATCGACACCTCCAACTACGGTGACGACTCGGGTCCTGGTGAGCGCAAGGCGGCTGAGTACGTGGCCGCCTCGCTGTCCGAGGTGGGTATCGACTCGGAGATCGTCGAGTCACGACCGGGTCGTGCCAGCATCGTCGCTCGCTGGGGCAACCAGGACTCACCCAAGCCCGGCCTGCTGATCCACGGACACCTTGACGTCGTGCCCGCGCAGGCGGGCGACTGGCAGGTCGACCCGTTCGCGGCCGAGGTCGTCGACGGCTACCTGTTCGGCCGTGGCGCGGTCGACATGAAGGACTTCGACGCGATGCTGTTGTCGGTCGTCCGGGCACGTCAGCGCGACGGCTCCATCCCCGATCGTCCGATCACCCTGGTCTTCACCGCCGACGAGGAGGCCGGGGGGAGCAAGGGCGCGCACTGGATCGCGGAGAACCGCCCCGACCTGCTCGAAGGGTGCACTGAGGCGATCGGCGAGGTGGGCGGCTTCTCGACCGAGATCGGCGGCAAGCGCCTCTACCTGATCGAGTCGGGTGAGAAGGGCATCGCCTGGATGCGTCTGCGTGCGCGCGGCACCGCCGGGCACGGGTCGATGGGCAATCACGACAACGCGATCACGCACCTGGCGACCGGGCTCATCGCTCTCGGCGAGCACGAGTGGCCCGGGGAGCCCGGTCCGACGATGAACTTGCTGCTCGCGAAGGTGCGCGAGCTCACGGGCACCGAGGGCTCAGCCGACGAGCTGCTCGAGCACTTCGGCCCAGCGGTCCGCATGATTGGCGCCGGCATTCGCAACACGACCAACTCCACGATGCTCGAGGCGGGCTACAAGCACAACGTCATCCCCGGCGAGGCCATTGCGTATGTCGACGGCCGCTACCTACCCGGACACACCGACACGTTCGTCCCCGCGGTCCAGAAGATCGTCGGCGACCACATCGCGGTCGAGCCCTACATCACCGACACCGCGCTGGAGTTCCCGTTCGAGGGCGATCTCGTCGATGCCATGACCGTGGCCATCCACGCCCACGACCCGGAAGCGCACATTGCACCGTTCCTGATGTCCGGTGGCACTGACGCCAAGGGCTGGAACAAGGTGGGCATCACCTCGTTCGGATTCACTCCTCTGCGGCTGCCACCCGACCTCGACTTCACCGCCCTGTTCCACGGTGTCGACGAGCGGGTGCCGGTCGACGCCCTCGAGTTCGGCGCGCGGGTGTTCGACACCTTCCTCGACCAGCTCTGACCTCGACCAGCTCTGACAGAGTCACGCGCGGGGGCGACGATGACGACAGACCACACACGCAGGGCCGAGCGGCATGCGTGGGGTCACGTCAGCAACGGGGACGAGGACGCCTGGAACTCGGTGTTCTGACATGACAAACCCCCCATCCACCCAGCCGAACAGGGCACCATGGCCGGAGGCCTGGGGGCCCGAACCGCCGCGTCGACGCGCGTTCACGCTGCTTGGCCTCGCTTCAGCCTTGCTGGTCCTGTTCGTCACGGTCACCATCAGCGCTGCCACCGGTCCCGATGTAGCGCTCACGGCGCCGTTCGGTATCGGCGCCCTCATGTTCCTGCTGCTGGTCGTCAGCGTGTGGTTTCGCCAGGTGCGCGTACGGGCCTGGGGGACTGCTGGCATCTCGTGGGACGACGTCCGCAGCGCCATCGTGATCGCGGACCTACGGACGGCGCGGTCCCTCCTGCTCGTGATGGTCTGGGCACTGGCGCTGTTCGCTCTGCTGGGTGTTGTGGTGGCCGTGGCGACCGTCGCGCGCGAGGGTGAGGGCACTGTCGAGGCGATGCTGGTCCTCGCACTGTCCGTCGTCCTTCTCATGACGCTGTCGTGGGGAGCGATCGTCATGTCCCGACGGAGTGGTCCGGTCCTGGTCGTGTCGTCCGAAGGTGTTCAGCGAGAGGAAGGACGCGCCGTCGTGAAGATCGCGTGGACCGACGTCAGCACGGTGTGGGTCGGCGACCAGACCCACGACCCCAGCATCGGCCTGCTGAGCTCCGCGACGGCAGACGACCTGATCATCGGCGGAACAACCATCAACGCCGACCCTGCGCTCGTCGTCCAGCTCCTGACGTTCTACGCGTCCCACGAGCAAGCACGTCCCGAGCTGGGAACAGAAGCCTCTCTGCAACGGGTGCAGGCGGGACGCTTCGACGTCTGAGCTGCCCGCTC
>NZ_JACMOM010000057.1 GCF_014378035.1 Aeromicrobium sp. | reverse complement strand
TTGTCGAGGCAATCCGGGAGCACCCCTGATTCCGGTGGACGTCCGGGCGTCGCTGTCCTTGCATCAGTGGCCGGTTTCGATGATGGTGCCGTTGAACGTAAGCCGGTCAACGATCGCGGTGCAGAGCCTGCGGTCGGTGAATCTTTTCGTCAAGCCGGAGAACGACTCGTTGGACGCAATCGCGATGAAGTTGTTCTCTTCCGGTTCGGTGAGGACCTAGAAAGCAATTCGGCGACGCATGGTCAAGTGCTTGGCCATGTCGACCTAAGCCGGACCCCCGGGGGCAATCTAAGCGAGACCCACCGCGAACCGCTTCACATCGAAGCGCGATCGGCAGCGCGGTTGTGAAAAATTCTGCGCACGGGCAGCGCGGCCCAACCCAGAGGGGTTTGAGCGGTCCGGTCAGACAGTGACGAGCAGGGTAGCGAGGGAGTCGAGCGCTCCGGGCACTAGCCGGTAATACGCCCAAGTGCCGCGCTTATCGCGGGTGAGAATACCGGCATCGACGAGAACTTTCAGGTGGTGGGAGACGGTCGGCTGGCCGAGGTTGAGCGGCTCGGTGAGGTCGCAGACGCACGCCTCCGCGTCCTCGTGCGCGGCGATCATCGAGATGAGCCGGAGCCTGGCCGGGTCGGCGATCGCCTTGAGGCTCCGCGCGAGCTTCTCGGCGTTCTCGGCGCTGATCGCCTCCCGTGTGAGCGGCGCGCAGCAGGCGGTCACATCGGTGAGGGGAAGCAGCTCGGTTAACGCCATATGAATACCCTCTCACAAGAATTGACAGCCATCGATGTTTATCGATACTTTGAATTGACGGTGATCGATGTTTCGCCGTGGACACGTTCGGAGCTCGATGACTTCCCCCGCAATGGTTACCAAGCCAGCTCGGCTTGGCACCGCTGACCGCTTTTTGCCTATCTGGATCCTCGCAGCGATGGGCGTTGGGCTGCTACTCGCCCAGTTCGTGCCCGAGGTCGGTGCGGTGCTGCACTCGTTACAGGTCGGCTCGGTCTCGCTTCCGATCGCCGTCGGCTTGCTGGTGATGATGTATCCGGTGCTCGCGAAGGTCCGGTACTCGGATGCCCGCGCGGTCGCCGCCGACCGCAAGCTGCTGATTTCCTCGCTGATCCTCAATTGGGTCGTGGGGCCAGCGCTGATGTTCGCCCTCGCCTGGATCTTCCTGCCAGACCTGCCCGACTACCGCACGGGGCTGATCATCGTCGGGCTCGCCCGCTGCATCGCGATGGTGCTGATCTGGAACGATCTCGCCTGCGGTGACCGCGAGGCGGCCGCGTTCCTTGTCGCGGTGAACTCGGTGTTCCAGGTCCTCGCGTTCTCCGCTCTCGGCTGGTTCTACCTCCAAATTCTGCCGACCTGGCTCGGCCTCTCGACGACGAGCGCGTCGTTCTCGCTCTGGGCGATCACCCTCAGCGTGCTCGTGTTCCTCGGCATCCCGCTGATCACCGGCTATCTCTCCCGCCGTGTCGGTGAGGCGACCCGCGGGCGTGACTGGTACGAGACGCGGTTCCTGCCGAAGGTCGGACCGTTCGCGCTCTACGGTCTGCTGTTCACGATTGTCGCCCTGTTCACCCTGCAGGGGCAGCAGGTCATCGACCGACCCCTCGACGTGATCCGCATCGCCATCCCTCTGCTCGTCTACTTCGCCGTGATCTTCGCCGCAGGCTTTCTCACCGGACGCATGATCGGGCTCTCCTACGAGCGCACCACGACCCTCGCCTTCACTGCCGCGGGTAACAACTTCGAGCTCGCGATCGCTGTCGCGATCGGCACCTTCGGTGCTACCTCCGGGCAGGCCCTGGCAGGGATCGTCGGACCATTGATCGAAGTCCCTGCCCTCGTCGCGCTCGTGTACGTTGCCCTGTGGCTCCGTCCGCGCCTGTTCCCACACCACGACACCGGCTCCTCCGGCACCGCCGCGGTCCACCCGCTTCCGGTCCCCGACCGGGTCTGAACTCGCTCACCCTAAAAGGAAGAACATCATGACCGCTAAACCCACCGTCCTGTTCGTCTGCATCCACAATGCCGGCCGCTCCCAGATGGCTGCCGGCTCCATGACCGCCCTCCCACACGGTGCCGTCGAGGTGCGCCCCGGCGGGACGGAGCCCGGTACCGAGATTAACCCGATGGCGATCGCCGTGATGGCCGAGGAGGGCATCGACATCTCCCAGGGTGTACCGCAGCTGATGACTACCGAGGCCGTGCGCGACTCCGACGTCGTGATCACGATGGGCTGCGGGGATGTCTGCCCAATCTTCCCCGGAAAAAGGTATGAGGACTGGGAACTCACCGACCCGAAAGGCAAGTCCATCGACGAGGTCCGTCCGATCCGCGACGACATCAAGGCGCGCATCACCGCACTTCTCGCCGAACTGCTGCCCGCGACGGTCTGACCATGACCGACTCGAGTACCACCGGGCTGCGCGCCGGTAAAGGGATGCCGGGCCTGTCCTACCCGGAGGAGTACCTGCGCCGTCTCGCCAGCGAACTGACGGGGAAGTTCTCCGGCATCTTCGGCGCCGAGACGGTCGAGCGGTATGTACTCGGGTCCTACACCGGGCTGCTGCGCACCTCGACCGTGAAGGCGCACCTCGCCGCGAACACAACGCGGTTCGCGACCGACCGGCTCACCGCCCTCGCCCAAGCGAAAGGCGCGATCGAGACACCGGTGCCGGAGGTGCTGTTCGTCTGTGAGCAAAACGCCGGACGCTCCCAGATGGCCGCCGTCCTCACCAACGCCCTCGCCGGCGGAAACGTCCACGTCCGCTCCGCGGGCTCAGCGCCCGCCCATGAGCTGAACCCGGCCGTGGTTGCGGCGATCACCGAGCTCGGACTGGACCTCAGCGAGGCGTTCCCGAAGCCGTTGACCGATGATGTGGTGCAGGCAGCCGACATCGTGATCACGATGGGCTGCGGTGACGCCTGCCCCGTCTACCCCGGCACCCGCTACCGCGACTGGGACCTCACCGACCCCGCCGACCTTCCGATCGAGGAGGTCCGAATCATCCGCGACCAGATCCGCAAGAACGTGGAGGAGCTCCTCACCGGCCTTGGCATCACCCCGACGGGACTCCCTACTTGAGCGACACCATCACGACCATCGAGACCGTTGTCGAGAACGTGGTCGTGGTCGGCTCAAAACCTGCCGGGTACACGGCTGCTATCTATCTGGCAAGAGCGGGACTGTCCCCGGTCGTTCTGGCGAGTTCTGTGGAGGCCGGCGGGGCGCTGGTGAATACGACCGAGGTGGAGAACTTCCCTGGCTTCATCGACGGGATCATGGGTCCGCAGTTGATGGACAACATGCGCCAGCAGGCCGAACGGTTCGGTGCCCGCATCCTCTACGACGATGCCACCACCCTGGAACTCGACGGCGACATCAAGACCATCCGAACCGGAGCTGGTGTGATCTATCGTGCCCGCACCGTTGTGCTCGCGATGGGCTCCGCCTACCGCCGGCTCCGCGTCGACGGCGAAGAACGCCTCACCGGCCACGGGGTGTCCTGGTGTGCGACCTGTGACGGGTTCTTCTTCCGCGGGCAGGACATCACTGTCATCGGCGGCGGCGACTCTGCCCTTGAGGAAGCCATGTTCCTCACCCGCTTCGCTAACACCGTCACCCTCGTGCACCGAAGAGACTCCCTCCGCGCGTCGAAGATCATGCAGGACCGGGCGTTGGGCAACCCGAAGATCATCCCCCGCTGGAACAGCGAAATCCTCGCCGTCAACGGCGGCGAGAAGATGACCGGCCTGCAACTGCGCAACACCGTCACCGGGACAGAGTCGACGCTGGAGGCGACCGGGCTGTTCATCGCAATCGGTCACGACCCGCGCAACGAACCTGTCCTCGACCAGGTCGATGTCGATCCCAACGGGTACGTGCTCGTCGCCCACCCGACCACCCACACGAACCTGCCCGGGGTGTTCGCCTGCGGAGACCTCGCCGACCACCGCTACCGGCAAGCCATCACCGCCCCCGGGACCGGATGTGCCGCAGCCGCCGACGCGGAACACTTCCTCGCCGTCTCAGGACTTGCGACCTACAGCCAGAACGAGACCGCCGTCCTCGACCCAGTCTCGCACTGACACCACAACATCAAGTATCAAGGAGCAGAACGATGACGATCCAGACCCTCCCCACCCTGACCATGCCTCCTCGCCGCGAACTCGCCGGCTACCCGGTCGCGATCATCGGCGCAGGACCGGTCGGGCTCGCCGCCGCAGCAGAGCTCGCCGAGCGCGGCGTCGACTTCATCGTCCTCGAAGCCGGAGATACCGCCGGAGCAGCCGTGACCTCATGGGGTCACACCCGACTGTTCTCGCCATGGGAGTTCCTCATCGCCCCCGCCGCTGGACGGCTCCTCGACGCCGCCGGGTGGGAGTCCCCGGACGCGAAACGGATGCCCTACGGCAGCGACCTCGTCGACGCCTACCTGGTGCCGCTCGCCGCCACCCCGGAGCTTGCCCCGCACATTCGCTACGGCACGACCGTCACCGACGTCACCCGCCGCGGCATGGACCGCACCCGCTCGACCAACCGCAGCAGCACCCCGTTCCTGCTCCGAACCACCTCGGCCGGGCAGACATCCGAGATCCTCGCCCGGGCCGTCATCGACACCTCCGGCACCTACAGCACCCCGAACGGGCTCATCGCAAGCGGACTCACCCCGGTCCACGCCGCCGAGGTCGCCGCGAATGTCACCCACGCGCTGCCGGATGTCCTCGGAGCCGACCGTGCCCGGTTCGCCGGCAAGCACACCCTCGTCGTCGGCGCGGGACACTCCGCCGCGAACACCCTCCTCAAGCTCGCCGCCCTCGTTCGGGAGGAGCCCGGAACGACGATCAGCTGGGTCATCCGCGGTTCCAGCCCGGTGCGCGTCTACGGGTCCTCAGCGGACGACCTCGAGGGGCGACGGCAGCTCGGCAGCACCACCCACGACCTGGTCCGCTCCGGTACCGTCGCGCTGATCGACCAGTTCGAGATCGACGACCTCACCCCCGCCGACGGCGGACGAGTCACCACCCACGGACGCCGTGCAGGCACCGTCACGGCGATCGACGCCGACACCGTCGTGAACGCCACCGGCTTCCGGCCCAACATCGACATGCTCCGCGAGATCCGCCTCTCACTCGACGACATCGTCGAAGCCCCGGCTGCCCTCGCGCCATTGGTTGATCCCAACCTGCACAGCTGCGGAACCGTCCCCCCGCACGGCGTCGTCGAACTCTCCCACCCGGAGCCCGACTTCTACATCGCCGGAATGAAAAGCTACGGCCGCGCCCCCACCTTCCTGCTCGCGACCGGCTACGAGCAAGTCCGCTCAATCGCCGACGAACTCGCCGGCAACCGTGCCGCCGCCCGCCTCGTCCAGCTTGTGCTGCCAGAAACCGGGGTGTGTTCAACCGACGAAACCGGAAGTTCCTGCTGTGTTACCGCACCAGCACGAACGAAGAGCAGCGTCGGCACGGACAGCAGCTGCTGCTCCTGACCGGCCGACACCAGGCATCCGGGGGGCCACCAGTGCCGACTGGCCAACCGTCAAGGAGATCTACCGCGAAGGAATCGACACGGAGTACATCATCGTCGAACAGAACACGCTCAGTTGGGTCGCGTTCGACCTGGGAAGCGTCCCGCGTCTCGACTTGTCAGCTTGACCCCGGGAACCATCACGACGTGGGTTGCCGTCGCCCTTGTCTCGACCCGGCCTCTGTGTTCTGGCGTTGTCGAGCACAGGGTCAATGTCGCGGCGTCAGCTCGCGGTTGTGAGGTCGGCAGCGCGCTCCCGCAGTTCTCTATCCAGTCGGCCGAACGCGCCGGAATCTGAACTTTGCGGCGATTGATACCGGCACCCGGGACGGTCAGGCCGCGCGACGCCTCAAGGTGGTGATAATGCTGGTCGTTGTGGTCATGACGCCGTTCCCTTCTTAGCGGTGGGCACGACCTCGGGTGCGGGCCGTTGCGGCAGGCGAAGTAGTTGGTCGTAAGCGGCAATCGACGGTAACGCTCTCGTATCCGCGGGGAGACCCGCGATGAAAGCAGCTGGGTCTGCGAGGCGCCGCGGCTGAGGTTGCAGCGCGCGGATGGATCATAAGCGCACCTGAAGCACAACCCAGGTTGCGCCGGCGTCGTCGGTGTACGCGACGCCGCGATCGTCAGCAACATAGATCCGGGCCCCGTCGACGGCGAAGGCCTGTGGAGTCCCGTCTGTTGTGTCGCCGCTAACCCAGTCCTGGCCGGCCGAGCGGGTCCAGATGGTGCCGGTGGTGTCGATGCCGGCGAGTGTGCCGGTGCCGTCGCCTGCGATCACGAAGAGGCCGGGTGCGTCGGGATCGACAGTGAACGTGGCGCCGTCATCATCGCTGATGGCGAGTCCCTCTGCAGTGGTGGCATAGAGCTGATCGCCATCAGCGAGTAGATCGCGG
>NZ_JACMOM010000334.1 GCF_014378035.1 Aeromicrobium sp. | reverse complement strand
TCCCGACTGCGGGACCTGTCCGCCGAGCGCACCGGCGTCAACGCCTTCGCCTGACCGGGCCCACCGTCGGCACAGCGGGATGGTTCGGGGCTCAGAGCCGGGGCCAGAGAGGCAGGGGTGGAGCGCGACGGTGCCGCGGGCCATCGCGACGGCTGAGAGCTGCAGGTAGGCCTTGACCTCGTCGAACGGCACCGCGTCGACCGCGGGGAGGCCGGGGTTCTGCTCGCGGACCGACAGCTGAAGGGTGGCGAGGTTGAGCACACCGAGCGCTTGCGTGTAGAAGATGTTGGCGAGCAGGTAGGGGTCGCGGACGTGGAACTCACCGGCGGCGGTGCCGGCTTCGAGGATCGTGACGACGTGGGTGAGGCACGACGACATGCCGACCCCGAGCTTGAGCATGACCGACTCGCTGACCTCGTCCATGAGCTCCTCGCCGCGGCGTCGCAGCAGTGCCTGCGCACAGTCGACGAAGGCTGGGAACGCCGAGCCGAAGTCGAGGAACGCACCGGCGACGGCGCGAAGCCGCTCGATGGGGGGCATGGTGCCGTCGTCGACGGCGGTCAGCGTCAGATCGAGCTCGGTGAGATAGCCGACGAGCGTCATCGCGAACAGCTCTTCCTTGCCGGAGAAGTGCCGGTAGATGATGGCACGGTTGATGCCGACCGCCTTGGCGATGTCCTCGATCTGGGCGTCCCGCACACCCCGCTCGTCGAACAGCGTGCGCGTGGCTTCGAGGATCTCTCGCTTGCGCGCGGCGCGGCGTTCTGTGACGGGCATGCTCTCTACTTTAGAGGTGTTTGTCGGTGGCGGGTCGTAGGCTCGTCGTATGAGGTCAGTCTCCGAGCTCCAGCGCCAGGTGGCGCCCATCGAGGTCGTCTCCGATTACCAGCCCGCCGGCGACCAGCCCGCCGCCATCGAGGAGCTCGAGAAGAGGCTCAAGGCTGGTGCGCTCGACAACGTGCTGCTGGGTGCGACCGGAACCGGCAAGACCGCCACCACGGCATGGTTGGCCGAACGTCTGCAGCGCCCGATGCTCGTGATGATGCCCAACAAGCTGCTCGCGGCGCAGTTCGCCAACGAGCTCCGTGAGCTGCTTCCGAACAATGCGGTCGAGTACTTCGTGTCCTACTACGACTACTACCAGCCCGAGGCCTACATCGCGCAGAGCGACACCTACATCGAGAAGGACTCCTCGGTCAACGAGGAGGTCGAGCGGCTCCGGCACTCCGCAACGTGGTCACTCCTCACCCGTCGCGACGTCATCGTGGTGGCCACGGTCTCCTGCATCTACGGTCTCGGCTCCGCGCAGGAGTACCTCGAGCGCATGATCGGCTTCAAGGTCGGCGAGGAGATGCCTCGCGAGCAGCTGTTGCGCACGCTCGTCGAGGCGCAATACGTCCGCAATGACGTCAGCTCGACGCGTGGCACGTTCCGGGTCAAGGGCGACACTGTCGAGATCTTCCCGGTCTACCAGGAGCACGCCGTCCGGGTCGAGTTCTTCGGCGACGAGATCGAGCGGCTCATGACGCTGCACCCCCTCACCGGCGAAGTGCTCAGCGACGACCAAGAGCTGTATGTCGGCTCGGCCACGCACTACGCCGCCGGCCCGGCCACGATGCAGCACGCCATCCAGACCATCAAGGTTGAGCTCGAAGAGCGGCTCGCCGAGCTCGAGGGCGAGAACAAGCTGCTCGAGGCGCAGCGGCTGCGCATGCGCACCACCTACGACATCGAGATGATGGAGCAGGTCGGCACCTGCGCCGGCATCGAGAACTATTCGCGCCACATGGACCAACGTGGTCCCGGCACTCCCGGCCACTGCCTGCTCGACTACTTCCCCGATGACTTTGTGCTCGTCGTCGACGAGTCGCACGTCACGATCCCGCAGATCGGCGCGATGTACGAGGGCGACATGTCCCGGAAGCGCTCGCTCGTCGAGCACGGTTTCCGGCTGCCCAGCGCGATGGACAACCGTCCCCTCAAGTGGGGCGAGTTCCTCGAGCGCATCAAGCAGACCGTCTACCTGTCGGCGACGCCGGGCACCTACGAGATGGAAAAGGTCAAGGGCGACGTCGTCGAGCAGATCATCCGCCCGACAGGCCTGATCGATCCCGAGGTCATCGTCAAGCCCACGAAGGGACAGATCGACGACCTGATAGCCCAGATCCGCATCCGCACCGAACGCCAGGAGCGGGTGCTCGTCACGACCCTGACCAAGAAGATGTCCGAAGACCTCACCGACTACCTGCTCGAGGCGGGCATCCGCACGCGCTACCTGCACAGCGAAGTCGACACCCTGCGGCGCGTCGAGCTGCTGCGAGAGCTTCGCATGGGGGAGTACGACGTCCTGGTCGGCATCAACCTGTTGCGGGAGGGTCTCGATCTCCCCGAGGTCAGCCTGGTGGCGATCCTCGATGCCGACAAGGAAGGGTTTCTGCGCTCCGGTCGATCACTCATCCAGACCATCGGCCGCGCGGCACGCAACGTGTCGGGTCAGGTCATCATGTACGCCGACCGGGTCACCGACTCGATGGCGCTCGCGATCGACGAGACCAACCGGCGTCGCGAGAAGCAGGTCGCCTACAACACCGAGCACGGCATCGACCCGACTCCGCTCCGCAAGAAGATCGGCGACATCACCGACATGCTCGCCCGCGAGGACGCCGATACGGCCAGCCTGCTGGCGGCCACGGGCGACAAACGACGCAAGGGTGCCCCGGTGCCGCTCGGTCAGCACACAGCTGACCTCGCCAACCTGCCGTCCGGTGAGCTGGCCGAACTGATCGAGCAGCTCAGTGAGCAGATGCGTGCGGCGGCCGCCGAGCTGCAGTTCGAAGTGGCGGCACGACTGCGCGACGAGATCGGCGACCTCAAGAAAGAGCTCCGCAGCATGCTCGAGGCCGGCGTCTGACCCACCGGCCCGCCGGCTGCGCCACAATGACCGCATGACCGAATCCGCCACCGTCGTCATCGAGGCACCCGGTGTCCGAGCAGAGGTCGACCCCACCCGCGGAGCCCGACTCGTCTCGCTGCAGATCGGTGGACTCGAGATACTCGGCAGTGCCGACGGTCCCGACATCGACCCGGTGACAGACGAGGGCTGCTACCCCATGGTTCCGTGGGCCGGACGCATCGGCGCCGGTCACGTGGCCTGGCGCGGCGACACCTATGTGCTGCCGGTCGCTGGCGACGGCAACGCCCTGCACGGTCTTGGCAAGGAC
>NZ_JACMOM010000056.1 GCF_014378035.1 Aeromicrobium sp. | reverse complement strand
CTTCAACGTCGTCCTTGCAGCATTTTTGGTTGCGGCCGGCCGGTTCGCTGGCCTGCTCGGGCGACAACGCGTCTTCATTGTCGGGTTCGTCGTCTTCACATTGGCCTCGGTGCTCTGCACCCTCGCCGACTCGGTGGGACAGCTCATCGCCTTCCGCGTCTTGCAAGGCCTGGGTACCGCGCTCCTCATCCCAGCGTCTCTAGCGCCGGTAGTCGAAGGCCTCGGACTCTTCCGGCGAACGCACGGCGTCGGGTTGTGGGGCGCCGCCGCGGCCATCGCCTCCGGGCTCGGCCCGCCGATCGGAAGCGCGATGGTCGCACTCTCCAGTTGGCGGCTGGCCTTTCTCATCAACCTGCCACTTGGCGTCACAACCGTCATCGTCGCCCGCCGGGCACTGGTCGAAAGCCGCTCGCCGGGTGTGCGCAAGGTGCCTGACCTCGTCGGCGCGCTGGCTCTCGCGGCAGCGCTTGGGCTGCTCTCACTCGGTCTGATCAAAGGCCCGGACTGGGGCTGGAGCGATGTCTTCACACCTGTGTCCTTCGTCGCCTCGGCTGCTGTGCTGGCCGGCTTCGTCGGGCGGCCGACGGGGTCGCGATCACCCTGGGCCAGCTCGTCAAGACCCTGCCCGCGCACCTTCGCCGCAGCCTGACCTGGGACCAGGGCAGCGAACCGGCGGCGGTCGCAGCCGAACTCAACCGGAGACCACGACAAAGACACGTTTTTCACAACCAGGCCGAAATCCTCCATGCACTGCTACCGCAACCTGCGGCGTGACGCACCCACCAATTAAGACTAATTACAGGCGCTTTCGGAGCACTCTTCAGAGAGGAACGGTCCCGTGCCAGCACGTGTCGACAAGCAGGCGGGTTCAGTGTCAACGCCAGGAGTCCCGCAAACCGTAGAGGGCTGGTCCGCCTTGCTCGCGTCGATCGTGGACGCTTCTGACGATGCCATTATGGCCAAGACGCCGGACGGCATCATTATTAGTTGGAACCACGGGGCCGAAGTCATCTACGGCTATTCGGCCGATGAGATCATCGGGAAGCCTGTGTCGGTCCTTACCCACCCGGACCGGCCGAAAGAGATGGATGAGATTCTGCATCACATCCGCGGTGGCGGGAGAGTCGCTCACTACGAGGCGCTTCGGGTATGCAAAGACGGCTCAGAAATCTGGGTCTCCATCACCGTCTCTCCCATCCTGGATTCAGCCGGCAACCTCATCGGCGTGTCGTCCACCGCCCGCGACGTCACCGCGAAGGCGCAGGCCTCCCAGTACGCCCGCAGCCTGATCGAGGCCAGCCTCGACCCCCTTGTCACCATCAGCGCTGAGGGCAAGATCACTGACGTTAACGAAGCGTCCGTCAAAGTCACTGGTTTTCCTCGAGAGAAGCTCATCGGGGCAGACTTCTCCGATTACTTCACCGACCCCGACCAGGCGCGCCTTGGCTACCAACAGGCCTTCTCCGAAGGATCAGTCACCGACTATCCGCTCACGATCCGCCATAAAGATGGTCGGCTCACCGAGGTGCTCTACAACGCGTCGGTCTACAAGGACTCCCGCGGGGCAGTCCTCGGCGTCTTCGCCGCGGCCCGCGACGTCACCGAACGCCAAGAGGCCGAGACCGAGCTCGAGCTAGCTCGTCTGGAGGCCGACCGAGCCAACCACGCGAAGAGCGACTTCCTTTCACGCATGAGCCATGAACTGCGCACTCCGCTCAACGCCGTTCTGGGATTCGGCCAGCTGCTGGAGCTGGACGAGCTCAACACAGCACAGCGCGACAGTGTTGAGCACATCACGAAGGCGGGACGGCATCTGCTCGGGCTGATCAACGAGGTCCTCGACATCTCCCGGGTCGAGAGCGGCGAGCTGAGGCTTTCATTGGAGTCGGTGAGCTTGCGCGACGTGGTGGGCGCGGCAGTCGGGATGGTGCGGCCGCTCGCCGCCGCTCGCGTGGTGCGTATCGATGATCTGGTGGCTGGCGGCGAAGAATACGTGCGAGCGGACCTACAGCGGCTCAAGCAGGTGGTGGTCAACCTTTTGGCCAACGCGGTGAAGTACAACCGGGAGGGCGGTGAGGTGAGCGTCGTGTGTGAGGCAGTGAGCGACGGGCGAGTCCGGCTGGTGGTCGCAGATACCGGCATCGGGATCGCTGAGTGCGATCTGGCCCGACTGTTCCTGCCCTTCGAGCGACTCGGCGCCGAGCAGTCTGACGTGGAGGGCACCGGGCTGGGTCTGACCCTCGCGAAGCATCTGGTGAAAGCGATGGGAGGCGAGGTCGGCGCGACGAGCCAAGCGGGTGTGGGGAGCTCCTTCTGGGTGGAGCTGCCACTGACCGACGCACCCCGAGAGCGTCCGGCGGACCTATTGCCGCTCCCCGTGGCGCCGGCGCCGATCTCGGCTCGTGCGCGCACCGTGCTGTACGTGGAGGACAACCTGTCGAACGTAAAGCTGGTCGAACGGATCATGGCCCGCCGCCCGGAGATCACCCTGGTCGTCGCCATGCAGGGTCGTCTCGCCTTGGACTTGGCGCGAGAGCACCAGCCCAGCCTGATCCTGCTGGATCTGCATCTGCCCGATGTTTCCGGCGAGGAGGTGCTGCAAGGACTGCGAGCCGACCCCCGGACTTCGGCCACGCCTGTCGTCGTGCTCAGCGCGGACGCCACTCCTGGTCAGGTGCAGCGGTTGCGGGCCCAGGGCGCGACCGACTACCTGACCAAGCCGTTCGACATACCCCGTCTCCTCGCCCTGATCGACGTCGACGGGTCGGGCGAGCAACCGTCGACCGCACGAGAAATACCGTCGGGCACCGCGGGCTCGGGCCCGCTCGACCCGATGATCGTGGCCTCGCTCCACGACTTGGGACGCGATGTCGAGGCGGGCAATGCCGGCATGCGTGATGCGGTGACGACATTCATTGACAACAGTGAGTCGCTTTTCGCTGACCTTCGAGTGGCGGTGCTCGATGGCGACATCGCCGATGTAGAACGGATTGCCCACAGCCTGGCCGGGAGCGCTGCCAGCTTCGGAGCGCGCAACGTCGCCGAGGGCTGCCGGGAGGTCGACGCGCGAGCCCGGGCTAGCGACCTCGGTGGCGTGCCGATGTTGGTGGCAGGGCTGGACGACGCGTTCACGGTGGCCCGGGCCGCCCTGCGAGCCGAGTTCCTCGAGGGCGCCGACCGGGGTATTGCCGCCGCTCCCCCCGAGGACGTGTGACCAAATCCCGCCTTGTGCAGGTGGACTCCCGCCTGATCGAGGAGCTGCAAGAACGCGAGCAACAGCTCGCCGAGGCGCGGCGGCTCGCTCGAGTCGGCAGCTGGGAATGGGACGTGGCCGAGAACCGGGTCAGCTGGTCGGACGAGCTCTACCGGATCTTCGGCCTCGATCGTCACGAGTTCGACCCGACCTACGAAAGTCTGATCGCCACAGTCCACCCCGACGATCGGCCCATGCTCGAAGGCGCCCTGGCGCGACCGCTGGCCACCCACGAGGAATTTGTGCTCCGTCACCGGGTCGTGCGACCTGATGGGAGCGTCCGCTTCGTTGAGGGCCGCCGGGCGGCCGTCGTTGATGCTTCCGGAGTCGTGGTCCGGCTCTATGGCACGCTCCAAGACCTGACCGACATCACCCTGGCCGAAGATGGCGCTCAAGAGGCAGCGGCGGCGTTCCAGTTGGTCCTCATGGTCGCTCTCGGGATCGGTGACGCCGCGAGCATTGACGACCAGTTGCGGTTCGCTCTCGGCGAGGTGTGCCGACAGTTTTCCTGGCCAGTCGGCCATGCGTGGCGTACCGACCGATGCGGCACGGCGCCGCTTGTGTCCAGCGGCATCTGGCACGGCGACGAAGCAGAACAGGTCGCCCGACTCCATGGCATCACCGAGGTGACTTTGTTGCGCTCGGGCACGGGCCTCGCGAAGCGGACCCTCGAGACCAAGCGGCCGGAGTGGGCGTTCGAGGCCCGCGACGACTGGCGGTCGGAGGCCTCGCTCGCACAAGACGACACGGGGTACCCGGCGGCGCTCGCTGTCCCGGTGGTCTTGGAGCACGAGGTAGTGGCGGTCCTGGAGTTCTTCTCCAAGGACCCGATCACACCCAACGGGTTGCTCGACGCTGCGATGCGCAGCGTCGCTTCCCTGCTCGCCCGCACGGTCGAGCGATCACGGACCGCGCAGCGCGGCGCAGTAGCTGAAGCCCAGCTCGCGTATGAGCGCCTCCACGACCCGCTCACCGGCCTGGCCAACCGGGCCCTGTTCGTAGAGCAGACCGAGCGGGCCCTTGTTCGGGGCCGACGCCGGGACTGGTCAACCGCGGTGCTCGCCATCGACATCGACGGATTCCACAGATTCAACGACGAGTTCGGTCATGACGTCGGCGACGAGGTGCTCGTCGCCGTTGCCCACCGACTTGAGGCATCACTACGCCAGCACGACGCGATTGTCAGGCCCGACGGCACCGCCACCCGTCTCGGCGCTGACGAGTTCCTCCTGCTTTGCGAGGAAGTGCCCGACGCCGCCGCGGCCGCAGCCATCGCCGCCCGCACGCTCGACGCGATCGCCGCCCCCATTGCTGCCGGCGGCGGAGTCCTCTCGGTGGCAGCCAGCGCCGGTATCGCTGTCGCGCACGGCGACACCGAGAACGAGCCCGAGAGCCCGATCCTCGACGCCAAAGCGGCCCTTCGCCACGCCAAGGAGCGGGGCGGCGCCCGACATGAGTTCTTCAACGTGGAGCTTTACGACAAGGCTGCCTCCCCCCGGGCACTCGACGACGCGCTGCACGATGCCCTCGAACGTGGGGAGTTCCGCCTCGCCTACCAGCCCAGGGTTTCCCTTTCGACCAACCGGATCGACGGGGTTGAGGCGCTGTTGCGCTGGGACCACCCGCAGCGGGGTCTCGTGTCCCCCGCCGAGTTCATTCCGGCGGCCGAAGCCAGCGGACTCATCGTCGAGATCGGCGCGTGGGTGCTCCGCGAGGCGTGCCGCCAAGGCGCGACCTGGCAGCGGGCCTTCCCACGGACATCGCCGCTGAGCGTCGCGATCAATGTGTCGGCCCGCCAGTTCCGGGCTGGGCTCGTCGACACGGTGCGCACCGCGATCGCCGACAGCGGGATCGATCCCGCGGGGGTCTTCTTGGAGGTGACCGAGACCACGGTCATGGACGACGTCGAATCCGCAATCACCGTCCTCGGCGAGCTCAAGAAGCTGGGCCTCGCCGTATCCATCGACGACTTCGGCACCGGTCACTCCTCCCTCGCGTATCTCCGGCGCCTGCCCTTGGACGAGGTGAAGATCGACAAGTCCTTCGTCGACGGGCTCGGAGCCAACCCCGAGGACACGGCCATCGTCGCTGCGGTGATCAGCCTCGCCCACGCGCTTGACCACGATGTGGTGGCCGAAGGCGTCGAGACCCTGGAGCAGCTCGAGAAACTGCGCTCCCTCGGCTGCGAGTTCGCGCAGGGCTACTTCCTCGCTCGGCCCATGGCGGCTTCGGACCTCTTCGAGCTCCTCGCCGGCGATGCCGCCGGTGAGCGCCTGCCTCGCGAGCGGTCTGGCGGGGCGGCGGCGGCACACTCGGGCGCCGAGACGGTCCTCGTTGCCGACGACGCGGCCGACGTTCGCCAGTTGGCCCGGATGAGCCTGACCGCAGGAGGTTTCACGGTCGTGGAAGCCGTCGACGGTGCGGCTGCCCTCGCCCTCGCCCGCCGCCTGCTCCCCGACTGCGTGGTCCTCGACATCAGGATGCCTGACATGACTGGCATCGAGGTCTGCAAGGCGCTGCGGTCCGACCCGTCCACGGCCGGATGCACCATCGTGATGCTGACGAGCCGAGCCGACGCAACCGACAAGGCCGAAGCTTTCTCGGCCGGGGCCGATGACTACATCGTCAAACCGTTCGCGCCGCGTGATCTCGTGTCACGCGTCCGTAGCGCGCTCCGACGCCGCCAGGTCGACATCCCCACCTGACGGCGAGGACAGCGGTGGAGTAGCGCACCCGGCCGTCAATCTGCCCCCCGACCTGACCGCCCGTGCCGCTGCGGGCGGAGCCGAGCGGACGGTGGCGAGTGACGCCGTGTGCGGTCGGAGCCCTCCAGGAGGACCAGGCCCGGGCTGCCATCGACTCCGCGCTGGGGTTCCTGCGGGCTCTGTGCGCACTGACCCGGCTGCTGAACAAGACAAGCACAACTCTGAGAAGGTAAGGGGAGACGAGCCAACCTGTAAGCCGGGTTCTGTCGTACCGCCGAAGCGGGACGGACGGTCATCCATCTAGGACCACCGTTGCCGGTGGCCTCGTGCGGTCTACCCGCAGGCATCGGACGGGCAGCCCGCCTGCGCAGGAGCCCCCGAAAGGGCTCCCTCTTGACCTTGCTCCGGGTGGGGTTTGCCGAGCCGCCCGGGTCACCCCGGGCGCTGGTGGGCTCTTACTCCACCGTTTCACCCTTACCAGCGCGGACGCTGGCGGTCTGTTCTCTGTGGCACTTTCCCGCGG
>NZ_JACMOM010000333.1 GCF_014378035.1 Aeromicrobium sp. | reverse complement strand
TGGCGACCGTGGCGAGGCCATCGACGATGCCCGCGCGGCGGGATCCGAGGAAGTCGCTCGAGACGACCTCCGGCGAGACGATGTTATCAATCTGCTTGTGCAGCGCGGAGTGTAGCGACATGGTGCGCAGGTAGGTGTTGAGCTCTTCCTTGTCGGTACCGGCCTCGAGGGTGAGGTTGAGGATCGCCATCGACACGTCGGGGGTGGGAACCCGGATGGCGTTGCCGGTGAGCTTGCCGGCCAGTTCGGGCAGCGCCTTCGCCACGGCCTTGGCGGCTCCGGTCTCGGTGATGACCATGTTGAGGGCCGCCGAGCGTCCCCGTCGATCGCCCGAGTGGAAGTTGTCGATGAGGTTCTGGTCATTGGTGAAGGAGTGCACCGTTTCGACGTGTCCCTCGACGATGCCGAAGCGGTCGTTGACGGCCTTCAGCACCGGGGTGATCGCGTTTGTCGTGCAGGATGCGGCCGTGACGATGAGGTCGTCGGCGGTGATCGAGGTGTGATTGATGCCGTGCACGATGTTCTTGAGCGCACCCTTGCCCGGCGCGGTGAGCAGCACCCGCGCAACTCCTGGGCACGTGAGGTGCTGGGAGAGGCCCTCGGCATCGCGCCAGCGGCCCGTGTTGTCGACGACAACGGCATTGTGGATTCCATATGACGTGTAGTCCACCGAGGCGGGGTCACTCGAGTAGATGACCTGGATCAGCGTGCCGTTGGCGAGAATCGTATTGTTGATCTCGTCGACCGTGATCGTGCCCTCGAAGGGGCCGTGCACGGAGTCTCGGCGCAGCAGGCTCGCGCGCTTGATGATGTCGTTCTCCGAGCCCTTGCGCACGACGATCGCCCGCAGGCGCAAGCCCTGGCCGCCGCCGGCATGCTCGATCAGGATGCGGGCGAGCAGCCGACCGATGCGGCCGAAACCGTAGAGCACGACGTCGGTGCTCGTGCGTTCGTCGAGCCCGTGCTGGCCGACGATCGGGCCGAGTTCCTCGCGCAGGTACTCGTCGAGGGTCGTGCCGGCAACACTCGCACGGTAACCGACCGCCAGGCGAGCCACGTCGAGCGAGGCGGCGCCGAGGTTCAGGGCACCGAGAGCCTGCAAAATAGGCAGCGTCTCTTCGAGCGGCAGCTCGACATCGGCGATGTGCCGCGCAAAACGGTGGGCCTTGAGGAGCCCGACCACAGACTTGTTGACCAGGCCGCGCCCATACACGCTCGTCACCACATTGTTCGTGCGGTAAAGCCGACCGATCAGGGGAATCATGGCTTCAGCCAGCGCCTCCCGGTCGATCCAGAGTTGCCGAGCACGATCCGCTGCCTGAGTGTGATTCACTACGCTACTTCCTACCGTCGTTGGTTTGTGTGAGCGCCTGAAGCCTACCGCCTCGTCACCCGTCTAACGCCTACCCGGGCGACCACCCGAGCCCTACCCGAGTACCTACTCGTCAATCGCCAGTTCCTTCGGCAGCTCGAAGTCCTTCGAGGCGAGTTCCTCGACGTTGACGTCCTTGAACGTGAGTACGCGCACCGACTTCACGAAGCGATCGGAGCGGTAGACATCCCACACCCAGACATCTTTCATCGTCAGCTCGAAATAGAAGTCGTGCTCGGTATCCCGGCGCACGAGCTCCACCTCGTTTGCCAGGTAGAACCGCCGCTCGGTTTCGACAACGAACTGGAACTGCCCGACTACGTCGCGGTACTCGCGGTACAGGGCCAACTCGACCTCGCGGTCGTAGTCCTCAAACTCGTCTTCTTCCATGGTGACCCAATCCTAGTTCGTGCTGTGAGGTCGACGAATCTAGGCCAGGGTTTTGAGCCAGGACCGCCGGTGCAGCTCGCTCGGGCCGAGTTCGGCGATGGCACTCATATGAGCCGCACTGCCATACCCCTTGTTTCCGGACCAGCCGTAGCCGGGAGTGACCGAGTCGTAGGCGATCATCATGCGGTCCCGGTGCACCTTCGCAATGACGGATGCCGCGGCCACCGACCCGCAATCCCGGTCGGCCTTGATGCGGGTCACCACGCGCAGCGGCGTACCCAGGGCCCGCGTGAGCCAGTCGTCGCTGCCGTCGAGCAGAACGACGCTCGCGCGCACGTCGACTCCATGGTCGTGCAGCTTCAGAAGGGCTCGCTTGCCGGCCAGCCCGAGGCAGGCGATGATGCCGAGCTCGTCGACCTCCTGAGCGGTCGCAAGTCCGACAGCCGAGTAGCGCGCCCACGCTTCGGCGCGCGGGGCCAACAGCTCACGGCGGGGTTCGCTGAGCATCTTCGAGTCACGCAGACCCTCCGGAAGAGGGGTGACGTTCACGTCGATCGCGGCCAGCCCCACGGCGACCGGCCCGGCCAGCGCGCCTCGGCCGACCTCGTCACAGCCAATCAAACAGCCCTGTCCCGACGCGAGCGAGGGGTAGGCGGCAAGCAGTTCACGTTCCACGTCGAGAGTGGGATCCGAAACGGCCACTTACTCGCCGTCGGTCTGCGTGCCGGTGGGTACCTCGGTGTCGGTCGCGCCATCATCCGTCTGTTCGACGCCGCGGAAAACGTCGGCGTGGTTGTCGAGCCAGCTCAGGTGCCCCAGCGGCCAGCTCACCACGAGGGCGCGTCCGACCACGTTCTCGAGAGGCACGTAGCCCTCACCGGGGGTGGTGCCGTTGTAGCGGGAATCCTTGGAGTTGTAGCGGTTGTCGCCCATCATCCACAGCGAATCGGCCGGAACGACGACGTCGAAATCGTCCTTGGACACGCGGGTCTCACCGGTTGGGGCGATGTAGGAGGACTCGTCGAGGGCGATGTCGTTGACGCTCATCTGACCGAGCGCATTGCAGCAGACCACGTGGTCGCCGGGCAGGCCGATGACGCGCTTGACGAGGTGATCATTGCTGTCGGGCGCCGACAGACCGACGATCGATGCAAGCCAATCCAGGGACGCCACGATCGGGTTCTGTTCGACCTCGACCGACGGGGGCAGCCAGCCGCCCGGGTCGGTGAAGACCACGACGTCGCCGTGTTCGATGGGCATCAGGCCCGGCTCAAGCTGGTTTACGATGATGCGGTCATCGACCTGCAGCGTCTGTTCCATCGAACTCGAGGGAATGTAGAACGAACGAATGAGAAAGGTCTTGATCAGGAACGAGATGAGCAGTGCCACCACGAAAATGACCAAGAGGTCGCGCAGGAAGAGCAAGACGCTACGCTTCTTGCTTCTGGGTGCTTCTGATGCCCGGCGATCCGATCGCGAGGTCAGTACTTCTTCTGTCAATTAAACCGCCTGAGCTCCGGATCCACTGTACGGGATCCGGAGCTCAGGTTGATACGAGGCCTAGCTTTACGCAGAAGTTGCGGGTTAGCGCTTTTCCTTGATCTTGGCCTTCTTGCCACGCA
>NZ_JACMOM010000332.1 GCF_014378035.1 Aeromicrobium sp. | reverse complement strand
TGGCCGCGTTCGCGCAATGCCACCGCGAGCGGACCGGCCACTGCTGAGGTGGCCAACGGGCTAGGCAGCAGGCAGATCCGCACGCTCTCGATAGTGCCCGATCGAACCCCCAAGTGCGGAACCCAGTCGGCGAACGGCCAACGTGGTTGCCAGTCAGCGACCGCGATAGGTCGTCGTGGCCGGAAGCGGATCCGCTTTCGGTGACGATGACGCGCGGAGTGAGGGTGGCGCTCTCGTGCCGTTGATCGTCGCAAGCCGCGTTCGGCTTGCGGGACGGGCACGCCTCCCGACGTCGACTGAACCAGTGGCACTCGGTCGCATGCGCAGCCGCGTCGAACCGCCCACAACGACACGGCCTCGACGTTGCTGTTGGCGAGGAGGAGACGCCGGATCTGGCTATCCTCGGCGTCAAGAAGACGCCTGCTCGCCCGCCTGTGAACTATCAGAAGCTGTGGCGAGAGCCACGCCGATGTTCCCCGGCCCTCGAACGCGGTGGCTATCCCGAACCGAGCAGCAACATCGTCGCAGCGAAGACCAAGCCAGACGCAAGGAGCGTCACCGTGGTGTAGCCGAGGATGTCGCGGATCTTCAGCCCGGAGATGGCCAGCACCGGCAGAGCCCAGAAGGGCTGGATCATGTTGGTCCACTGATCGCCGTAGGCGATCGCCATGATCGTCACCGCCGGGTCGACACCCAACCGCCCCCCGGCGTCGAGCATCACCGGTCCCTGCACAGCGAACTGCCCGCCACCGGATGGCACGAACAGGTTCACCACTCCGGCCGAGAGGAAGACCAGCACGCCGAAGGTCGACGGACCGGCGGTCTCGACCATGAAGTCGGAGAAGACGGTGATCAGCCCCGAGGTGGCCATGATCCCCATGATCCCCGCGTACAGCGGGAACTGGAGCAGGATCTCACCCACGTTCGATGCGGCGTTCTTGACAAGAGCGATCAGCTCGAGCGGGCTGCGTACCAGCAGGAAGATCAAGGCCAAGAAGGTCCAGTTGACGATGTCGAGGGTCGCGGTGCCGCCCTCCGCGTAGTGGATCACCAGGTAGGAGAGCAACGCCAGGCCGACCAGCGTCGTGAGGACACGGCTGGCATCCACCCGGTCGGCCGGGGTCACGACCTCGTCGTCGATGGCGACGTCGTCCTCGAAGCGGGCGTCGGTCCTCAGCTCGACGATCTTGTCACCTGCGCGCGGTGCCACCAGCGCGAGCCCGCCGCCCACCACGATGATCGTGGCGACGATCGCGAGGATGTTCCACCACGCGAACGTCGTCTCGCTGATCGGTATGGTCTGGCCGAGCTGTTCTGCGATGAACGAGCCCTCGGTGGCTGCGGTCAAGGTGCCGGAACCGGAGTAACCCATGTGCCAGATGACGTAGCCGGAGTACCCTGCCGCGACCAGCATCGGAAAGTGCAGGTTCAGCCCCTTCGCCCGCCCCTGCTTGGCTACTTCCACGGCCAGCAGCACGCCGACCACGAGGCCGAGGCCCCAGGTGACCAGCGAGGCAATGGCAGCGACCAGGAACACAAAGAGGTAGCCCTGCAACGCCGTCTTGGGCAGCCCGCCCAGCGACGCCAACAACGTGCGCACCGGACCTGTGTTGGCCAAGGTGTGGCCCAGCAGGAGGATCAGGGCCATCTGCGTCATGAACTCCAACAGGCCCGACAGACCCTCGCCCCAGCCCTTGACGACGTCGACCGGGCCGGTGTCGGTGAGGGTCAGCGCAAGGAATGCCACGATGAAGGTCAACACGATGGCGAAGACCAGGGCGCTGGGGATGAAGCGCTCGACGACGAAGTTGACGGGCCGCATCAGGCCTGAAGGCCCTGACGATCGTTTCTTCGAGCTGGTGCTGGCACTAGGCATGATGGGCACTCCTCGTCCTCGGGGCATGGCGCTGCGCCCCCAAATCACCCTCGTGTTCCCTTGCTCCTATGTCAAGCGATCGGGAGCGTGCACCCTCAGCAGAGGGTGAAGCTGAGCGATGTTGACTGCTCAGCGTGCCCGGCTGCCCTCCATCCCGCACGCCTGTCGCGTTCCAGCGCCATCCATTCCGGCTCATCCAGAGGCGGGGGTGCGCGGCGAGCGACGGCCCGGGCCCCGTCAGCCCCTCAGCGCAGGCGGCAGCACCCGGTCGACCCAGCGGGTCTGCTGCTCGTAGGCGTGGGCCAGCTGGAGCACGGCCCGGTCACCGTTGTCGGGTCCGATGATCTGGATGCCCATCGGGAGCCCTCGGGAGTCGAAGCCGACGGGCATGCCCGCGACCGGATGGCCCGTCATCGTCCACGGCGCGACCGTTTCCATCCAGCGGTGGTAGGTGTCCATGGGGCGGCCGTCAATGGAGGCCGGCCACTGCGTGTTCTTGTCGAACGGGAACACCTGGGCACTCGGAGCGAGGATGTAGTCGTAGCGCTCGAACATGGCGGTGACCGCGGTGTACCACTCGTTGCGCGCCGCCGCAGCCTTGGTGACGTCGCGAGCCGAGAGCTCAAGCCCGTGCTCGATCTCCCAGATCAGCTCGGGCTTCATCTGGGCGCGCTTGCTCGGGTCGTCGTACAGTTCGGCGCTGCCGAGCTGTGCCCACCACCGCCACGTGAGGAACAGCTGCCAGATCCTCGCAGGGTCGAACTCCGGCAGGGCCCGCTCCACCGTGCAACCGATGCGCCCGAAGGCCCCGAAGGACGACTCGCACAGCTCGAGCACACCTGGCTCGGTGGGGAGGTAACCGTCCCAGTCGCCGACGTAGGCGATCCGGGTGCCGCGGAAGCTGGCCTTCAGGCTTCGCTCGAACACCTCCGGGTCCTCGTCGATGGCCAGGGGAGCCGACGGATGCGGGCCGGCCATCGTCGAGAGCAGCATCGCGACGTCAGCCACCGATCGGCCCATCGGGCCCGAGACACTGCCCTGGGCGATGAAGTCCGGCGCCGGGACGCGGCCCCAGGACGGGCGGAAGCCCACCACGTTGTTGAACGCCGCAGGGTTCCTCAGTGAGCCCATGTAGTCGCTGCCGTCGGCCACCGGGACCATCCGCAGGGCCAGCGCCGATGCGGCTCCACCGCTGCTCCCGCCCGCTGTACGCGTGGTGTCGTACGGCGTCGCGGTGGCGCCGTACACGGGGTTGTAGGTCTGCGAGCCGAGGCCGAACTCGGGGGTGTTGGTCTTGCCGATGATGATGGCGCCGGCGGCCTTGATCCGCTGCACGAACAGGTCGTCGGTGGTGGCCACCCGGTCGGCATGGATCGGCGAACCAGAGGTCCAGCGGATGCCCTTCGCGGCGGCAAGGTCCTTCACCGCGTGCGGGATTGCGTGCATCCAGCCGAGGTACTCACCACGGCGCAGCTGGCGCTCACGCAGCTCGGCCTCGGCGATCAGGTCGGAGCGTTCACGTAGCGCGACGATCGCGTTGACGCTGGGGTTGTGCTGCTCGATGTGGTCGAGGAAGGTCTCCATGACCTCGACGCAGGAGACCTGACGACGCTTGATCAGGCGCGAGAGGTCCAGCGCGTCGTACATCACGAGGTCACGCAGGTTCCGCGGCCGACCGGCCGGTCCACGAAGCCCCTCCAGGGGTGCTGTTGCGGCGCTGGTGGCGGTGCCGGCCACTGCGGTGGCGCCGGCCCGGTCGGCCGCGTCGGCGACGGCGCTGCGTCGGGAGGATCCTCCGGACGAGTCGTCGGGAAGTGGTGGGTCCTGGGAGTTCGACGAATGGGTCATGCTCTGTGCCCTCCTGGGAGCGGGACGACTGACGCCGATCCGCCGAGGTGACGGGTCTCCCGGACGGGTGTGGTTGGTCCTTGCGAAACGACCGATCCATCGGCTGGGCCCCACCGGTGGCTCATTGTCTATAGGTCTTCACGCCGAAAGGTCAATGCCCGAGAGTCTCGTGGCGCCTCAGGACAGAAGCCGGCAGCGGGCTGACCCCCAAACAGCGCGGCGAAGGACACCTCGGAACGAAGTCGTGTCGGGTTGTCGCTAGCGGTGGACAACCCCGCGCCGTAGGAACGAGTGCCCTCGACGCCGATGGCAACCATTCTCCCGAAGTCGGTGAGCGAGTCGAGCAGTTCCTCGCAGCCGGTCGTGGTGGCGGAGAGTCGGCGTGGGTGTCGATCCCGCCGGTGATCTCGCGTTGCGAGGATGTGGTTTCCAGCATGGCGTTGCACCGTTCTCTTGTTGAGATGGGACGGCACGCAACAACCGGTCGGGCGGACAGCACAGTGACGAGGCGCGGCCAATCCCCTATCAGGTCACGTTCCGTCCGGCCGGGGACTTCCACCACGATCCATCAGGACCGGGCAGCCCCGCCATCATCACTGCGGAAACGCGTTCTCGTGACCGTTGGGCTTCGTTGGCGATCATCGGTCTCGGCCGGACTTCTGGCGGACTGCTGGGTCACGACGAGATCCCTCTGGCGAGGGCGGCGTCGAACAGAGTCCGGGCGACCTGCTCGGCCTTCTCAGTCGCCGCGGCCCCGACCGGCTTCGCCTCGTAACGGTCCTGGTTGCGAGCGCGTCGTGGGCGGTCGAACTCTCGCGCCGCCCTTTCCTCGGGCGGCTTGTCGAAGACGGCACGCAGATAGCGGCCGAGCGCCTCGTGCTGGCCGGGCCCGTTGGTCGTCCGGATGCCGTACGCCGCCAGCAGTGCCTCGCCCGTGTCGTGACAGGCGTCGTAGGCAATGCCGTACTTGACGACGGCACTGGTGAGCAGCGGAAGTTGGTCCAGGCCGTCTGGCGCGGTCCCTGCCCGATGCCCCGGCGATCGCCGACGAACTGACGGCCCGGCAGATCAGCCTCGGTAGGTCGGTCTACGACCCGACTGACGCGGTCGGTCGCCTGCTGTTCAACGTCCTCGCCATGGTGGCCGAGTTCTCTGTTATCTGGACACGCCGGGATGACCGCCTAGCAGTACCAAGACGCCCTCGACCGCCACATCGGAGCCGACGTCACTCTCGCCGGCCCGGCCGCCGACGCCCTTCGCGAGCACCGCCTCGACCCCGACGCGGTTTCGTGGCTGCAGACCGACTTCCTTAAAACCGAGCTCAAACTCGGCCACTGCCTACGCACCCCGGCCGAGGGGCCGTGCGAGTGCGACCTCGTGCTGACCTGCTCGAAGTTCCTCACCACCAGCAACTACGCACCCAGGCTGCGCGCACGCTTTGAAGTCGAGCAGCAACTCATCGACGACGCCACCACCCGCGATTGGCCACGCGAGATCGAGCGTCACGAAGCAACCAAACGGCGTCTGGAGCAGCTCCTCCACGACCTGGCCTGACCCCACGCGGCCGCGGCACGCACCTAGAGTCGAACAGCGGCCGGCCAGTGAAATCGGATGCCTGCTCGCGTCCACGCATGAGACGGTCTGGCCTATGGAACCTGCGGACTTCTACTCCGGCATCGTTGTCGACGCCTACGCCAAGTTGAAATCATCAACGTTTGAGGCGGAGCCGTACCTCGAGTTCGTCAGGACACACGGTCAACCAGCCCTGGAAGTTGGCTGCGGCGACGGCGAACCGCTACTGGATCTCTGCGCGGCAGGGCTTGAAGTCGACGGAGTTGACTCCTCCATGGACATGGTCGAGCGATGCCGGACGAATGCAGTCGCACGTGGCATCGCCACCCACGTTTTTCACCAGCGTGCCGAATCCCTGAACCTTGACCGACGCTATTCGTCGATCTACTTTGCCGGTCCGACGTTCAACCTGCTGGCCGACGATGAGACGGCCCTGCAGGCTCTTCGAGCCATTCGCGAGCACCTGACCGACGACGGCGCGGCCCTCATTCCACTGTGGGTTCCGGACCCCACGCCGGACGACGAGCTCGGGGTCACCCGCTCCACGGATGATGGTCAGGGCATCGAGCTCAGGTACACCCCGCTGTCGGAGACCTACGACCGGGAACGGCGCACCCGAGCAACAACGTCACGCTACGAACGAGTTGCGCCTGGCGGCACCGAAGTGGCAGACAGGGAGTGGATCATCCACTGGCACACCCCACGGTCATTCAGCGCTCTCTCCACGGACGCCGGCCTGAGGGTCGTAGGCATCATTGACGACGACACGAACGAACCCGCATCCAATGCCTCGACGGTATCCACCGCAACGGTCCAACGGCTATAGAACGCGTCGCAACGTTCGGCTGCGACTGCGACTGCGCCTGATCATGGCGTCGCGGCAGAGTTTGGCGCCGCGCACTCCAACCCGTGACCGGCCACAGCGCCAGCATCGGAATTGGCTCGGTCCGTTCCGTCATCGGCTTGACGGACCAGGATTGTCCACATAATCGAGTCCGACCTGATCCGGCTGCGCACGGTGGAGGGGATGAAGGTCGCGAAGGCGAAGGGTCGGTTGCGCGGTAAGCAGCCCAAGCTCAGCTGCAAGCAGGAGGCACACCTGGTGTCCCTGGTTCATAGCGGGGAGTACAGCACCCTCGAGGTGGCCGAGCTCTTCGGCGTCGGTCGATCTACCGTCTACCGCGCGATCGAACGACAGCGCATCGCAGCCAAGGCTGACCTCGCAGAAGCGAGAACACGCCGCTGACTTGGCAGACGCGTCGGCTGTCCCGGATCCGACACCTCAGCGGCACAGCGGCGCCTTGTCGACCACGGCTCGGGCACAAGAGACCTGAAGGGGTTCCACTTGCGGCACGACTCAAGAGCGCGGCTGAGGAATGTGATGCGCCCGGGCCTTTGATCTGAGGAGCGCGCATGCCTGACCCCGACGGTCGGGAAGTAGGCGTCGCGCGGCTGTCGGGTCACCTGCACAAGTGACATTCCGGCCAGCAGCGGCGAATTGGGGGCGAGCTCGACGCCAACTCGTGCGCGGGGAGTTTTCCTACCGAATCGACATGAAGCGCATCATCTCCCGACTCTGCCCTCGCTGCCCGTTCAGAGTGTCGGGGGCCGGGCATAGCCTGCCGAGCATGACGCGGTACGTAGACGAGGACATGGAAGGCGCGGAGTTCCGCGAGTGCAACCTGAACAACACCCGTCTGATCGGCGTGATCATGCAGGGCGCCGTGATCGACGGGCTGGTGACCAACCTCGTTGTGTACGGCGTCGAAGTCATGGAGTACGTCGAGGCCGAGCTCGACCGTCGTCACCCGGTCCGCCGGCTCATCCGCTCGGACGACCTGGCCGACGTGCGCCGAGGGTGGCGGCAACTGCGCACCGACTGGGCGGCGACCGTGGCGCGCATGCGGCAATCGCTTAGCATCGAGCACGAGATCGTGAAACGACGAGTGGTCCGCTGTGCAGGCGCTGCGCCACCTGGTCTTCGTCCACGACTCGTGGTTTCGGCGCTGCTGCCTCGGGTCGACCGATCTGTTCACCCCGATGGGGCTGGGCATCGAGTCTGTGCCCGGCCGCGAGGAGCAGGGTCTCGACCCGTCGGCGGACCCGACGCTCGACGAGGTGCTCGCGATCAGGGACGAACAGGCGGCCGAACTCGAGCGCTGGTTGGACGCGGTCACCTCCGAGCAGCTCCAGGAGCCGGCACCGATCCCCGACAACGACATGTGGCCGTCGTACGCACGCGGACGATCGCTGCGGCAATGTCTAGGCACGGTGCTCGGCAGGAGTTCGAGCACCATCAGTTCTGTGTGCGCGACCTCGACCTCATCGAGAGATCAACCTCTGGTTGATGCGCACTAAAGATGCACCGCGTGACGATCCCCTGCGGGACGACGTCGCCTTCTTCAATGGGCGGGCCGGGGGGCGCCGCACGGGGTTGGCTAACGGCACGAGCACCGTTGACGGTGCCCCACGCATCTGCTCGGCCGGGCAGGTGGGACAGCGGCTCAGGGGAACCATAACCGCCCCAGTGCTGGATCGTCCCCGACGCACCAACCGCTCCTGCACCCAAAGACGACCCAGGCATAGTGCGGAACCGCGCTGCGGCTCCCAGATGGTTCAGCGCTCGCCTGGCTCTGGGACTAGGGCTACGGCTCGCGTCCACGCGCCGCTGCCGCCCTCAACCTTGATCGGGAACGCGAGGATGGTGGCCCCGGTCGCCGGCACTGCCGTGAGGTTGGCCAGCTTCTCGGTCTGCAGATAAGGCTGCTCGATGCCGGCGAAGTGCGCGGGCCACAGCGCCGCCGGATCGCGCCGCTGCTGCCACTCGGCGCCGATCAGCGGGTACGGCCGGTCCAAGCTCCAGGCGTCGGTACCGATGGTCCGCACGCCACGCGCGAGTAGGGCCAGCACCG
>NZ_JACMOM010000331.1 GCF_014378035.1 Aeromicrobium sp. | reverse complement strand
TCGAAGTACTGCGGACCGCCGAAGCTCGCGACTGCGGTGGCGGGTGCGGGCGCCGCGACGCCCGGCGCGGCGGGAGGCGGCTGCCGCCCGCTGGTGGTCCTGGCCCCCCGTCGGTGCTCGGAACGCACTTGGTCGACGTCGACGCCGACCCGCCCGGCAATCTCGCGCAGCAGCTCGTCAACCTTGGACTTGTCACGGATCGCCGCCGCGAGCGACACCGCCTCACGAACGGCATCGACACGCTGGTCGCCCCGCTCGAGGTCGTAGCGGCTGAGCATGTTGTCGAGGACGAAGCGGTAGAGGGGGATGCGCGATGCCACGAGCTCGCGCACCGCAGCGTCGCCATCTGCCAGGCGCAGGTCGCACGGGTCCATGCCACGCGGCTCCATCGCAACGTACGTCTGTGCGACGAACTGCTGGTCCCCGCCGAAGGTCTTGAGCGCAGCACGCTGCCCGGCCTCATCGCCGTCGAACGTGAAGATGACCTCGCCGTGGAAGGCGTCATGGTCGAGCATCAGGCGACGCATCAGCCGGGCATGGTCTTCACCGAACGCCGTGCCACACGTGGCAACGGCCGTGGTGACGCCGGCCTCGTGGCACGCCATGACATCGGTGTAGCCCTCGACGACGACGGCCTGGCTCGAGGAGGAGATCGATCGGCGAGCCAGGTCGAGACCGTAGAGGACGTGGCTCTTCTTGTAGAGGGGTGTCTCGGAGGTGTTGAGGTACTTGGCCTCGACCCGATCGTCGTCGAACATGCGACGCGCGCCGAAGCCGATGGTCTCACCAGTCATCTCCCGGATGGGCCAGAGCAGCCGGCCGCGGAACCGGTCGTAGAGCCCGCGCGAGCCTCTCGAGGCGAGGCCCCCCACCAGCAGCTCGTCATCGGTGAATCCCTTGCCCCGGAGGTGGCCGACGAGCGCCTCTCCCCCACGCGGCGCAAACCCCATGCCGAACCGCTCGGCCGCGGCCTGGTCGAAGCCGCGGTCCTTGACGAACTCGCGACCGACGGTGGCGTCAGGGGACGACGTGAGCGTCGAGGAATAGAAGGCTGCGGCTTCGCGGTGAGCCTCGAGCAGTCGTGGACGCTGCCGTGGGTCGCGGCGGGGGCCGGCCTCGCCGCCATCCTCGTAGCGAAGGGTGACGCCGGTCTTGATCGCCATGCGCTCGACCGACTCGACGAACGACAGGTGCTCGATCTCCATCAGGAACTTGAAGACGTCGCCCGATGCGTCACAACCGAAGCAGTGATAGAAGCCCTGCACCGGGCGCACGTTGAACGACGGCGACTTCTCGTCGTGGAAGGGGCACAGCCCCACCCGGTTGCCCCCAGCGTTGCGAAGCGTCACGTACTGCTCGATGACCTCATCGATGCGGGCCCGTTCTCGGACGAGCTGGATGTCCTCGTCCTTGATTCGCCCGGCCATGGGGTGAATGTTAGTTGACTCGACCCACCGCCATTTCACCCGTCGAGCCTCACAAGAGCGAAGAAAGGGTCAGCCCAGCAACCGCAATGCCCAGATGCGGGCAGACACGTCGGTGAGGCTCGCAACCTGGTCGATGACGACACGACGCCGGGCGGCATCGTCAGCGGCGTGGGCGAAGTCCTCGGCAAACTCCGCCTCGAGCTCTCGGCCCCCCGATCGCGAAAGCACCTCCACGAGCGCCAGCAGCAGCTCACGCTGCCGGCCGAGCGGGCCGGCACGGTCGTCGGACCGCATGACGTAGTGCGCCGCGATGGACTTGAGGACGGTGATCTCGTCGCGCGTGGCTTCGGGCACCTCGAGGTCGGCATCGAACCGGATGAGCGGACCCTCACCCCAACGTTCGACGGTCGCCCACCGCGCAGCCTGGGCAAAGCGACCGATCAGCGCGCTGGTGAGGCTCTTGAGCACGGCTCGCTCGACCCGGCTGCCGTCGAACGACGACTGCGGCCATTGGGGCATCTCCTGCAGCCGCGTCAACGCCCCACCAAGCCGGTCGTCAGTGGCCAAGCTGTCGTACCAGTCGCGAGCCACGACGTAGACGCTGTCGTGGTCGAGGCGGCCCGCGCCGAGGCCGAACCATCCGCCGACCACTCCGTCCTCGACGTCGTGCACGGAATAGGCGATGTCGTCAGCGAGATCCATGACCTGCGCCTCGATCGGTCGACGCTTGTCGGGGGCTCCGTCGCGGAGCCAGTCGAACACCGGACGGTCGTCGACGTAGACACCGAACTTCGCGCCCCCGTCGGGCGACTCGCCGCGCGCCCACGGATACTTCACGCACGCCGAGAGGGTTGCTCGAGTGAGATTGAGCCCCACGCTGGTGCCGTCGGGCGCGAATGTCTTTGACTCCAGACGGCTCAGGATTCTCAACGTCTGCGCGTTGCCCTCGAACCCTCCGCACGACTGCGAGGCCTCGTCGAGCGCGACCTCGCCGTTGTGACCAAAAGGAGGGTGGCCGAGATCGTGCGCCAGCGCCGCCGAGTCGACGATGTCGGGGTCGCAACCCAACGACTTGCCGAGCTCTCGGGCAACCTGCGCGACCTCCAGCGAGTGCGTGAGCCGGTTGCGGACGAAGTCGTCGGACCCCGCACCCATGACCTGGGTCTTGGCCGACAGCCGGCGCAGCGCCGCGGCGTGCACGACGCGCGCGCGATCACGTTCGAACGGTGTCCGCTCTGCCCGCTTGGGAGGTTCGTCGACGAAGCGGGCACGCGCCTCTTCTCCGTAGGGTGCGTCGGTCACGCCGTGACCGCATGCTCGGCACTCCACGAGGTGCAGCACTCAGCAGACATCGGCTCGAGGCTCACGGACGTCGTCATGGCGCCAGCGTAGTCATGGACGCCGACGTCACGGCCCTCAGAACCTGCCGTTGCGTGGGCGGGGTTGGCAGTGTGGGCACCAGAAGGACGACCTGTTCATGAAGGCGTCGCGCCTGATCGTTGTGTCGCACCGCTGGCAAGGTCTGCCCTCCTGCCCGTACACGGCGAGCGACCGGTCGAAGTAGCCGCTGTTGCCGTTGACGTTGACGTAGAGCGCGTCGAACGACGTACCGCCCTGCGCGAGGGCCTCGATCATGACGGCATTGATGTGCGTCAGGAGGCCGTCGATCTCACGTGTGCGTAGATGCCGGGTGTTGCGGGCGTAGTGCAGGGGTGTGCGCCACAGCGACTCGTCGGCGTAGATGTTGCCGACACCGGAGATGAGGGTCTGGTCGAGAATGGCCCGCTTGACGCCGGTCTGGCGACCACGCACACGTCTTGTGAACTCCGCGGGGTCGAACAGCGGGTCGAGGGGGTCGCGGGCGATGTGCGCGATCTGCGGCGGCAACTCTGCACCATCCTCGCTGAAGCACATGCCGCCGAAGATGCGCTGGTCGGCGAAGCGCAGCTGGCGTCCGTCATCCAGGTCGATCGTGACACGCAGGTGCCGCGGGGGCGGCGCGTCGGCGTCGGCGATGAGGAACTGCCCGCTCATGCCGAGGTGGCACAGGATGGCGTCGTCGTGGTCGAGCTGCATCCAGAGGTACTTGCCGCGGCGCGCTGCCCCCTCGATGCGTCGGCCCTCGAGCCGGTGGACGAAGTCGGCCGCGCCCGGCTGGTGGCGGCGGACGGAGCGAACGTCGTGCACCGTGGCGCCGGTGATGGAGCGGCCCACCACGTGATCGACGAGCCCCAGACGGACAACCTCGACCTCGGGGAGCTCAGGCATGCGTGGTGGTCAGGCGCTGTCGACTGCGGGGGTCTGGTCGAGGTCGGCGTCGAGACCGGTGCTGATGGAACCCCAGGCGATCTCGGCGACCATCTGCTCTGCTTCCTTCTTGGATCGACCCTCTCCGCCGTCGAAGACTCGCTCGCCGACGTGCACCACGGCGGTGAACGCCTTGTCGTGGTCGGGGCCGGTGCCCTCGAGGACGTAGTGCGGCACGCCGAGTCCGTTGTTGGCCGCGATCTCCTGCAGCGACGTCTTCCAGTCGAGGCCTGCACCCAGCTCTGCGGCGACAGCGATGACGGGATCGAAGATGCGGTGGATCACCTCGGCCGACCGCTCGATGCCGAACTGGACGTAGATGGCGCCCAGGAGCGCCTCGACGGTGTCGGACAGGATCGAGGCCTTGTCGCGTCCGCCGGTCGCCTCCTCGCCACGTCCGAGGCGGACGTGGTCGCCGATGCCGAGCGTCCGTGCGACAACCGCCAGCGCCTTGGCGCTGACGACAGCGGCACGCAGCTTGGCGAGCTGGCCCTCGGGGAGGTCGGGGTGCTCGGTGAACAACGTGTCGGTGACGACAAGCCCCAGCACCGAGTCACCAAGGAACTCGAGCCGCTCGTTGTTCGGCACCCCGCCGTTCTCGTACGCGTATGAACGGTGGGTCAGGGCATGCTCGAGCAGCCCGGCACCAAGATCCTCGACACCGAGGACCTGCCGGAGCGCGTCGGTGTCGACGGCCGCAGCGATCAGAGGACCTGGCGACGCTCGCCGCGGGCTCCGTACTGCCCGCACTTGGTGCAGGCGTGGTGCGGCTGCACCTTCGAGTCACATGCAGGGTTGGCGCAGTCGACAATCTGCGTCGCCGTCGTCTTCCACTGCGAACGACGGTGACGCGTGTTGCTGCGCGACATCTTCCGCTTCGGGACTGCCACGATCTACTCCTTGCTGAGGCCGGACGTGCTGTCCGACTCTGACGATTCTGCCGACGGGACCGGTTGGTCCGCCAGCTGGCTCAACGTCGCCCACCGTGGGTCGATCGCCTCACCGTGTGTGTGATCTGGATCGTCCGCGAGCCGAGCCCCACATTCGGGGCACAGTCCCGGACATTCCGGACCGCACAACGGGTTGTGCGGCAGTGCGAGCACCACCGCGTCCCGGAGGACGGTTTCGAGGTCGAGCAGCTCGTCCTCGAGGACAAAATCCTCTTCTTCGGCCTCTTCCGGGTTGGAAGGCGCCTCGTAGAGGAACAACTCCTGGAATCCGACGACGATGAACTTGTCGATGGCGTCCAGGCACCGCACACACTCGCCCACCGCCCGCGCCGAGGCCGACCCTGTTGCCAGGACACCTTCCATGATCGCCTCGAGCCGGAGCTCGATGTCGATCGCGGATCCCTCGGGCACGGCGTAGACGTCGTAACCCATGTCTGCCGGCGCCTCGACGGTGATGTTGAACGAGCGTTCGGCGCCCGGCTTGCGACCCATCACATGGGTATCGAAAACCAGCGGTCCCGACAGCACGTTCGACCATCCATCCAAGTGCACGACAAAATGTCGACCTGCGAACAGGCCGAAGAGAATCGTAACCCGTCGCACCATGCCGAGGCCAATCGGTGTGTACCCCACGAACCGATGACGGCCACGTGTCCGTGGTCGATGAGATCATGCCGTATGGCCGAGGGCACCGTGCTGCACGCCGACCTCGACGCTTTCTTCGCGTCGGTCGAGCAGCGTGACGACCCCTCGCTGCGCGGGCGGCCCGTCATCGTGGGCGGGGGAGTCGTCCTGGCGGCAAGCTATGAGGCGAAGGCGCGGGGTGTGCGCACGGCCATGGGTGGTCGCCAGGCGCTGCGCATGTGCCCCGATGCCATCGTCGTACCGCCCCGCATGGACGCCTACACCCAGGCGAGTCGCGACGTCTTCGAGGTGTTCCACGACACCACGCCACTGGTGGAGGGTCTGTCGATCGACGAGGCGTTCCTCGAGGTCGGAGGCCTCCGGCTCATTCGAGGCGCACCGTCGTCGATCGCCGCCCAGCTGCGGGTCGACGTCATGCAGAGGGTGGGACTCCCGATCTCGGTCGGCGTCGCCCGCACCAAATATCTCGCCAAGGTCGCCAGCGCCGTCTCCAAGCCCGAGGGGCTGCTCGTCGTGCCCGTCGAGGGCGAGCTCGAGTTCCTGCACGGGTTACCGGTCGAGCGCCTGTGGGGCGTCGGCAAGGTCACGTCCGGGAAGCTGCGCGAAGCCCGCATCGTCACGGTCGGCGACGTCGCCGCGATGTACGAGGTCGAGCTCGTGCAGCTGCTCGGCGCCGCCAGCGGGCATCATCTCCACGCCCTGGCGCACAACCGCGACCCCCGCCCAGTCCAGGTCGGCACGCGGCGTGGCTCGATGGGCGCACAGCACGCCATCGGACGCGGTCCGCACTCGCCTGCCGAGCTTGACCTCGCCCTGCTCACGCTCGTCGACCGTGTCACCCGACGCATGCGGAGTGCTGGGCGCACGGGCAGCACCGTCACGATCAGCATCCGTTTCGGCGACTTCACCCGCTCGACCAGCTCGCACACCCTTCCCCGACCAACCGCTCACACCGTCACGGTGCTTGATGTGGCGCGGCAGCTGCTCTCGTCACGAACCGGCGCGATCAAGGAGCGCGGCATCACCCTCATCGGGGTGTCGATCGGGTCGCTCGACGACAGCCCGGCTCAGCTTGCCCTGCCGCTCGACGTCAACAGCGGCGCCGAGCTCGACGATGCCATTGACGCCGTTCGCGACAAGTTCGGCTCGAGAGCACTGCGGCGCGCCGTGCAGGTGGGCAAGGCCGATCACACCGAAGCGCCACTGCTCCCCGACCGTCCGTAGCTTCCCGTCCGTTGGGCTAGGCGTACTTCTCGGCCAGGCGCTCCAGGACGAAGCCGGGCACGAGGCCCGACACGTCGCCGCCGTGCTTGGCGACCTCCTTGACGAGGCTCGACGCGAGAAAGCTGTACTCCGGCGTGGTCGGGATGAACATCGTGTCGACATCGGTGAGACTGCCGTTCATCTGCGCCATCTGCAGCTCGTAGTCGAAGTCGGTCACCGCGCGCAGGCCCTTGACGATGGCCGCGATGCCGTTGTCGGTGCAGAAGTCGACGAGCAGGCCCTTGAACGAGCCGGTCGACACGTTGGGCAGGTGCTCGGTGGCCTGGTCGAGCATCTGGAGACGCTCCTCGATCGAGAAGAGGCCGCGCTTGTTCTCATTGACCAGCACCGCGACGACGACCTCGTCGAAGAGCCGTGCCGCACGCTCGATGATATCGAGGTGACCGTTGGTCACGGGGTCGAAGGAACCGGGACACACGACCTTGGCCATGTCAGTGACCGTACCAAAGCGTTGTGTCCCCGTACGCCTTGTGGCGGAGAGGCTCGACACCCTCGGGCCACACGAACGGGTCACGGGTGGCGCGTTCGACGACGAACAAGGCCTCGGGCTCGGCGAACGCCTTCTTGATGATCGCGACCAGTGCAGCGACCTGTTCAGTCGGCACTGCGTACGGCGGGTCGACCAGCTCGAGGCCGAACGCGTCTGGCGGTGAGTCGCGCAGATATCGCTCGGCCGTCACCCGGGTCACGCTCGCGTGTGCGCCAAGTGCCTTGATGTTGTTCCTGACCACCACCGCGGCCCTGGCG
>NZ_JACMOM010000330.1 GCF_014378035.1 Aeromicrobium sp. | reverse complement strand
TTAGTCACCCGAAGTGGTGTTGACGGTGATCTTCGCGATGCCGACCAAGAGGTCCTCGGTGACGGCGTCGGTCTTGAACGTCGAGTTCAACAGAGCAGCGGCGACCGGTGAGATGAAGACCTTGGTGCCTTCGAGGACCGCCGTGGAGCCCGAAGCCTGGAGCGGCTTGAGCGTGGAGCCGTTCAGGGTGAACAGGTAGGCGCTGTTGACAACGGTCTCGCCGTTGAGTGAAACATCGCCGTAGACACGCGACACGCCGGGATCGACGTTGAGGTTGGTCAGTTCGACCTTGGTGTCGCCGGCTGTCAGGGACAGGCCTGAACCTTCGTGCTGGATCTGGCCGATGACGTAGGGAGATGCCGTGCCGGGCTTGAAGTAGGTGACGTTGCCGCCGGTGATCGGGAAGACCAGCGAACCGTCGGTGAGTTTGGCGTCGCCCGTAACGCCGGGAGTCAACTTGAGCGACGTAAGCGCGTCGGTGAATCCCGTGTCGAGCAGGATTGCCGTGTCTTCGCCGGTGAGTGCGTCAATCGACGCCGCTGGCTTGGCGACCGAAGCCTTGGCCGAAGAGGAACTCACGTTGGAGTCGCTCGTGGAACCGCAGGCTGCCAAGGGCAAAGCCAAAGTTGCTGCGGCAGCAATACCGACGAAAAGTCGCTTGCCCTTCGTGCTGTTCTGGAGGAACTGCATCAGAATCATTCCTTGCGTAGATGGACACAGAGTCAATTGACTTGCTGTCAGGGGTGATTCGCCGCAGTCCACAAAAAGGATTGGTCCGGTTGGTTTCAACTTTTTCTGGAGAGCGAAATGATTCTGGCTGAAGCCGTACCGCCGGGTCAGTCGCTCCCGACTACGGGAGACAATGCCAGCATGCGCCTCATCGATTTGCTGCCCAACGGCACGACCACCGACGAGGACGCCGTGTACGACGCGATTATGAAGTGGGTCGAGGGCCGGGGCCTCACGCTCTACCCGGCGCAGGAGGAGGCCTTGCTCGAGTGCGTCTCGGGTTCCAACGTCATCCTCGCCACCCCGACCGGCTCGGGCAAAAGTCTGGTGGCGACGGGAGCGATGGCCTCGGCTCTTGCACGCGGTGAGTGCAGCATCTACACCGCACCAATCAAGGCCCTCGTCAGCGAGAAGTTTTTCGAGTTGTGCGAAATTTTCGGTGCCGACAATGTCGGCATGGTCACGGGCGACGCCGCGGTGAACGCCGATGCCCCGATCATCGCCGCGACTGCGGAGATCCTGGCCAATATGGCGCTGCGCGAAGGAGCGGATGCGGATATCGGACTGGTTGTCATGGACGAGTTCCACTTCTATGCCGATCCTGATCGTGGCTGGGCATGGCAAGTACCCCTCATCGAGTTGCCGAGAGCACAATTCCTGCTGATGTCGGCAACCCTCGGCGACACGACTCGCTTCGAACGTGACCTCAGCAGGCGCACTGGCCGGTCGACGGCACTGATCGCCTCGACCGATCGCCCCGTGCCCCTGGTTACGGAGTACGTCGCCACCCCGGTGCAAGAGACTCTCGAGCAGCTGATCGAGACCCACCAAGCCCCCGTGTATGTCGTGCACTTCACGCAGGTCTCTGCACTCGAGCGTGCCCAGGCACTCACCAGCATCAAGGTCGCCACCCGTGAAGAACGTGACCTGATCGCCGAGCATCTCGGCGACTTCCGCTTCTCCTCTGCTTTCGGCAAGACGCTCTCGCGGCTAGTGCGCATGGGCATCGGCGTGCATCATGCGGGGATGCTGCCGCGCTACCGACGCCTCGTCGAGACACTTACGCAGGCCGGCCTGCTCAAGGTGGTCTGCGGCACCGACACCTTGGGCGTCGGAATCAACGTACCGATCCGTACGGTGCTTTTCAGCGGTCTGTCGAAGTACGATGGCACCCGGCAACGTCAGCTGCAGGTCAGAGAGTTCCAGCAGATCGCGGGACGAGCGGGGCGGCCCGGCTTCGACACAGTCGGACATGTCGTCGTCCTGGCTCCGGAGCACGAGATCGAAAACATCAAGGCGCTCGGCAAGGCGGGCGACGACCCCAAGAAGCGGCGCAAGGTCGTCCGCAAGAAGCCTCCCGAAGGCTTCGTCTCGTGGGGAGAGGGCACCTTCGATCGGCTCACCACGGGCATTCCTGAAGCGCTTATCTCGCGGATGCGGGTGAGTCACGCGATGGTGCTCGACGTCATCTCCCGCCCTGGCGACGCACTCGCGTCCCTCGAACATCTGCTACGCGAGAGCGACGAACCGGTCGAGGCGCAGGACAAGATGCTGCAGGAGGTGCTCGACATTGTCGAGGCGCTCCTCGCCGGCGGCGTCGTAGAGAGGGTCGATCCGCCCGATGCCGAGGGCAAGACGTTGCGCCTGACCATCGACCTGCAGGCGAACTTCGCGCTCAACCAACCGCTGTCGCCGTTCGCCGTCGCCGCTTTCGACCTGCTGGACCGTGAGTCCCTTACGTATGCCCTCGACGTCGTATCGGTTGTCGAGGCAACCCTTGAGGACCCGCGGCCCGTCATCCGCGCTCAGCAGCACCGAGCCCGGGGAGAGGCCATCGGCGAGATGAAGATGGACGGGATTGAGTATGAGGAGCGGATGGAGCTGCTCGAGGAGATCACTCATCCGAAGCCTCTGCAGGAGTTGCTCGAGGCGGCATACGAGCACTATCGCAAGGGTCAACCCTGGGTCGCCGACCACGAGTTGCGACCGAAGTCGGTCGTGCGGGAGATGTGGGAACGGGCGATGACGTTCTCGGAGTTGATTGGCGATTACGGACTTGCACGGTCCGAGGGTATGGTCCTGCGCTACCTCTCCGACGTTTACAAGACGCTCGGACGCACCGTACCGGCAACTGTGCGCAACGAGGAACTCATCGACCTGACCGAGTGGCTTGGCGAGCTCGTACGCCAGACCGATTCCAGCCTGCTCGATGAGTGGGAGCAACTGATCGCACCGGATGTCGATCCGGCCGAGGTCCGGGCGAAAGCAGACGGGAGTGCGTCGCCGCGTCCAGTCACGGGCAATGTGCGAGCCTTCCGCGTACTGGTGCGTAATGCGATGTTCCGTCGGGTAGAGCTGGCGGCCTTCGGCCGGTGGAGCGCACTGGGAGAGCTCGACCGCGACGAAGGCTGGAACGCCATCGCCTGGTCGGAAGCGATGGCAGCCTATGACGAGGAATATGAGGAGCTCGGCACCGGGCCGGCGGCACGAGGCCCGGACCTGTTCATGGTCGAGGAGGGCCGGGAGACGTGGACCGTGCGCCAGACCTTTGAAGACCCAGCCGGAGACCGGGACTGGGGCATCAGCGCCGAGGTCGACCTCGCGGCCTCCGACGAGGCGGGCGAAGCGGACGACCGCGTGACAGCGGTCGGCCCGGCCTGAGCCCAGGAACGCACAAACCCCGACGGAAGTATGGGTTTCTGGGCACGCACCCGAAATGAAAAATGGACTCTGACCACGTTTCCGCTGGTCAGAGTCCATTTTCTTGTGGTGGGCGATACTGGGTTCGAACCAGTGACCTCTTCCGTGTCAGGGAAGCGCGCTACCGCTGCGCCAATCGCCCGTGATCCCGAAGGACCGCGTCGGTCGTGAGACCTCTTCGAGGTCGAGACGGGATTTGAACCCGTGTAGACGGATTTGCAGTCCGTTGCCTCGCCTCTCGGCCACTCGACCATAAAACAGGTCAGAAACCTGCTCCGAGCGGACAACGAGATTCGAACTCGCGACCCTCACCTTGGCAAGGTGATGCTCTACCACTGAGCTATGTCCGCATGCCTGAAATGATCTTCAGGACGAGACGAAACGATAGCCGATTCGGGGCCGCGAACCCAAACCGGGGTCGCGGTACGGTAACCGTATGCAGGCTTGGGTTAACGGACAACTCCTCGAATCACCCAAAGATCGGGCAATCTCCGTGCTTGATCACGGCATGATCGTCGGTGACGGGGTTTTCGAGACTATAAAAATCGAAGACGGCGCACCGTTTGCCCTGACCAGACACCTTGATCGTCTCGTTACCTCGGCGCATGGTCTGGGCATCGGGAAGCCCGACGTCGGCGCGATCCGAGAAGGCGTCGACGCCACCATCGAGGGTCAGGAAATTGCTTTCGGTCGCATACGTGTCACCGTCACTTCCGGCCTGGGCACGTTGGGCTCGCCGCGCGGCACGCACGGTCTTACGAGCGTTGTCATCACCGAGCCATGCGACCGTCCGCCCGGCGTCAGCACGATCGTCACCGTTCCGTGGCCGCGCAACGAGCGAGGCGCGATCGCCGGCCTCAAGACGACGTCGTATGCCGAGAACGCACTGATGGTCGAACACGCTCTCGCCCGCGACGCATCGGAGGCAGTAATGTCTAACACCGTCGGAATGCTGTGCGAAGGCACCGGCTCCAACATCTTGTATGTCCTCGACGGGCAGCTCATCACCCCGACGCTGGGGTCGGGGTGCCTGGCCGGGGTGACGCGAGCCCTTGTCCTCCAGTGGTGTGCAGATGTCATCGAAAGAGACGACTCCATCGACGTTCTGAAGCGTGCTGATGAGGTGATCCTCGTCGGGACAACCCGCGACGTTCAGGCGATCTCGCGGGTAGATGGGCGCGAATTGCCGGCGCCGGGACCGATCACGGCAAAAGTCCAGGAGATCTGGGCCCGCGAGAGCGTGAAGGACATTGATCCCTGAGTCGCCTGCGTAAGGTCATGCCGAACGTGGCCCAGGGAGCTCGTTCGGGATGACGTTAGGAGGGTGCAGCCTGATTTATGTGCGGGACGGCTAGTGCGTTAGGGTTTTGTTCGCACCACACGGGCGATTGGCGCAGTGGTAGCGCGCTTCGTTCACACCGAAGAGGTCACTGGTTCGAACCCAGTATCGCCCACCCGTATAACCGCACCTGACCGTGTCGAGTTGGCCGTC
>NZ_JACMOM010000055.1 GCF_014378035.1 Aeromicrobium sp. | reverse complement strand
GTCGCTGACTCCCCTCAGAGCTTGATCTCGATGTCGACGCCAGCAGGAAGGTCGAGTCGCATGAGCGAGTCGACCGTCTTGGGCGTCGGGTCAATGATGTCGATGAGACGCTTGTGGGTCCGCATCTCGAAGTGCTCGCGGCTGTCCTTGTACTTGTGCGGAGAGCGGATCACGCAGAACACGTTCTTCTCGGTGGGCAACGGCACCGGACCTGCAACCTTGGCACCGGTGCGCGTCACGGTGTCGACGATCTTGCGCGCCGACGAGTCAATGACCTCGTGGTCGTAGGCCTTGAGCCGGATACGGATTTTTTGTCCCGCCATGCTCTCGTTTGTCCTTTACATTCGTTCCGCTTCGCTATCATCTCGCCCCGGGTTCGGAGGAGATGGCTCACCCTCCCGCCGACCCCCGAGGTCGGGCGTGTCGCGGCGCTCTAGGCGCGTACGTCACACACTTGTCGAGTTAGGTGGTTGGACCCGCGCTCACATCGTCGAGACGATGCATGCTGCAGGACAAGCCCGATCTCAGTTCTGGCACCGGCGTCGTGATCGGCGTGAGAGGCCGGACGATCGGCGCCCCCGCGATCAAGCCGGAGCAACCGCCCTAGTCTGACAGAACCGCTGCGTGAAACACAAATCGGCGGAAGGTGGGGTGCCAGGTCCGGTGGTGCCTGTCATCACCCACCCAACGTGCACTCACCAACAAGCCCTTCCAGGGTGGCGCGCGCACCGAGTGTGTGCAGCGAGTGCAGATGTGCCGTGTACTCCTCGACGAATCTGCCATCGTCGATGAGGTCGCCGAACACACTCCGGTTGGCGATGAAGGCAGTGGGGTCGTGACGCTGTGCCTGGGCAATCGGGACCAACGTGTCCTTGAGCGCATCGACGATCTCGATCGGCTCACCCTGCTCGTCCGATCCCTCGGCATATCGCGCCCAGCTGGCGACCACGGCGGTTGACAGCGTGATGGGTCCTCCGGACACGAGGTTGGTACGGATGACCGGCAACAGCCACGTCGGGATCCGGTCGGACGACTCGGCACACAATCTGGCGACGGTGTCACGGATCTCTGGGTTGGAGAATCGTTCGATGAGGGTTCGCTTGTACTCATCCAGGTCGATTCCTGGCACGGGCTCGAGCGTCGGCGTCGCCTCCTGGTCCATGTACGCGACGAGGAACCGGGAGAACAGCGGGTCCTGCACAACCTCGTGGACGAGCCGGTAGCCGCTGAGCCACCCGAAGTAGCAAAGCGCCTGATGACTGGCGTTGAGGAGGCGCAGCTTCATGAGCTCGTAGGGGCCGACGTCGTCGACGACCTGCACGCCCACCTCCTCGAATGCTGGGCGGCCGAGGGGGAAATCATCCTCCAGCACCCACTGGACGAATGGTTCGGCCGCGACCGGCCACTGGTCCTCGATCCCGTAGCGATCGCTGATCCCAGCAATGACCTCCGCAGTGGTGGCCGGGGTGATGCGATCGACCATCGAGCTCGGGAACGACGTCTTGCTCTCGATCCAGACCGCCAGTACAGGGTCGAGCAGTCGGGCGAACGCCGTGAAGGTGGCCCGGGCCACCTCACCGTTGCCCTCGATGTTGTCGCAGGACATCACCGTGAACGGCGCCAGGCCGCGGTCACGACGCCGACGCAGCGCCTCGGTGACGAGTCCGAATGTCGTGGAGGGCACAGCGCCCGGCGCGAGATCGGCGACGACGGCGGGACTGTGGTCGTCGAACTCGCCGGTCGTCGCGGAGAAGTTGTAGCCTCCCTCCGTCACCGTGAGCGACACGATGCGGGTCGCCTTCGCGGCCATCCGCTCGATGACGGCCTCGGGGTCGTCCGGCGCGAAGAGGTAGTCCACGATCGAACCGATGACACGGGTCTCCCAGGTGCCGTCGGCATGCTTGAGCGCCAGCGTGTACAGGCCATCCTGTTCGGCCAATACCTTCTTCATCCGCCGATCTCCCGGCAGCACCCCCACGCCGCAGATCGCCCACTCCTGGGCGCCCCCGGCCGCGAGCAGCCGGTCCACGTACATCGCTTGGTGCGCTCGGTGAAAACCGCCGACACCGATGTGCACGATCCCCACGGTGAGGGACGTCCGGTCGTACGACGGGAGCCCGACGCCCTCCGCCAGTTCGGAGTCGTTGGCGAGATCGGCGAGATGCGCTTCGGTGAGCTTCATGAGTGTCTCCTGTGGGTCTGGAGCGGGTGAATGACGGTCACGCCCGGTCTGCACGATGTGGTGCAGGTCACTCCGGGGTGTTGTGCAGATCACAGCGCGATGTTAACTTGTCGAGCAGATGAACACACCATGAGCATTTGCTCACAGTGTCATGACGGTGAGGAGCATGGCGATGGCCGAGGTCACCAAACGCGTCCCCCGGTCGACCGAGGACCTCCGACTAGCCGTTCGTGCCGCCACCCTCTACCACCTCGAGGGCGTGACCCAGGCGCAGATCGCAGATCAGCTCGGCGTCTCCCGCCCCACGGTCGGCCGGCTGCTGGCCCGTGCACGGGCTCAGGGACTCGTCACGATCGAGGTACACGTTCCCGACGGCCTTGCCGGCACGGTGCACACCGACGTCGAGCGCGAGCTCGAGTCGACCTTCGGCCTGACGGAGGCACTCGTCATCTCCGACGCCTTCGACGGCGTGGACAGCGGTTACGCGTTGCTCGGACGCGCCGCCGCAGCGGCCCTGGCTCGCAGGGTGAAGACCACCGACACCCTTGGCTTCACCTGGGGTCCTGAGACCGTCGCCGTTGCGCGTGCCCTGTCGCCAGGGTCCGCACGGTGCGCACAGGTCGTTCAGCTCGACGGATCCATGACGAGCGCCGAATACCAGACCGGAGTCGAGTACACCCTCGGGCGCTGCGCCGAGCAGCTCGGAGCACGCCCCGTGCGCCTGATCGCGCCGCTGTATGCGGATCCCGCGACCGTGCAGGCCCTGCACCTGGACTCGGTGATCTCGCGCGCACTGCAGGCGGGAGCCGACGCCGACGCCATGATGTTCGGCATCGGGCCGGTCTCCACCTCGACGACGCTGTTCGAGGGCAACTTCATCGACACCAAGGTCCTGGGCGAGCTCACACGTCTGGGTGCCGTTGGCGAGATCGGCGGACGGTTCTTCCGCGCGGACGGCACCGACGTCGGCGGCTCGCTGCCGGAGCGGACGGTCTCGGTGTCGCTCGACTCCATCCGTACGTGTCCGCGGGCGATGCTCGTCTCCGGCGGACCTCACAAGCACGAAGCGATGCTCGGCGCCCTCCGGGGCGGCCTGGCCACCGTGCTGGTCACCGACATCGGCAGTGCTCGCTGGTTGCTCGACAAGCAGAAGGGGGAAACATGATGAGGACACCCATCGATCGATCCAGGCCCAGCGGCCGCAGGAGGGTCAAACGGCTGGCGCTCGTGACAGGCGTGCTCGCCGCGGCATGCTGCCTGGTCCTCAGCGCGTGTGCCGGTGCGGGCTCCATCGGGGGCGGTGGCAAGGACACGACCATCACCGTCGCGATTGTCTCCAACTCACAGATGCAGGACGCCATCTCCTTGGCGCCCCAGTTCGAGGCGGACCATCCGGGCACCAACCTCAAGTTCGTGAGCTTGTCCGAGAACGAGGCGCGCGCCAAGATCACAGCGTCGGTTGCCACCGGCGGCGGCGAGTTCGACGTCGTCATGATCAGCAACTTCGAGACGCCGCAGTGGGCAGCCAACGGCTGGCTCACCAATCTCTCCGACTACGCCGACACGACACCCGGCTACGACACCGCCGACTTCATCCCGACCCTGCGCGAGTCCCTTTCCTACAAGGGCAACATGTACGCGGTCCCGTTCTACGGTGAGTCGTCGTTTCTGATGTACCGCAAAGACCTGCTGAAGAAGGCCGGCGTGACCTTGTCCGGCGAGCCCACATGGGACGAGGTCTCTGCAGCGGCGGCCAAGCTGGACGACCCAAAAGCCGGCGTCTCCGGCATCTGCCTGCGCGGCAAGCCGGGCTGGGGTGAGGTCCTGGCGCCGCTGAACACCGTCATCAACGCCTACGGCGGGCGGTGGTACGACAAGGACTGGAACGCCCAGCTCGACTCGCCCGAGGTGCAGAAGGCTGTCCAGACCTACGTTGACACTGTGCGCAAGCACGGAGAAGCCGGCGCGGCCACGAGCGGCTTCAGCGAGTGCGCCACGCAGCTCTCCCAGGGCAACACCGCCATGTGGTACGACGCAACCTCGGCCGTCTCGGTCCTCGAGGACAAGGCGTCGAGCAAGGTCGTGGGCAAGATCGGCTACGCCAAGGCCCCCCAGGCAGCGAAGGGCGGCAACGGGTGGCTCTACTCCTGGGCGCTCGGGATCCCCCGGACCAGCAAGAACCCCGCCAAGGCATGGGACTTCATCGCCTGGATGACCGACAAGAAGTACATCAAGAAGGTCGGCACCGAGCTCGGATGGGAGCGGGTGCCCCCGGGCAGTCGACTCTCGACCTACGAGATCCCGGAGTACAAGAAGGCCTCCGCCAGGTACGGTCCGCTGACCCTGGCGTCGATCGAGGGCGCTGACCCCAAGGACGCCACGGTGGACCCGGTGCCCTACACCGGCGTGCAGTTCCTCACGATCCCGGAGTTCCAAGATCTCGGCACCCGAGTGAGTCAACAGATCAGCGCTGCGATTGCCGGGCGCATCAGCGTCAAGGGCGCGCTTGCTCAATCGCAACAATATGCCGAGGTCGTCGGCAAGACCTACCGGAAGGCTGACAAATGACCGCCACCGTCTCGACCCCAGCCGGACCGGACACCGAGCCGGGGACAGGGTCCGGTTCGTTCACCCCCACCAAGCGCACAATCTCACGGGCCGAGGGCTGGCGCCGACGAGGCCCGTTGCTGCCCGCGCTGGTCTTCTCCATCGTCGTGACGCAGATCCCGTTCCTCTTCACCCTCTACTACTCGACCCAGTCGTGGAACCTCGTCCGCCCTGGCTCACGAAAGTTCAACGGTCTCGGCAACTACGCTGACGTCTTCCGGGACAGCCAGTTCCGCGAGGTCGCCTTCAACACCGTCGTCATGATCGCCGGCACCGTCATCATCTCGGTCTTCCTCGGCCTGCTGCTGGCACTGCTGCTCGACCGCAAGTTCTTCGGCCGCGGCATCGTGCGAACGCTGCTGATCACGCCGTTCCTCATCACGCCCGTCGCCGGCGCTCTGATCTGGAAGACCACGATGTTCGATCCGGTGTTCGGGCTCATCAACTTCGTGCTCAGCCCGTTCGGGGTCGGCCAGGTCGACTGGGTCAGTCGCTTCCCGCTCGCCTCGGTCATGACCGACCTCGTGTGGCAGTGGACCCCGTTCATGATGCTGCTGATCCTCGCCGGGCTGCAGTCGATGCCCAAGGACATCGCGGAGGCAGCCCGCGTCGACGGGGCCGGGCCCGTCAAGCTGTTCCGGGAGCTGACCCTGCCCCACCTGCGACGGTTCATCGAGCTCGGCACCGTGCTCGGGGCGGTCTACCTCGTCAACACGTTCGACGCGGTCTACATGATGACGTCGGGCGGCCCCGGCGTCGCAAGCTCCAATCTCCCGTACTACATCTACCAACGCGCCTTCCTCGGCTTCGACGTCGGGCAGGCCGCCGCGATGGGCGTCATCACCGTCATCGCCACGATCATCGTGAGCGCCGTGGCGTTGCGCCTGATCTTCAAGAGCTTCAGTGGCAACGAGGAGGCAGCCTGATGAGCACGTCAACGATCGAAGCGCCCGAGACCACCGCCGAGGACGCGCCCCTACGGCGCAAGCGCACCTGGGACACCGGGACCGTCTGGTCCGTCGTGGCCTGGGTCGTCGGGCTCGGCTTCTTCTTCCCGGTCCTCTGGATGGTGATCACCGGGTTCAAGCAGGAGAGTGATGCCTACTCCGACCCGCCGACCCTGTTCTTCAAGCCGACGCTCGACCAGTACCGCGCGGTGCTCGACAGCGGCCTCGGCACAACGCTGCTCAACTCGGTCTTCGCTACCGGGGTCTCGACGCTGCTGGTGCTGCTGCTGGGAGTACCGGCAGCTTTCGCACTGTCGCTGCGACCTGTTCGCAAGACGAAGGATGTGCTGTTCTTCTTCATCAGCACCAAGATGCTTCCAGTCGTCGCCGCCATCGTGCCGCTCTACGTCATCGTGGGCGACATCGGGCTGCTCGACAACATCTGGGCGCTGATCATCCTCTACACCGCCATGAACCTGCCGATCGCGGTGTGGATGATGCGCTCGTTCTTCCTTGAGGTTCCGAGCGAGCTCCTCGAGGCCGCCAGCATGGACGGCGCCAGCCTCTGGAGGTCGGTGCGTGAGGTCATCCTGCCCATCGTCTCGCCCGGTATCGCGGCCACGGCCCTGATCTGCGTGATCTTCTCGTGGAACGAGTTCTTCTTCGCCGTCAACCTCACGGCCGTCCAGGCGCAGACGGTGCCGGTCTTCCTCGTCGGGTTCATCACCGGCGAGGGACTGTACTGGGCACGGCTCTCAGCCGCGGCCACGCTCACCGCACTTCCCGTCATCTTGGCGGGCTGGGTCGCGCAGAACAAGCTCGTCCGTGGTCTGTCCTTCGGCGCCATCAAGTAACTCTCACCTCTCGAACCAAGGAGCAATCATGGCTGCAATCGAGTACAAGAAGGCGTCGTGCATCTACGAAGGGGCCGACAAGCTCGCGGTCGACTCGCTGGACCTCGACATCGCCGATGGCGAGTTCGTCGTGCTGGTCGGTCCGTCCGGGTCCGGCAAGAGCACGGCCCTGCGGATGCTGGCCGGGCTCGAGGACATCGACGGTGGAAGCATCGAGATCGGCGGCAGCAACATGGTCGGCGTCCCGTCCAAGGACCGCGACATCGCGATGGTCTTCCAGAACTACGCGCTCTATCCCAACAAGACTGTCGGCGAGAACATGGGCTTCGCCCTCAAGATGCGCGGTGTGCCCACGGACGAGCGCAAGGCCAAGGTGGCCGAGGCGGCCGAGATACTCGACCTCACCGAATTCCTCGACCGCAAGCCGGGCAAGCTCTCCGGCGGGCAGCG
>NZ_JACMOM010000329.1 GCF_014378035.1 Aeromicrobium sp. | reverse complement strand
CAACGGGTTGTGCTCGTTGGGCAGGGGGCGGACGGTCTTGGCTGCGATCTGCCACGACGTCGCCTGCACCGAGAGCTCTCCCCGGCGGCTGGTGATGACCTCGCCCGTGACGGCGAGGTGGTCGCCGATGTCGACGAGCGCCTTGAATTCGGCCAGCCGCTCCTCGCCGACGCCGTCGCGGGCGAGCATGGCCTGCAGCTCGGTGCCGTCGCCCTCGCGCAACCGGACGAAGCAGAGCTTGCCGGTGTTGCGCAGGAAGATGACGCGCCCCGTGACCGAGACGGTGTCGCCGGTGAAGGTGTCTGCTCCGAGTGCCTCGGCGTCGTACGTGCTGACGACTCGCTTGAGGGTGTGCGTGCGTTCGACCACGACCGGGTAGGCCTCGTCGCCAGCGGCAAGGAGCTGTCGACGCTTGTCGAGGCGGACGCGCATCTGCTCTGGGAGATCGTCCTCGGAGGGAGTGGTGGGAGTGTCGGTCACAATCGACAACCCTATCGGCGCCGGTCCGGGAGGCTAGTCGCGGTTCTTCTCGTGGATGAGACGCAGGCCGGTGAGGGTGAGCCAGGGATCGCGAGTCGTGATGGTGGCGCAGCTGTCGACGACCGCTTCCGGGTACGCACCAGTGGCGATCACCGTGACGTGATCGGGGTCGACGCCGAGCGACTCGATGATGCGGTCGACCATGCCGTCGACGAGGCCCGCGAAACCGTAGATGAGGCCCGACTGGACGGCCTCGACGGTGTTCTTGCCCACGACGTCTCGCGGCAGTGCCAGCTCGACGCTCCGGAGCTGGGCGCCACGGCGCGCGAGTGCGTCGAGCGACAGCTCGACTCCCGGCGCGATCGCGCCACCGATGTAGCGGTTGGCGGCGTCGACGACGTCGAAGATCGTGGCGGTGCCGTTGAGGTCGACGACGATCGCCGGTCCGCCGTAGAGCTCTGCGGCCGCGAGCGCGTTGACGATGCGGTCGGCGCCCACCTCACGCGGGTTGTCGGTGTGGATCGGCACGCCGGTCTTGACGCCTGGGCCGACGATCACGACGGGGAGATCGGCCCAGTAACGCTCCCGCATCGCACGCAGCTCGACCAGGATCGCCGGCACCGTGCAGCACAGGCTGACGGCGCTGATGCGGCGGATGCCCGCCTGGGTCACGAGCCCCGTGATGAGCAGCTGCCACTCGTCGGCACTGCGGCGTTCCTCGGACGACACCTGCCAGTGGGCCACCAGCTCGTCGGCGTCGAAGGCGCCGATCGTGGTGTGGCTGTTGCTGACATCCAGGCAGAGGAGGGTCACGTGTTCACCGCGACGCGTCGTGGAGGCGGTTGGCGATGAGGTCGCCGCGGATGAGGCCCGTGCCGGGAAGCACCTCGGCAGGGTCGCTGCCGGTGCCGATGATCGTGTTGCCGGCATCGACGAAGACGACCCTCGGCTCGGACGCCCGCGCCTCGGCATCGTCCATCTGCCCGTAGGCGATGAGGATCACGAGGTCACCGGGGTGCACCAGGCGGGCGGCGGCGCCGTTGATGCCGATGACGCCACTGCCGCGCTCGCCGGCGATCGTGTAGGTCTCGAGCCGCGCGCCGTTGTCGATGTCGACGATGTGGACCAGCTCGCCGGGCAGAAGGTTGGCGGCATCGAGGAGGTCGAGGTCGACCGTGACCGATCCGACGTAGTGCAGGTCGGCCTGGGTCACCGTGGCGCGATGGATCTTGGACTTCATCATGGTGCGCAGCATCATGGGCCTCCTGGCGTGAGTGCGGTGTTGTCGAGCAGCCGAGTGGTGCCGACCCGCGCCGCGACGAGCAGCCGGGCCTCCTCGCCGGGCACCGCCTCGCCGAGCTCGGGGTCGGTCAGGACGAGGTAGTCGGGAACGATCGACGCGTCGTCGAGAACGGTGCGAGCAGAGGCCAGCACGGCGGCGGCTCCGTCGCCAGCAGCGTCGACACCGGCACGCAGCGCGGCCGACAGGCATGCAGCGGTCTGCCGCTCGCTGTCGGACAGGAACCGGTTGCGCGAGCTCATGGCCAGGCCGTCTGCCTCGCGCACGGTCGGGCAGCCGACGATCTCGACGCCGAGCGCGAGCTCACGCGACATCTGCCGGACCAGCGCAAGCTGTTGGTAGTCCTTCTCGCCGAACATCGCCACGTCGGGCCTCACGAGCCCGAACAGCTTGGACACCACGGTGAGCACCCCGCGAAAGTGTGTCGGCCGCATCTCACCCTCGAGGATCGCGCCCAACGGCCCAGGGTCGACTGTGACCGTGTCGCGGAGGCCCGAGGGATACATCGTCGGCCCGGTCGGCGCGAACACGACGTCGACGCCGGCCTCGGCGCAGACCTCGAGGTCTGCCTCGAACGTTCGCGGATAGGCATCGAAGTCCTCGCCTGGTGCGAACTGCGTGGGATTGACGAAGATCGAGGCGACGAGCGTCGCTCCGAGCGGGCGGGCGTGCTCGAGAAGGCGAGCGTGGCCCTCGTGCAGAGCACCCATCGTCGGCACGAGGGAGACGGTGCCGTTGAGCGCGGCCTTCAGCTCTTCGCGTGTGCGTGCGACGGTCGGCGTGGCGCCGGGGGCCGGGGCAGACGTCATCAGATGCCGGCGGCGATCTCGGCCATCGCATCCCAGTCGGCCTCATCGAGCACCTGGCGGATCGTGCCGGCACCGCGATGGGTGAGACGTCCGTCGGCCTCGGCGCGGCCCGCGGTGGCACGAGCGAGCTCGAGATAGGCATCGACGGTGGAATCGTCGATGTCGGCGGCAGCGAGCGCATCGATGTGGGCGCGGATCGTGGTGACGTCGCCGCGGACGACCGGCCCGGTGAGCGCGGCGTCGCCATAGGCCAGGACGTTGTCGAGGGCGGCACAGAGCAGCGGACGAAGCACGGCAGCCGGGTCTGCGGAGCCGGCGGTGCGCAGAAGGTCCATCGACTGCGCCACAAGAGTCACGAGATGGTTGGCGCCGTGCGCCAGGGCCGCGTGGTAGAGGGCGCGGTCCGCCTCCTCGACCCACATCGGGGTGCCCCCGAGGTCGGTCACGAGTTCTGCGGCAAGCGGACGGTCGTCCATCGCCGCTGTCAGGCCGAACACGCAGCGGCGGTCGAGATCGACGGGGGTGCCGGTGAACGTCATGGCTGGGTGGAATGCGATGGGCCGCGCGCCCAGGCGGGTGAGGGACGCGAGCGCGTCGAGGCCGTGGCGCCCGCTGGTGTGCAGCACGTACTGACCGGGTCGGACAGAACCGGACGAGGCAAGCTCCTCAGCGGCGGCGATCAGGCTGTCGTCGGGGACGGCAAGGATCACGATGTCGCTGACTGCGGCAACGGCGGCGGGAGTCATCACGTCGACGCCCGGCAGCAGCGTGCGGATGCGCAGGAGAGACGCCTGCGAGCGGCCTGTCACGCCTACGAGGGGATGACCGGCAGATCGGAGTCGCGATGCGAGAACCGCGCCGACTCTGCCGGCTCCGATCACACCAAGGGAAAGTCGCGTCATGCGTGATGCCTTTCGTTCCAGTCCCAACGAGGGGTACCAGACAAATTGACCTCATCAGTCTACCGATGAGGCGGCTCAGGGACAGGGGCAACGTTGTGCCGTGGATCACATGAACAGGTCGCGGCGACGCGGGATCCGGGCCGTGACGGTGCCCGAGCACAGCCCATCCTGGAGCGTCACGGCAATCTCTCGCGGTGCTCGCCGGGCAACGTCCCTGAGGATGACGGTCCACCCTGATCCCCCGTAGCGCCGCTCAGCGCCCTGCCGCGACGTCACCACCATCGGCTCGCCCCGGTGCTCGATGTCGATGACGTCGCCGTCGGTCCTGACCGACAGCTCGGGGGCCACCAGATCGACATTCGGGAACCACGCCGCGACATCGAGCACCAGGTCGGTGCCCTCCTTGCGAGCACCGCGCACCACGACCCTGAGGGCGGTCTGCTCGTCCGTGAGCACGTACGCGTGGGGCGCCACATCGTCGCGCGACCAGCCCGGAAGGTAGGTCGTCAGGCCCGCAGGCTCTGAACCCGACGGGTGCATCTCGGGCTGCATGCCCTCGGCGCTGACAAACCGCCAGACAGCATCGAGGTCGCCCGACCCGAGCAGGGCGTAGAGGACGCGGTACTGAGCGGGCACCTCTGCGTCGTATCGGTCGACTGGCGCCGCCGCCACGACCCGCGGCACCCTGTCGATGAGCGCATCGAGATAGCGTCCGTCCGCGCGCTCGAGCTTGAGCAACGAGTTGGGCACGTTGTACCGCAGCAGCTGCAGGGCACGTTCGGCACGGACGTCAGGCAGCGGTGCAAGAATCTCAAGGACGGCGTCGGCGGCATCCATGCGGGCATTGATGGCCTCCGCCGTGACCTGGCCCTGGGAGATCGACGACACCTGCCGGCGCCAACTGTAGGCGACCGGCCCGAGGATGTCGATACCGTCGGCGTCACGGTAGGCCTTGGCGCTCACCACCTGGTCGCCCGCGAGCAGCACGGTGGCGAACTCCAGGGCTGAGGCGTCCCAGAAGTCGCGGCGAAAGATCTTGGCGCAGGCGATCGCGTGCACCAGGACGTCGGGCCGGTCGCTGAGGCTGACGTGAGTGGCGGGGCAGGCGTGCAGCGCCCTGATCCAGGGTGCGGCCGGCCGGGTCCTGGATCCTTCGAGCCGCTGATACGGCATCACCGCGATGTCGGAACCACTCTTCTCGATCACGTCCATCGCGTCCCTCACCCCGCCGCGGGTCAGGGTGTCGTCGGCGTCGACGAACGTCAGGAAGTCGCCTTTCGCCGCGGTGACGGCCCCCCGGCGCGCGGCCCCGACGCCGGCGTTGGGCTGGGTGAGCACCGTGATGGGGCGATCCAGGCGCGCGTGGCGGCGCGCGATGGCGAGGCT
>NZ_JACMOM010000054.1 GCF_014378035.1 Aeromicrobium sp. | reverse complement strand
TTCGCCGGGTCCTGGAATCTCTACATCGCCACGACCTACGACCGCGGCCTGACCTGGAACACCGTGCAGGCCACGCCGGACAGCGACCCGGTCCAGAAGGGCTGCATCTCGCTCGGTGGTGGCAGCAACGTGTGCCGCAACCTGCTCGACTTCATGGGCAGCACGGTCGACAAGCAGGGTCGGGTGCTGATCGGCTACGCCGACGGCTGCGACGACAGCTGCGCCGCCGGCGGCAAGAACAACCACGGCTCGCACGCCTCGATCGCCCGACAGAGCTCCGGCGACGGGCTGTTCGCCGCTGCGGGCACCACCCCCGTGACGCCGGTCAGCGCGTCGCCATCGGCCTCGACATCTGCCTCGACCACGTCAACGACCGCGACGGTCGCCAACGGCAAGGGCATCGCGCTCAGCTGGGTCTCGCCGTCGTCCAACGGAGGGTCCGCGATCACCGGCTACCGCGTGTACCGCGATGGCGTCCCGCTCACCACGGTCAGCAGGACGACTTACAGGGACACGTCGACGACGTCTGGGACGGCGTACTCCCACGCCGTCAGCGCGGTGAACGCCGTCGGCGAGAGCGCGAATAGCAGCACCGCGACGGCGACCGCGAAGTAGGCCGTCGGGGGGGCACATGGCTTACCAGGGCCGTGACGGTGAGCTCACCCGTGAGACGCGGGGTGCATGGCAGAGGTCTCTATACGTGCGCTCCCTAAGGCCGGCGGACACGTCCTCGACCGGGTGATGTCCAGTGAGCACGTCGTCATCACCCGCGACGGCCAGCCGATCGCGGAGCTGCGGCAGCTCACCCCGGCAGGGCTGAGCGCTGAGCAGCTCCTCCAGCGCTGACGGCACCTGCCCCGCATGGACCCGCGGACCACCCGGGCCGACGTGGACACCTCGGTGGGAGAGCCGAGGCGGACTTCGTGCCACCACCACCACCACCACCACGGCCGGTCTCAGACCGGCGGGGTTCTGCCTCACCTACTGGGCGTCATCAACGAACGTGACGCCGCCGTCCTCACCAAGCACGGCCACCTACAGCGATCAAGGACAAGGCATGGACACCGATCCCGTACTGGCCTTCTCACACCGGCCGGCGCGAGCTGAGTCGCCGGTCCGGGGCTGTGGCGCTGTGAGATCCGCGCCCGGCTTGACGGCTTCTGCGCCCTCGCCGATGAAGCCGACGTCCTTGAGGTCAGACGCAACCGCATCGTCGGCTAAGCCCTAGACGAGTGGATGACGGCCCAGCTTGCTGTCGCGGCGCTGCGCACCGCCGTCGCCAGGCGGCAGCCGAAGGGCGTTGTGGTGGTTCACAGCGACCGCGGCTCACAATTTCGGGCAAGATCATTTCGCGCGATCCTGACCGCCGCCGGTCTGTAGGGGTCCATGGGTCCGTCGCTTCCGCCGGTGACAACGCCGCGATGGAGTCCTGGCACGGGCTGCTGCAGAAGAACGTTCTGGACCGCCGCCGCTGGCGCACCCGCGAAGAGCTCCACGACGCAATCGTGTTCTGGACCGGGCACACCAACAGCCGCCGCCGACGGCAGCGAGCGCTCGACAAGCTCACCCCGGTCGAGTTCGAGCTCGCTTTCACCAATCAGACCGCAGCTGCTGCGGCATGATCACCATTCACCCGGTGTCAACCGAACCTGCAGCAGTCCCGAGCGCTACTCGCCGCAGCGGTGCCCCGACTGCGCACGACCGTGCCGACGGCCGACCGACACGTCCAGCAAGAACTTGCAGGCATCGGAACCCAACGCACTAAGGCCAAGTCTCCACAGATTCAGGGGGTAACTCACGTTCACAGTGGAACGAATAGGGGGCCCGCAGCGGAGTCAGGCACCACCGATGACAGGACCCAACGCCGCCGCGCCGACCAGCACGACTCCGAGCACCACAAACGCCGTACCAAGGATCAGGGGCCCGTGCGATCGGTCAGCTGCCGGCAGCAACGCGGCTTCGCCGGACCCTCGAACTCGCTGAGATAGGCAGCTGGGGCAACGGCTTACGCCTTGGGGTCGCGACCAGAGCGGCCGCTCCCGACCGAGTCGCGCCGACGTCCGGCGGATCACACGACGTAGAACCAGGCCGGCCAAACTCAGTCGGCGGTCAACGACGCTCCGCCAGGCCTTACCGCACGCCTCGCAACGGAGGACCGCGCTCAGGTCATCCTCGACACGCCGCAGGCGGGACAGTGACGCACGCAGCGCGCGTGCGACGAGGCTGAGAAGGATCAGGCCGACCAGGGCAAGAAGCAACACCGCGGCCGCAACCAACCCGTACGACAAAACTTGAGTTGGCACTGCATCAGTGTGCCGCATATGTCGTGTGTGGTGGTCTCTTCGTCATCCTGCAACGACCCCATGAGGTCGAACGCTTCCAGTACTTCCATGATTTCTCCTGCAGACTTGTCGTGTTCCTCCTCGACGGAGCGGGCCCATCACCACCGCGAGCCCACTCCGGGAGGAACCCGAACCGGAACTTCGTCATGAAGGGTGGTCGGGCTCGATCGACACGGTGTTGCGGCTGGGCCTGAGGTACGGCCTGGGCGTGCCGCGCCATGATTTCTGGCAGAGGTCGGAGCTTGTCCGTCCCTGAGAGGTAATCATGGCTCGCCCGACTGCGCTGCCGGTCGAGGAGAAGGTCCGCGTCGTGCTGGCGGTACTGGCCGGGGAGCTCACGACTGCGGTAGCGGCCCGGCAGGCAAAGGTGTCCGAGCAGTCGATCTCGAACTGGAAGCGTGAGTTCATCGAGAGCGGCCGCTTGGGCCTGGCCGCCGGGACCGGCAAGCCCTCGACTCGCGAGCAGCAGTTCGAGGCGCAGGTCGCCGACCTGACCTCCGCGCTCAGGGGGGCCGCGGTCGAGCTCAGGGTCTGGAAGAAGTCCGCGGGGGGCCGCGTGGGCCCTTCGAGGACCTCGAGGTGATCCGCGTCGAGGCGGGCATGTCGACCACTAGGTTCTGCCAGCTCATCGACATGCCCGAGCGCACCTGGCGCCGCTGGCAGGCCCGCGCCGGTGCTGGCGAGCCGACCCGTGGGCCGTGGCCGCAGCCCGTGTAGGCCGTCGTGGTCACCCACGCCAAGGCGCACCTGGCGTGGGGGCACCGCAAGGTCTGGGCGATGACGTGCTACGACGGGCATCAGGTCTCGCTTGCGACGGTGCTGCGGATCGTGCTGCGCCGCGGGCTGCTGCTGAGCGCGGACTACCAGCGCGAATAGCGCCAGCTCGCCCGCCGCCCGTCGCGCGGCCTTGGTCGATCCGCCGACAGACCGAACCAGGCCTGGCAGCTGGACTTCTCGGAGTTCGAGACCGTCGCCGGCGGAACCTGTCGGATCGCCGCGTACACCGACTACTGGAACAAGTACGAGCTCGGGTGGCACCTGTCGTTCACGGCAAACCAGCACGACGCCCTCGCCGCTGTCGATTTCGCCATCGCCGAGGCCGAGCGGCTCGCCGGCCAACCGCTGCTCGAGGCGCTCACCGACCCTGACACGGGCGAGATCAGGCCCGTCACCATCGTCACCGACAACGGCGGGCCGTTCCGCTCCGCCCGCTTCGCCGCCACCATCGACAGCCGCACCAAGCTGCACCATGTCCGGAGCCGTGTGCGCACTCCCGGCCAGAACGGGGTGCGCGCACGCGGCTTTGAGTCACTGAAGTACGAGCGGCTCTACCGCGAGCACATCACCGACGGCCTGGTGATTGCCGAGCACGCCGAGCATTACCGCGTCGAGTTAAACACCGTCCGGCCCCACGAGGCCCTGTCCTGGAACCGGCCCGCCAACGTCCACCAAGGGCTCGCCGACCCGGTGACCCCCAATTTCGACCGGCCCGAACTTCTGCCGTCTACTTGACGGGGGACATTATGAGCAACGGCCCGACCGAGGCCACCAACGCCCTGATCAAGAAGGTCAAGCGGGCTGGACACGGTTTCCGCAACTTCGACAACTACCGACTTCGGCTGTTGCTCACCGTCGGTCTGGACTGGCGAACGGTGCACTGGCTTGCTGCGCCTGCCAGTGCGATGAGAGGCCGCTCACGACGCTTGGTGGCGTCGAGCCCCCAAACCACCGAGGGCGGCCGGGCAACGCAGTCCTGTCGGGCAGATCTCATGGGCTCCAGCGGGCGGAACTCGTGATCGCCTCGGGGGAGGATCCCACGGTCGCTGTGACTGTTGCTACCCCGGACTGCCCATCGCGGGGTGTGAGGCCCAAGCTGTGGGTGTCCATCCTTGGGCTTCAAGTCTCACTCTGAGATGTGAGGCTCTCGTGAGTCGCAAACCCTTTCCTAAACATCGTTCTTGTCCGATGATGGAAGCGTGACTGCGAAGAGTGCCCAGAACCTGCTACCTGCGACGGTCGATGTGCGTTTCACCCGGGGCCGTGAGTGGCGTCGGGCCTGGCCGTTCGAGCGTGGCCTTGACCTAGCTGCGGGTCTGGCCGCGGTTCTGGTCCTTCTGCCCTTGATGGGATTGTCTTCTATTATGCTCCGGAGACATAACCGCGCTGCCGCCCTGGCCGCGGTCTGATTCTGGACAATTCACTGTGGCCCGAGCGCCTCAGTTGTTCCGATGTCGGCTGTCGGCTCGGGTCTCCGGGGGGTAGGCCTCAGCGCGTTGATGCCGTAGCTGGCGTAATAGTCTTGGGACTCGCTCGGCGGTATCCCGTTGAGGACGTAGCCAAGGATTCGCCCACCTACGCTTTCGAGGCGTCGCGTTGCCTCGACCGCTGCCGTCCGTGATGTCTTGCCATAGCGGGCGACCGTGATGACGCCGTCCACGAGGGCAGACAAGACGACCGGGTCTGTCACCGGGAGCACCGGCGGGCCATCAATGATGATCAAGTGGTAACGCTTGACGAGATCGTCGAGAAGGCCGACCATTGATTCCGACCCGAGCAACTCCGCGACGTTCGGGGGGCAGACGCCGGCTGGGAGGACATCGAGCCGCTCTCCCCAACTGACGATCGATTCGTCCAACTCCGACGCCCTCACCAGCAAAGTTGACACGCCGACGGCCCGTTCCAGGCCGAAGCGCTCCGTGAGGCCAGCGCGGCGTAGGTCTCCATCTACGAGGAGCACCTTGTCGCCGCCACTGGCAATACTGATAGCTAGGTTTGAAGCAATCGTCGTTTTCCCGTCGGACGGTGTGGGGCTGGTGACCAGCAGAACGCGGAGCGGGTGATCCGGTTCGAGGAACCTCAACGACGTGCGGATAGCGCGGACCGCTTCCGCTTCCACGCTGTGCGGTTCGGTGGCGCAGATCAGCCCCAGCCCATTGCGTCGTCTGGGGACCACTCCTAGCAGGGGGGCACCGAAGGTGGTGGCCCCCTGAGCAGGCAGTTTGATGCTCCGGTCCAGTGCCTCCAACGCTATGACCGCGGCGACCCCGGCCAAGAGCCCGAGGATGATTCCGACCACGGCATCGCGACGGGGCTGTGGGGTCACCGGTCCAGTCGGCACGGAGGCGCGGTCCAGGATCTGAGACTCCACAGGCTGGGACTTTCCTGCCTCGAAAACCGCCACCTGCGCACCGAGCGCCAAGGCCGCAGCATCGGCCACAGTTGCGGCCTGGACGGGGTCGGGGTCCACGGCGGTGATGTCGATGAGAAGGGTGTTCGGGACCGCGACGGCTGTCAATCTGCCGCGGATCGTTCCGGCGGCCCCCGGAAGCCCAATGGAGGTTGCAACCCGCTGCGCCACTTGCCGCGACGTGGCCACCTGGGTGTACGTGCCGATCAGCGTCCGTGTCAGCTGGGCTCCGGCCAAGGCGTCCTGGATCTCACGACCGGCCGGGATCGAGATCACAGACCTGGAGGAGGCGGCGTACAGCTTGGGAGAGGTGACGCTGTGGAACACGCCCCCGCCAATGCCGGCCAGGAGGCACAGCATCAGGACGAGCCGTCGGCGCCGGACGAGAGTCACGAGATCCGGTAAATTCATCTACGAACTGTAGCCACGCAGTGGGTTGCCTTGGGTCGAGAACACCCGAAGATCTCTCAGATCCTGATCAACTCGTATCGTAGGATTCCGGAAAATCGTAGGACGTGCTGGCGCCCGTGACCATGATGCTTGACGGGAGTAGACGCGTGTACGGACCGGTCCGGATGCTGCGCGGGACGACTGTGCCCGGGTTGACCATCCTGTCCGTGATCGGGCTCGCCGCGCTGGCCTTCCTGGCTGCGGCCTTTGGTCTGCTTGCCGGACCCGGTCGCGCCGAACTTGTCCTGCTCCTCCCACTCGCGATGGCCTGCATCGCGCTGCTCGGTGTGCGTTTTCCCGGATGGACACCAGCGGTGCTCGTCCTCATTGGCGCGCTAGTGCCGTACCACGTCTCTTTCGTTGGAAAGACTCCGTTTGGCGTTGTTTCGGTACTGGGTGCGGTCGGAGCTTTGCTGTTCGCTATCGTGCTGGCCACCCACCGGACACGCATTTCCCGGCTAAGGCGTTCACCGGAGGTGCTCGGGCTACTCGGCTGGATAGGGATCTTGGCGGCCTCGTCGCTGATGGCGGGGAACCTTAAGGTGACGCTGGACCGGACCCGACTTGTAGCCGTCGCAATGGTGGGTGCCTATCTGGCGGGACGCGTCATTGCGCGGGTAGATTCGCTGGCCCTAAGTCGGGTTGTTTTCGTCGTCGGCATTGTCTCGGTGCTCGCTATTCTAGAGCAGTTCACCGGACTATCGCCTTACGACTGGGTGCCCGCGACTGGCTTCCCCTTGGAACCAACCGGAGAGGCGACCCGGTTCGGGCTCCTGCGCGTCCGTCTGGGGTTCTATCACGGTTCAGTGCTTGGCACACTTTTCGCTGTCTGCATCGGTCTGATCGTCGTCCGCGCGCGCCTGACGGCACGGCACACCGGGCCTTGGATCTGGCTCACGACTGTCGTGGCCCTGTTTTTCACGCTCACCTCGCAGGCATGGCTCGCTGCGACCGCGGCGCTCCTTGTGCTGTCTTTGGGCTTGCGGCGGGCACGCGGCGCGCTTGTAGTGGCGACGCTCATTGGCACGGTCGTCATCTCGAGTGGCGCCGTCCCGGCGCTCAGCAGCCTGGTTGAGGTGCGCCTTCGGCCCACGGGTTCTTATCAGGATCAGACCGACTACCGGCTCGCGCTCCTGCCTGCGGCGATCGAGTTTGCCAACACCGGACCCCTGTTGGGTGCGGGCCCCGGCACGTTCAATTCACTCGGCCTTACTGCCCTCATCAACAACGAAACCACCTTGCTCATTGACGACAACACTTACACTGCCATCCTTGTTGAGGCGGGCTATCCGGGTCTGCTGGCTTTTGTGCTGGCCCTGGTGCTCGTTGCTGTCCGGCTGGCCAGACGCGCCGAGCGATGGCAGGCATGGACCGGGTTGGCGGCTCTAGCCGCATGGATGGTGATGGGGCTGTCAGTCGATCTCTTGGCGAGCGATCAGGTGCTCATGCTGGTCTGGCTCATCTTCGGGCTGCTCGCCGGCTACCCCGGCCGCGCGAAGCCGGCCGCCGAGGTGACGACGGCCGCCACTACGCGACTTGGGGTGCGGGCATGAGGATCGCGATGATCGGCACACGAGGAGTTCCGGCCCGCTACGGCGGCTTTGAGACCGCGGTCGAGGAGGTCGGTTGGCGGTTGGCCAAGCGAGGCCACGAGATCGTCGTCTACTGCCGAGGCGGGGACCCGACTCAGACCACTCACCGGGGGATGCAACTGGTTCACCTGCCGGCCGTCCGTAAACAGCAGCTTGAGACCCTCAACCACACCGTGACGTCGGTGCTCCATGCCCGTCGCGACAAGCCTTACGACGTGACCTTGCTGTTTAACGCGGCGAACGCCTTGGCCCTGCCGCTGCTCCGGCGATGCAGCCAGGGAGTGGCACTACATGTGGACGGGCTGGAATGGCAGCGGGGCAAGTGGAGTCGGCTGGGCAAAGCTTGGTACCTGTTGATGGAGCGCTATGGCGCGCGCCGCGCCGATGAGCTCATCGCGGACGCCCGCGGAATTCAAGAATATTATCGAGAACGGTACGACGTCTTGAGCCATTTCATAGCCTACGGCGCACCTATCGTGCTCGCAGATGTACCGAAGCATCTGGGGGCCCTTAAGGTCGAACCCGGACGCTATCACCTCGTGGTGGCTCGGCTGGAGCCAGAAAATCACGTTGATCTCGCCCTCGAGGCCTATTTGCGGAGCGACCGGGACTGGCCTTTGCTGGTCGTGGGTGCTGTCCCCTACGAGACGCAACACTCCCGGCGGCTGGTGGAGCTGGCGGCGCGGAGCAAGGACATCCGGATGCTCGGCGCGGTCTGGAACTCGGACCTGCTTGACGAGTTGTGGTGCCATTCTGGCAGCTACATCCACGGTCATTCGGTGGGTGGGACCAACCCGGCACTGCTGCGTGCCATGGGGGCCGGTGCGGGCATCGCTGCGTACGACGTGATCTTCAATCATGAGGTCCTCGGCGAGACAGGGCGATTCTTCGCTGATGTCGCTGAGCTCGACCAATTGTTGACCTCGGCAGAGGCCGAGCCTAAGGAATGGGCTGTTCGGGGTGGCGCGGCCAGGATCCGGGCGACGGCACTTTACGACTGGGACCAGGTAGCCGACGCCTACGAGGACCTCTGTCACCTGCTTCTAAAGAAAAGGCGACGATGATCGACAAGCGATCAGCTGGACCGCACTATCCACCTTCTCGCAGTGCGCCAATTACCGGATTGATTATCGTACGGAATCAGGAGAGCACGATCGGCGGGGCTGTGGCGTCGCTTGCGTGGTGTGAGCAGGTGGTCGTCTTCGACCAGTCCAGCGACGACGACACCGCTGCTGTGGCGCGTCGGGCTGGCGCGGACGTACGCACAACGGCCGTCACTGGCGTGGTGGAGCCGGCCCGAAGGGCCGCTCTCGACGCGGTCGCCGCCGACTGGGTGCTGTTCCTCGATGGAGACGAGATGGTCCCTGCTGCGCTAGCGCATGCGCTGGTGGCGGAGGTGCGCCGTGGGCGTAGCGACGGAGTCGCGATGGCTCGGCGAAACTACCTGCTCGGGCACTGGGCCAAGGGCGCCGGGTGGTGGCCGGATTATCAGACCAGGATGTTCCGCAAGTCCCAGGTCGTGCTGCCGACTGACCTGCACGGGGCCATCACCGTGCGGGCGGGAGCGGAAGTGACGATGCTTCCGGCTCGAGCGGACCTCGCCCTAGTGCACTTCAACTACACCGGGCTCGATGACTGGGTGTCCCGAGCGAACCGGTACACCACCCTCCAGGCGACCGGTGTCGTCTTCGAGAAGAACGTGAGCGGCCGCGCGGCCGTACGCGAGTTCCTGACCCGCTTCCTCAAGGGCGGTGGCTGGCGGCTCGGACGACACGGCGCCCGCTTGTCCCTACTGGGAGCTATGTACACCTGGCTGTACGTCGAGAAGGCCGTGGAAGCTGCGGCAGGCGGCGAAACCGGAATGCGGGCTGCCTACGACACGCTCGCCGATGACCTGCTCTCGGGTCGGGAGAACACGTGAGCGGCTCCGGACGCCGGGCGGCTATTGCCGCCGTCCGCCGCATCCGTCACGACCCCGACTTCACCGTCGCCGAGGACATCGCGACCAAGGACTTCCTCATCGAGGTCGTAGAACGGGCCCGATCGGTGTTTCGCGCTCAATGGGCGCTGCGCGGCGTCGTCGGACACCGGATCCGCTTCGCGGAGCGGGACGTGCGGGTCCAGTTCCGCAGCCACTGCACTATCGGTAGCGGGTCTGTCGTGGAGCAGGGCGCGATTTTGCGAGGTCTGAGCCGTGATGGGATCCGCATTGGGTCCGGCGTCACTATCGGCAAGTATGCAATTCTGGAGTGCTCGGGCAGCCTCGGCCAACTGGCGAAGGGCATCACGATCGGTGACTCGTCCTCGGTGGGCGATTACAGCTACATCGGCGCAGCCGGTGGAGTTTTCATCGGTGCGCGCGTCCTCATGGGGCAGAAGGTGTCGCTGCACAGCCAGAACCACGTCTTCGATGATCCAGACCGGCCCATCCAGGTGCAGGGCACGACCGAGGTCGGCATCGTCATCGAGGACGACTGCTGGATCGGGGCGGGAACGATCATTTTGGACGGCGTGACCGTTGGTCACGGTTCGGTGCTCTCGGCGGGAACGGTCATCACGAAAGACGTGCCTGCTGGCTCGGTCGTCGCGGGAGTTCCGGGTCGTGTCGTGCGGAGCCGTTGGTGAGTCGGATCCTGCTCGCCCACCCGTCCTCGCAGCTTTACGGTGCCGACCGGATGCTCGTCGGCAGCGCCAATTGCCTCGTCGAGGCCGGCTGCGACGTCACCGTCGCGTTGCCAAGTCCTGGCAGCCTGGATGAACATCTCCGGGCAGCTGGAGCAGAGATTGTTCTCTGCCGGACGGCCGTCTTGCGCAAAAGCGCCCTTTCGCCGTTAGGGCTGTTACGGCTGGCGGTCGAGTCGGTGGCGGCTCTGTGGTGCCAGATTCGTCTCATCCGGCGGGTTGATGCGGACGTGGTTTACGCCAACACGATGACTGTGCCTACCTGGCTGCTCGCCGGGCGCCTCACTAGGCGTCGCGTGGTGTGCCACGTGCACGAAGCCGAAGACGATGCGGGCCGGCTGTCCCGACTGCTGCTGCTGCTGCAGCTGATCCTGGCCCACGAGATCGTGTGCAACAGCCAGGCGACTGCTCGCTTCGTTGCCAGTTCCGCGTTCGCGCGATGGGCGCCCCGGCCGGTGGTCGTCCACAACGGCATCCCGCTGTCGGACGGGCTGCCCAAGCCGCCGCCGGTCGGGCGCGTGAAGCTGCTCGTCGTGGGGCGCCTCAGCCCCCGCAAAGGCCAGGACGTGGCGATCCGGGCGCTGGCTCAACTGGTAGGACAAGGCCACGACGTGGAACTGGATCTGCTTGGCGATGTGTACGAGGGCTACGAATCCTTCCAGCAGGAACTGCTCCGCCTTGTCCAGGACCTCGACCTGTCGGGGCGCGTCCGGCTGCGGGGCTTCGTCGCTGACACGGGACCGGCCTACGAGACCGCCGACATTGTGTTGGTCCCGTCGCGCGTAGAGCCCTTCGGCAACGTTGCGGTCGAGGGGCTGTCCGCGGCTCGCCCGGTCGTCGCAAGCGCCGTTCAGGGGCTCGTGGAGATCCTCGGCAGAGGGGGCGGCCGGCTCGTCCCGGCTGATGACCCGCCGGCGCTTGCGGCCGCGATCTCCGCGCTGCTCGAACTGCCGGATACCGAGTTCCTCGAGCTCGGTCGCCTCGGCAGCGAGCAGGTCCGGGCCCGCTTCTCGGAACAGCAATACGGGCGGGGGCTGCTTGCCGTGTTGCTCCCGCCCAGAGGTCGATGCAGCACTAATTCCACGGCACGATACGAGGTGGACCGTGGGAACCAATGACGCTCCGAGTAAGGGTCCCGCGGCCGGTCGGGCGCGGTGGATCCCGGGTTTCGGATTACGCGCTCAAGGAGTCAACGTGTCGGAGCCTGGAGGCACATTTCAGGACGTCGTGACCGGCGGGGTCGGATCGCCGACGGAGATAGTGGTTTCGGACGAATCACCCGCTCTTCGACCTAAGGTCTACCGCGCGATCGCGTGGTCCAGCGGGGCCTCGGTCTTCATCCAGATCATCAGCTTCAGCGCGGCCTTGGTGGTTACGCGCCTGGTCAGCCCGACTGATTTCGGACGGATGGCGCTTGCTGTCGTGGTCGTCGGGTTCTTCGGCATCATCTCGGAAACCGGACTGGCGACGTCGTTGACGCAGCGCCACCAGATCGACCGGCGTCACGAGTCCGCCGCCTTCTACGTCCAGGTCGCCGCCAGCGCTGGGGCCGCCATCGTCATCGTGCTCGGCTCCGGGTTGCTGGCCGACCTCATGCGGCAACCGGCGATCCGTCTCGTCCTCGTCCTGCTCGGCTGCGGGCTGGTCGTGGGCAGCCTCGGCGCGGTGCCTAGGGCGATCCTGATCCGGGACCTGAAGATGCAGCGGATCGCCATGATCGACGTGAGCACAGTCATCACGTCGGGCGTTGTAGGTGTCACGCTCGCCATGCTGGGCTATGGCGTCTGGGCGCTCGCCTGGGCGGCGGTGTGCTCAGCCGGCGTGTCCGTCCTGGGCGGCTACCTCGCGACCGGGTGGACCCCCGCGGCCAAGTTCAGCCGGACGGCCGCCCGCGACCTCTTCGTCTTCGCGCGGCCCTTCTACGGCTACACGCTGATCAACTACCTGGTGCGCAACGGCGACAACTTCCTCGTGGGCCGCTTCCTCGGGCCGCTCCAGTTGGGGCTGTACTCCCGCGCGTACGCGCTGCTGCTCGTCCCGACCCGGCAGACAACGAGCGTCATCGGCGGCAGCCTGCAGGTGAGCCTGGCAAGGTTCGCCTCGGACAAGCCCAGGAGCCGCCGGGTCTATCTTGAGGCCTGCAGCCACATCGTCTTCATCGTCATGCCAGTGATGACCTTCGGCGCGATCCTCACCGCCGACTTTGTCCGAATCGTGCTGGGGCCGCAGTGGGTAGCGGCGATCCCCACGATCCAGATTCTCGCGATCGTGGGCATCGTCGAGCCGCTGGTCGCGACCTGCGGCTGGCTCTACTTCGCGCAGGGACGAGCCGACCTCAGCCTGCGGGTGTCGCTGTTGCTCGGCCCGCTGTATCTCGCGGCCATCGCCGTTGGAGTCGCCGCGGGCTCGGCGGCGTCGGTCGCCATGGCCTATCTGCTTATCAGCGTGGCCCTGGCTCCCGTCCTGCTGGCGACCGCCGGCGGGCTCATCGGTATCCGGTTGCGGGACTACGCACGCTGCTGTCGGGGAGCGTTTGTCTCATCGCTGGGCGCGGGTGCCTGCGTCCTGGCCAGCCGGCAGCTGCTGGTGGACAGCTCCAGCGTCACCCGCCTGATCGTCGGCCTCGCGGTCGGCTCCGTCGTGTATCTCCTGCTGGCCCGGGCGTTCAAGCTGCCTCAACTTGTGATGGCGCTCGATCTGCTCGCCCGCAAGTTCGGCCGTCAGAAGCCGGAGGCCCAGGCATGACGTGGGCGGTCGTGGCGGTCGTGGGGGTCGTGCTGGTCGCGCTTATGGTCCTGCTGGAGGTCGTTGCACGGACGACGGCGAAGGGCAGCGGCGCCGACGTCTGGCTCAAGGAGCCGCTCCTGCAGCGCAAAGACGACAGGATGCGCCAGCTTGGCCGGAAGGCCCAGCCAGATGTGCTGTTCCTGGGATCTTCCGGGATCATGTGCGCGGTTGACCCGGAAATTCTTTCGCGAGAGTTTGGCGTTACCGCATACAATGCTGGAATCTTCCGCGGGACAACCTGCTACGTCGCTAGCTGGGGAAGACTTTTCGCGTTGCGTCGTCTTACGCCCCGAATCGTTGTGATTGAAGTCTGGCTCCCGACGATCAACGACAATTCAGACATGTCCGAACACTACAACCAACACCTGAAGTCCCCTTACTTCACGTCGCGCAAGCGTATGCGTTTCCTATACGAGCTTGGCCACTGGATGACGCTGCTGCGCTTCGCCCCACCGGCCGCCACGGCACCGATCCAGCTGGCGAGGCAGATGGGCCAGTCGCTCCAACGCGTGGGCAGTTGGACTGCCCGTCGCCCAGTCTCCCTACCCGGAGTGATCGGTATGGACGGCGAGTCGGTTGAACATGACGCGAAGCTTGGTTATCGCACTGGTGCACTGCTGCAAAAGTTGCTGCGCGGCATGATGCAGGAGTGGTCTATGGGCGCCCAGAATTGGTCGGCGTTGACCGAGCTCATCGCCGTTGCTCGCGCCGGTGGCGCGCAGGTTCTGTTGCTCGAACCGCCTTACACAGATGAGCTGGCGCGGGAGTACTTTCCCGGTGGACTCCCCGCTTGGTTGTTGGCGCGCGAGCTGGTTGAACAGCGAGCGCTTGAATTGGACGCACTGTGGCTGCTGCCTGAACGCATGACGGAGGAGGCATACTTCTCCGACCCGGTCCATGCCAACCTTGCGGGAAAGCGCCACTTCTCCGTGGCCGTGGGCACAGCCCTCGTCCAGCAGCGGGTCATTCCCGGCCTGATGCCCTCCACTTTCGCAGAAGGAACGACGTGAGCGACAGCCGTTTTGAACCCCGTGCCTACTGGGAGAACCGCCTGCGGGCGCATCCAAACATTCATGGGGTCGGCTACTTAAACCTTGGGCAGGCCTACAACACATGGCTATACCGGGTGCGTGCCGCGGTGTTCGACGCAGTCGTCAACAGCACTTCGGTCAGGATACCGACCGCCAGTATCTTGGACGCTGGATCGGGCACTGGGTTCTACCTGGACAGGTGGCTCGGGTTAGGTGCTACCGATGTGCGGGGTTTGGATTTGACCACCGTCTCCACCTCGCTCTTGCGGGCAAGATTCCCTCAGTTGCCCATCCATACTGTCGATCTGGGTTCAGAAATGGCACTGGAAGAACTCGGGCTCGCACCTGCCACGGTCGATTTAGTTTCCTGTATGGACGTGCTGTTCCATATCGTGGATGACCAACGGTACAAGCAGGCACTGGCTAATATTTCAACGCTGCTAAGAACAGGTGGGTACCTCATTCTCTCTGACAACTTTTTGCATGGTCCGGAAGTGCGGCTCGAGCACCACGTCTCCCGATCGCTTGTGACCGTGACAGCGATGCTCGAGGGCGCGGGCTTCGAGATCATCCGCCGCCGCCCGATGCTGTATTTGATGAACGCACCGGTCGACAGCAACAGCCGCCGACTAGCTCGTTGGGAAGGCATGATTCGGCGCCTAACAGCCAGGGAACCTCTCGGCTGGTTAACGGGTGCGTTGATGTATCCGTTGGAGCGCATTCTGGTGGCGACCTGTAACGAGAGCCCTTCTACGGAAATCCTTCTGTGCCGACGAGTCGGTCACCCGTCGTGATTCGGCGGTGGAGCAGGCGGGACGTGTCAACTGAAGGCAGTTCGCTTTCCGTCGGGACTCTTGTGGCCGTTCGCCACGGAGTGACGATGAGGTTCGACGTCCCGGCGGATCAAGATGTGCCATTCGTTCTCGTCCCGCTGCTGACCGGTGGCTACTACGAGGAGGGCATGTTGTCGCACATTCGCGCGCTCCGTCGACGCGGCGACTATGTGGACGTGGGCGCGCACGTTGGCACGCACTCCCTTTGGTTCGCACTTCAGTGCAACGCAACGCAGGTGTACTCCTTCGAGCCCGTGGGTCGTTTTGCGGACCGACTGCGCAAGAACATTGATCTAAATGGTGCGGCGGACCGCGTCACGGTGGTTCAGCGGGGCCTTTCCGACGCGGCAGGCACCGCGAGCAACGTTCTTTCCGAGAGCCACCAAGTTGGCTTCATGGCCGTACCCAGCGAACAAACCGAGACTTTCGAGGTGTGCAGGCTCGATGACGTACTGACCAACCGGGTCGCGGTCATCAAGCTAGATGTCGAAGGAATGGAGCCAGCCGTCCTAAGGGGCGCACGAGGGATCCTCCGTCGCGATAGTCCCGCGATCTTCGCGGAGGCACGAAACGAGGCGGAACGGCTGGCGCTATTCACCGAGCTTCTTGAGCAGGGCTACGGCTGGACTGGACGGATCTTCAATGCCACGCCGACGTACGAGTTCCGCCGGCCGACGTCGCGCGCGGAGGCCTGGGTCTGGCGCCTGCGTGCGAGCCGATCCGTGCTCGGCAGCGCGTGAGCACGTCCGCGAGCAGGGCCGAGCCTGCCGCGGCGCGGGAGAGAGCCGCGGTGGCGGTCTATCGCGACGTCTGGCTGCCTCCGTCGGAGGGCTTCGTCCTCGAGCCGACGACCCACTTCTGCAGATACCGGGCCGTTCCGGTCGGGCTCGAGCTCGCTGGCCGCCCGCATCCGCTGGTCGAGGCTGACCGCGTCCGCCTTCTCGGACGGCCCGCCGATGCGGCCGCGCTGTGCCGGCTCCGGACTCGGGGCTTCCCCACCGGCCGACCGAGGGCGCTGCTCGGCCCCGACATCCGGCTGGTCCATGCCCACTTCGGACCCGATGCCTTGCTCGGGCAGCACATCGCGGCCGACCTCGACGTCCCGCTCGCGGTGACCCTGCACGGCTATGACATCACCACGCAGGACCGGGACTTCCTGCGGAACAGGATCGGCCGCAACTACCTGGCGCTGCGGCACCGCCTGAAGCGCCGAGTGCCGTTGCTCCTGCCCGTGAGTGACTTCCTGCGCGCGGAGATGCTGCGGAAGGGCTGGCCTTCGGGTCGCACCGTCACCCATCATCTCGGTGTCGACACTTCCTACTGGACGCCAGAGAAGGCGTCGAACGCAAGAAGGGATGTGCTGTTCGTCGGGCGCCTGGTGGCTGTCAAGGGTGCCGCCGCTGCTGTGGCTGCCTTCATGCGACTGCGTGACGAGCACCCGGAGGCGCGACTGCACGTCGTAGGCGAGGGACCGGAGCGCGCAGCTCTTGAGCAGGCCAGTGTTGCGTCAGGGGGGCGTGTCCTGATGCACGGAAGTCTTCCCCGAGAGCGCATCCGGGAGTTGATGCGCACGTGTGCGGTCGTGCTGGCGCCCAGCGAACACTCGCGCGGTCGCCGCGAAGCGCTGAGCCTGGTGGCCCTCGAGGCCGCTGCCAGTGGACTCCCGGTTGTCGCCTACGCCAGTGGAGGGTTGCCTGAGGTCGTGAAGCACGGGGTCACGGGACTGCTCGCAGCGGAGGGTGACTGGGCCGGCCTCGTCGATCACCTCAGGTCGGTTCTGACCGACGCCGAGCGGGCGACGGAACTTGGCGACCAGGCGAGGGAGCGTTGCGTTGCGTCTTTCTCGATGGCGACGCAAGCCAGACTTTTAGAAGATCTCTTTGATGACCTCATTAGCTCAGACAACCCATGACCGTCGACATCGTGATGCCGGTGCACAATGGCGAGGCCTTACTGGGTGAGTGCCTAGAGCATCTGCTCCGGGAAGTCGATCGAGGGTCCATCATTGTGGTGGATGACGCCTCCACCGATGGGACGGTCGGAGTCGCGGAACGGTTAGGCGTTCGAGTGTTGCGCGAACCTGTAACCGTGGGGCCCTACGCGGCGCGAAATACGGGCTGGCGAACGTCTACTGCGGATATTGTTGTGTTCACCGATGTGCGGTGCCGGCCACTGAAGGGTTGGTTCCAGGGGCTACTCGAATGCCTCAACGGTGAGGGGGTCGCGATCGTGGGCTGTGACATCGAGATGCGCGCGAACCGTCCGTCGACTGCGGAGCGGTGGGCGCTCATCACCAAGCCCCTGCGCATCCAGGGGTACCTGGAGCATCCGTTCATGCCGTATGTGCCCACGGCTTGCCTGGCCATCACGCGTGAGCACCTCGTCCGGCTCAACGGCTTCTCCGCTGTCCGCAGTGGTGCCGACGCCGACTTCTGCTGGCGGGCCCAGATCGCCGGGTTGGGCGCGATCACGGCCTCTGAGATTGGCATGTGGGCTCGGCCCCGCACCTCCAGCCGCGGTGTGCTGCGACAGTTCCGACGCTACGGTCAGAGCGGTCGAGAGCTTCAGCGCCTCTACACAACGCACGGTCACGTGCCGAACACGCCGAAGGCTCTGGGTACCGGGCGACGCGCCCTCCTAGCCCTCAGGGACCGGCGGGCGGACCCTGCGGTGGCGCTTCTGGACGCCGCTCGCATCGTGGCCTACGAGCACGGGTTCCGGGCTGAGGTCCGTCGTGAGAAGACGGCGTTGGGTAAACATTCACGGGTCGCCGGATGAGGATCGCCATCCTGAGCCTGACCGACCCGGACGGGCCCGGTACCGGCGCGACGTTGCGGGTCAGGGCCTTCGCCGACAACCTGGAAGCACTCGGGCACGAGGTGTTCCGGGTCTTCCCGCCCACTCGGGCCACCGGCGAGGCACCCGCTCCCGCCGGGGTCGGAGAGTCGCTCGGCGAGCGATCGATGCCCGGCTGGCTGCGCGGCTTGAAGCGCGAACTACTGCCGATGCCGACCTCGCTGGGTGCCCGCAACGCCGATCTCAATGACGCGGTGAAGGCACTTCTTCCGCTGGACATCCTCGTCATCACCGCGCTCTCGCAGGTCGGCTATGCCCGCCTCGCCCGCGGCGCGGCTCGGTGGATGGACTTCATGGACCTGTGGAGTAACTTCGGTCCCGCCGAGGTCCGCCGCCGCCGGGGTCTGGCCCGCGTCACGACCCGCCTGCAGATCGCGCACTTGCGACGGCTCGAGACGCGCGTGGCGAGCCGGGCCGACGTGGTCACCGTAGCCGGCTGGCAGGACGTCGAGGCCCTTCGTGCGCGCGGGTGTCGCGCGCACTGGCAGCCGACGACGCTCCCCGACCAGGTCTTCGCGACAACGCTTTCAGGGCCACGACCGCGGGTCGCCGGGATGTTTGCTGACTTCCGGTACTGGCCGAACGTGGACGCCTACGAGACGCTGGTCAATGTCTGGGCGCCGAGGCTTCACGCAGCCGGATGGGGCTGCGTGGTCGCCGGGATCGGCTCGGACGACCTGCCGGCGCATCCCCTGGTGGAGCGGATTGGCCGAGTTGCCGAAGTCGCCGACTTCTACAACCTGGTGGGAGCCACCGTGGCGCCGCTCTCCCTTGGCGGAGGGATGAAGGTCAAGGTCGTTGAGTCGCTCGGACATGGGATCCCGGTCCTCGCCTCAGACAGCGCAGTGGAAGGACTGCCACGGTCCGTGGCCGATCTCGTGATGACGACCGACCTCGAGGACCCCGACATAAGATTGCTCGAGCGTTTGCTCGACCCCGTGATCACCCGTGATGCGCTGAGGCCGTACATGTCGAGCAGCCTGCACGAAAATCTGTTTCGCCTGACCCGATCGTTCAGGGAGCAGAAAAGCTCATGACCGGATTGCTCCCCGTACTCGACCTGCGGCCACTACAGGAGGGTCACGCCGCTCGAGGCGTCGGTCGGTATGTCTCGATGCTCGCGGACCGTCTCCCGTACACCGACGCAGTCGTCTGGGGCCATCGCCCTCTCCCGTTGGCCGCCAGCGGCCTGAACGTCGTTGCGGTGCCGGGTGGACCGTCCACCGGCCGAACCGGATGGCTCCGGGACGCTGCTCGCAGCGTCCGACGAACTGACCTTCTCCGGCGCAGCCACGCCCCAGTGCTCGACGTGCGGCTAGGCCCGCGGCCCCGCGTGGTCACCGTCCTTGACACGATCCCCTTGCGGTTTCCAGAGCTCTACCCGGCGGGTCGCCTGGGGGCATTGCGGCAACGCAGCGAGGCCGTCGTCGCCCGGCACGCCGACGTGGTCATCACGATCTCGTGTGCGAGCGCCGAAGACGCCGAACGCTTCCTCGGCGTCTTGAGCAACAGAATTTTTGTGGTCCCACTCGCGGCCGCTCCGTCGTGGCCGACCGCTGCTCCCGGTCGCGGCCGGCTGTCGCCGGAGAAGGTCCGCGACGGGCGACGCTACGTCGTGGCCGCAGGCGGTTTCCACGACTGGGACCCGCGCAAGCGGCTGTCGGACCTCGTCCGGACCCTGCCGGTGCTGCCCGCGGACGTGGGCCTGGTGCTTACCGGCGCGGACGGGCCCCACACCGCTCCGCTGCGACAGCTGGCAGCTGAGTTAAACGTGGCTGACCGCCTCAGCTTCTCGGGCCAGCTCTCCGAGGAGCAACTCGTCGAGCTCTACGCCGGTGCGGCGGCGTTCGCGTTCCCGAGCCAATGGGAAGGGTTTGGTCTACCGCTACTGGAAGCTATGAGTGTCGGACTTCCCTGCGTCGTGAGCGATGGAGGTGCCTTGCCTGAGGTGGCGGGCGACGGCGCCACCATTGTCCCGGTGGGCGACGTCGAGGCGACCGGCGAGGCTCTCCTCGAGTTGCTGGTCGACGCCACGCGAGCGGCAGAGGCGTCCGTCCGGGCGACAACTCGAGCGGCGGACTTCGACACCGAGCGTTTCGCGACCGGACACCTGCGGGCTTACGGCGCGGCATGACCCAGCGCTTACCGACAATTTCGGTCGTCATCGTGGCTTACCGGAGCGCGGCCGATCTCGCTGAACTGCTTCCGCTGCTCGACCATCCGGCGCTCGAGGTCATCGTCCTTGACAACGCTTCCCCGGACGCGAGCGCGGCCGTGGCGGAGAAGCACACGCACGTCCGGCTGGTCCGGGTCGGGGCCAACTCCGGCTGGACGGCGGCCTGCAACCAGGGTGCAGCGCAAGCTACGGCTGCCACCCTCGCGTTCGTCAACCCGGATGCCCGACCGTCGCCCGACGACCTGTTCGGCCTCGCCGCCCTGCTGGCACCGGATGTCGCCTCCGTGAGCCCGGGATTCATCGACCTGAGCGGGCAGGAGGAGCCGTTCTGCTTCCGGTTCCCCGATGCGTTGGGAGGACTGATGACCTTCTTCAACGCCGGTCAGCGCGTTGACGGCTGGCTGGGGGAGCACTTCATCCGTCGACGAACGTACGACTTCGGGCGTGCCGTCTCCGACTCCATCGATCATGTCGGTGCCGCCTGCCTCGTGGTGGACGCGGCCCGGTTCACCAGATCCGGCGGATTCGACGACGACATGTGGCTGTTTTTCTCCGATTCGGACTGGTGCCGTCGCGAGCAGATGAAGGGAGCCCGCAACGTGCGTGCGGCGGCGATCCAGGTCGTGCACTCGGGCGGCGGCAGCGTCAAGCACGAGACGACCTCGGCACTGACGGGCATGTTCCAGCGCGACTACATGGCGTACGCCGAGAAGCACTACGGGGTGGTGGGTCGGTTCGTCACCCGACTCGGGGCGGTCCTGCTCGTCGGCCTGCTCCCGGCCGGGGCTGCCCTCATCCGTGGCCGGCTCGCGGACGCCCGGCGCGCAGTGCGCTCAGGCTGGGAGCTCCTGCGATGACGTTACGTGTGGCGGTGGATGCTTCGGAGCTCGCCTGGGGTGTGGGTGGGATCGGGCGGTATCTCGAGGCCGTGCTGCGAGAACTGGCCCAGGACCCCCGGCTCGAACTCACACTCATCACCAACGCGTCGTCACCCGTGACCGACATCCCGGGGACCGAGGAGCGCAACGCTCGCGTTAAAGGCGGTCCGCTGTGGCGTTCCACCGCCCTGATCTCTCAGGCGCGAGCGGCGAAGGCCGACCTGCTGTGGTGCCCATCGCCGCTCTGCCCGATCCGGCCCCTGGACCTGCCTCTGGTCGTCACCGTCCACGACCTCAGTCCGGTGCTGCACCGCGGGACCAAGCCGCTCACGGAAACGGTGGCCATGGCCGTCGCCGGGCGGCTGGGCGCGCGCAGGGCTCAAAGGATCCTTTGCGTCTCCCAGAGCACCTCAACGGATCTGCAGCAGCACTGGGGCATCGGCGAGGAGCGCTTAGCCATCGTGCCGCTCGCCGTGGGCAGTCAGTTCCATCCAGGGGACCGGGCCGCGGCCGCCGACCGGGTCGCTCGCCGCTGGGACCTGCGCCAGCCGTTTCTGCTCGCCGCCGGGACGATCGAACCGCGGAAGGGCTACGACCTCCTCGTCGAGCTCGCCGGTCTGCAGGAGTTGCCGATCGTCATCGCCGGGCGCAACGGCCCCCACAGCGATCAACTGGTGCGACAGCTGAAAGCAACCTGCGTCCTCCTCGGAGGTGTGACCGACGAAGAGCTGATCAATCTCTATCGGGCTGCGGAGCTGCTGTTGACCCCCAGCCTGTACGAGGGCTTCGGCTTGACCCCGCTGGAGGCGATGGCGTGCGGCACTCCTGCACTGGTGGCGCAGGGTGCCGGGGCCCTCGAAGAGATGGCTGCCCTGGGAGCGACGCGCGTGCCGCGGCGAGCCACTGGCTGGGCCGCTGCTGTTGACGGCCTGCGCGGCCGACGAGAGGAGGCGAGCGTCACCGGGCACGCTTTGGCGACCAGTCGCACGTGGACACACGTGGCGAACGAGACCGTTCAGACGCTGCTGGATGCCGCGCGCTGACGGGCTATCGGGTTAGAACTCGGGAGTATGGGCGAGCAGGTCTCTGCACACCCGACGTCAGCCACGCCGTCAGGTCGAAGGCGGCCAAGGACGGCGCGAAGAGGTTGGCCCCGTTGTCGGTGTAGGTGACGATTGGCACTCGTCCCGGCGTCCCGGCGTCCCGGCGTCCCGTCGCTGGCGGTGGTCAGCTGCAGCAGACCCGGTACACGTCCTGCTTCGGCCGCCTGAGCCGGAGACCACATGGCGTCCCCGACGGCGGCCTTGATCCGGAGGGTGGTCCAGTCCATGCGCTCCCGCCGCGCGTACCACTTGGCCTCCGCGTCACCCCGGGACCGGAAGTGGAGAAAATGGATCTCGATGTCGTCGAGCGCAGCGACAGGAAATTCAAGAGGGAACGGCGCCGATGCGTAGGCGGAACGTTCGAGGAACCGCAGGTCGGCCGCCAGGTAGCGACGAGGGTCGTTGGCCAGGGCCAGGAAGCAGGGCGGGTAGAGGAACAGCCCCACGAACGGGGTGTTGTAGCGCCGACCGAGATGCCGGTGCACCTCGGCGCCCCAGCAATCATCGGAGATGATCGTGAAAGGGGCCTCGGCGACGCGGCGCCGGTCCATCATGCGCCGCAAGTCCGTCAACCTCCGCCGCTGCGTCTAGCCCGGACCCGTCCACTGTCGGGAGGTCGGCCAGGACGGCTGCGTCGTCCGCCGTCGTTTCAGTGTGCGTGCGAGGTCGAGGAGCAGCAGCGGGGCGCCGAGAACGGCGCGCAGGACCGAGGGATGGCGGTCCAGCCAGCTTCGCGATGTCTGAGGGACCCGGCCGGACCGCCGGAGCCACGTCCAGGTTCGGAACGCCCGGCGCGAGGCGCCGCTGCGTGGGTCCTCGAAGCGCAGCATGTCCGGCTGCTCGCGCCCGAGCGTCAACAGCTCCGCGTCCATCTCGCTCCGCCTCAGCTTGGTGAGCAGGACCGATCCGAGGAAGTGCACGCCATGGTCGAAGCAGCGCTCGAGGTGGCCGGGAAAGGCGTCGGCGTCGGTGTTGTGCTCCTGGTGGGAATAGGCCATCAGCTTGCGGCGGACCGCCCGCGGGCCGCCCATGAACGACAGGTGCCAGCCGGCGTCGGAGACGTACTCCTCGATGTATCCGTCCCAGTCGGAGTGGGGGGACCCGAGGTGCACACGCAACATCTGATGTCCGACGTGCTGTCCATGCCGGTAGGCCCAAGCGGAGTTGCGCCACGGCTCGACCTGCACCCAGTTGGCGTAGTAGTTGCAGGGCTGCATATGCAGCCGCACCGGCCGGTCGAGGTGGGCCGACAGGTGCCGGACGACATCGGGACGGGGAACCTCGTCGACGTCGGCCACGATCAGCAGGTCGCCGGGCTGTGTCAGCTCCTCGAGCGCAGCGGCCAGGCCGCGTCGCTGCGCATTCTCCCGTTCCCACGGATCGTCGGCCTGAACGGGCAGGGGTACGACAACAAAGTGCACGGACGGTGCCACGGCGCGGATCCGTGCTTCGTGGGCGAGGAAGCAGCTGACCTTGGCCGCTCCGGAGAAGGTCATGTCGCCCTCGACGATGACAAACTCGTCAACGACATCGCGCAGCAACTCGAGCCGCCACAGCAGGAGCTCGATCTCGTCGTTGAGCCAGACCGCGTCCCAGACCTTCATGTTCCGACCTGGTGAGCCGCCGGGGCTGTTCCCGTCGCTGTCGCACGAGCCGAAGCTCTCGCGACGGTGAGCGCCAGAGCGCGACCTGACGATAACTCTGGCTGCATGGTCTCGTTCCCGTCCGTCACGATGTCGCCAGCAGCGATGCCGCGCACAGTGTGTGCTGAGGAACAATGACAATACGTGCAAATCCTGCGGCACTGCCGAGATGCCGACCCGAGTTCTTATAGATGGGCTGGTTGCGGCGGCGCTGTTGGCTCTTCGAACTTGAGGGGGACGTGACCTCAGCTGGCGGTAGCCCAGCGGTGCCGCCGGATGCAGGCGAACCGTACTCGGCGGCGTTGGTTGTCGAGGTTGCGGAAGCCGTAGGCGGTGCGGGCTGCGGTCTTCACGGTCGGCGTTGGTGGCCTCGGTTCCGGCGTTGGTGACGCCGGTCTGCAGGAAGCCCAGGACTTCGGGCCACCAGGTCTCGATCGTGCCGGCGAGCCGTTGGAGCTCCGGGATGCCCGAGCCAGCGCACCAGCTGCTGAACCGGAACAGCCGGTGAGCAACGTCGTGCCGGACACCTCCGGTCCTGGCGGTCGCGAGGAGCTTGCGGAGCTCTTCCTTCGCGATCCAGGCGGTGAGGATCTGCCCGCTCGGGTCGCCCTCGACCAGGCCATTCCCCATCTTGGTGAACGCCTCAGGGCTGAGTTGTTCGTGGCCGCGGAGCAGCCGCGTGCGGCTGGCCCAGATCGGGTCCTTCGCTGTCCCGCAGCGGCCGGTGGTGTCGACCGTGACGCGACGGTGGATCTCCGTGACGGCCCTGTTCGCCAAAGCGACAAGGTGGAACGCGTGCTGCCGACATCGGCATAATCACTTTTATGCCGACCTCCTGGTTATGCCGATCTGGGCTGGATCCACCTTCTGGAAGGCGAAGCAGCGGGGTCGAGGTCGGCATAATCAGGGACCTTGGAGGAACGCCAGCAGCTTGTCGGAGGCCGGCTTGTAACGGTCGGTCTTGATGCCAGTGGGCGTCGTGCGGGCGAGGGCTCGTTCGTTGGTGCTCATGTCGGCGTGCAGGTAGATCTGCGTGGTTTCGATGCTCTCGTGGCCGAGCCAGGGAGCGATCACGGTGATGTCGATGCCAGCGTGGAGCAGGCGCATGGCGGCAGTGTGACGAAGGGTGTGAGGGGTGACGTTCTTGGCGTCCAGTTTCGGACAACACCGCGCGGCGCCGCTGGCGTGTTGGCTCAGGCGACTCGCGACGGCGTCGGTGCTTATCCGGGTTCCTGTTCTGGTGGAAAGCAGGAGCGGCGGGTCAGCCTGAAGGCTGGATAGGTAGCGGTGGATCGTGGTGACCGTGGTCGGGTCCGGCGGTGTGATGCGGCGTTTGCGTCCTTTGCCGGTGCAGGCAACGTGCGGTCCCGTTCCTAGGTGGATGTCTTGGGGTGTCAGCGCGGTCAGTTCGCTGACTCGCAGTACGGTCGTCACGGCGAGCTGGATCATGGTGTGGTCCCGTCTGCCGGCCGCGGTGTTGAGCCCTGTTGCTCGGCAGGGAAGTGCTGGTTGGTGGGTCGGCCTCTTCAGAGGTTGTCGAGGAACGTCAGGAGCGGGTCGGGGGGCTTGTAGCGGCCGGCTGTCGCGGTGAGCGGTGTGGTGCGGTCTATGGCCTGCTGTTTGTGGGTCATCTCGGTGTGGAGGTAGATCGTGGTGGTGGAGACCTGCTCGTGTCCGAGCCAGAGGGCGATGACGGTGATGTCGTTGCCGGCGAGGAGCAGGCGCATCGCTGCGGTGTGACGCAGCTTGTGCATGGTCACGGTCTTTGCCTGCAGCGACGGGCAGCTGCGGGCTGCCGTGTCGAGGTGGCGGGTGAGCCGGTGTTCGATGGCGTCGCGACTGAGGTGCGTGCCGGTGGCGCTGGGGAACAGCGGCTCGCACGTGTCGCTACCGAGTTCGGCGAGCCACGCTTTCAGGACGGCTCTGGTGGTCGGGATCAGCGGGGTGCGTCGTTCTTTGCGTCCTTTGCCCCGGGTGTGGATGTGCGCCCCGGCGGTCAGGGTGACGTCGGCTCGGGTGAGGGCGGCGACTTCGGAGATCCGCAGTCCGGTCTGCAGAGCCAGCAGCGCGTGGTCTCGCCGACCGGTCCAGGTCTGCGGGTCGCAGACGGCCAGCAGCGCATTCGCTTCCGGGTCGGTGAGGGGGCGCGTTGGCGGAGCGCGGCCCCGATGATGTCGTGGCTGTGATATGCCTAGTCGGCAAGTAACACCAGCATCCCGGTCGCACCGGCCCTCTTTGCGGTGATCAGCGCGTCGGAGACGAACCGCTCGGCGCCTCGCGCTGAGTTGGCCCCGTCCTTGCGCAGCCGGGCGGCCGCGATGACCGGCGCCGAGCTCGGGGTAGACACGACCGTCAGCAGCGCGTTCAGGCCCTTGACTCCGGGGTAGCCGCGGCCGGCGCCTTGCTTGGCGTAGCCATAGGTCTGCTTCAGCGTGTCAAAGATGTCGAGGTAGGCCAGCTCGTCGGCGCCCGGTAGCAGTCAACCTGACAGGCACGGCGTCCGTGCTTGGCAAGACACTGTGGATGTTGCTACGCCTGCTCGGATCGTCCGCCACCGCTACCGGGTTCGTCATCGCGCAGCAGTACAAGACTGGCGCGGGCACTGGTGCGGGCACCTTCAACCGCGTCAACCTCGGCATCATCGGCCTGTCATAGCCACGTCCGCTAGTAGGGGTTGGCCTACAGCGGCTTGGTCAGCCTGGCGGGGACTCCGGCTACAAGCACGTCCGGGGGAACGTCGGCCACGACGACGCTTCCGGCGGCCACCACGGCTCCGGCTCCGATACTGACTCCGGGCAACACGGTGACGCCCGCCCCCAGCCATGCGCCGTCTCCCACGGTGATGGCTGCTGATGTGTTCGCCATCGCGCGCTGGTTGGTGTCTCCCAGTTCGTGGCTGTCCGTGATGAGCCGCACGAACGGACCTAGGGCAACGCGGTTGCCGATTGAGACCCCGGCTCTGATGTAGGCGTCGCGGTTGATGAAGACGTCGTCACCGATCGTGAGTGGGCCGAAGAACTCGCCGCCACGGAAGATCAGGACCCGTCTCCCAATGTGAACAGGACCGACCGCGAGGAAGCGGCCCCGGATCTCCGACCCGGCGCCGAGGGTCAGCTGCCGGTTACGCATCTGTGCCAGCGCGATCCGCACCCGATCCCGATGTCCCATGTCCGCAGCCTGCCAGAGCCTCCTAGCGCGGGCTACGACGCGTCTGGTGTCGACGACGACGACGGGGAGGCGACCAGCGGCATGAGAGGACCTCTCTCACACACGCCCAGTAGCGAGGCCACGAGCCTTGGATCACGGTACGACCTTGTTGTTTGCGTTGCCCGATTTTCGGGTCTTGACGGTTGCTCTCGAGCCGGATGGGGGCCGGCGGGTCTTGGTTGAGAGCGTCGCGGCCGAGGGTGGTTGCCCGGAGTGCTGGGTGCTCTCGGGGCTGATCAAGGACCGGCCCGGTGAGCCGGGCGAAGGACCTCCCGCCCGGGCTGGTCCCGTTGCGGTTGTGGGTCCGCAAGCGCCGGTTCCTGTGTGTCGAGGCGTTGTGTGGGCGGCGGTCGTTCACCGAGACGACCACGGAGCTGCCGGCGCGGGCCCGCCTCACGACAAGGCTGAAGGTCAAAGTCAGTGCGGCGGTCACCACGACGAACCGGGCGATGAGCGGGGTCGCCCACGAGCACGGCCTCGCGATGGACGGTGCACCGGATCCTCGTGCGGCCCGCGGCCGAGGTGCTCGGTCAGGCCGCGCCGATGACGATGATCGGGATCGATGAGACCCGGGCCCGCAGCGTCCGCTGGGTCCAGGAGCAGAACGACCCGGGCTCGACGTGGCGTCGGTCGAACCCGTGCATGACCTCGATCGTCGACCTGGACCGGAGCCATCCGGGCGGGATCATCGGGCTGGCGCCGGGCCGGTCCGGGGCGTGTGTCCAGGGGTGGCTTGCGCTGCAGAGCAGCCTGTTCCGCGCCACGGTGCAGGTCGTCGCGATCGATCCGTCCGCGCCCTACGCGGCGGGGATCCGTCGGTCTGGCCCTGTCAGTCTGATCTGGCCCCACCGTGTCGGCTTGATGTGGCCCCACCTCCGACACGCCGGGGACCTGTTATGACGGTCTGATCTGGCCCCACCCCGAAGGCTCGCCGTGTTGCTGGCGGCGTTCGGGAAGGGGCACAAGTGGCGAGGTCGAAGGTGGAGTTGTTCGAGGCGATACGTCGTGATGACCGGGTCGAGCAGTTGTCGGTCCGGGCCCTGGCGGATAAGTACGGGGTCCATCGAAGGATGGTCCGGCAGGCTTTGGCTAACGCGGTCCCACCGGAGCGCAAGGTCCCGGTGCGGGTGGCGCCGAAGCTGGAGCCGGCGAAAGCTCTGATCGACGCGATGCTGACTGAGGACCTGACCGCGCCGCGCAAGCAGCGTCATACCGCCCGCCGGGTGCTGGCCCGGCTGGTCGATGAGCACGAGATGAACGAGCTGACGTACTCGGCGGTGCGGGACTACGTCGCCAGGCGCCGGCCACAGATCTGGGCAGCGGCCGGCAAGGGCGTCGAGGAGGCGTTCGTGCCGCAGACCCATGAGCCGGGCGCCGAAGGTGAGGTCGATTTCGCGGACTTGTGGATTGACCTGGCGGGGGTCCGCACAAAGGTCTTCTTGTTCACCATGCGCCTGTCGTTGTCGGGCAAGGCTGTCCACCGCGCCTACGTCACCCAGGGCCAGGAGGCGTTCTTGGAGGGCCACCAGGCCGCGTTCGAGGTTTTCGGTGGGACGCCGATGTTCCACATCCGCTACGACAACCTCAAGGCCGCGGTGTCGCGGGTGCTGTTCGGTCGCAACCGCACAGAGTCCAGCCGCTGGATCGCGTTCCGTTCCCACCATGGCTTTGAGGCGTTCTACTGCCACCCCGGCGTCGAGGGGGCGCACGAGAAAGGCGGGGTGGAGGGTGAAGGCGGCCGGTTCCGCCGCAACCACCTGGTCCCGGTCCCCAAGGTCACCTCGATGGCTGAGCTCAACGAGCTGCTGGCCGGTTACGACCGAGCCGACGACGCCCGGCGGATCAGCAACCGCACCATGAGCGTCGGGCAGCACTATGCGTTCGAGGCGCCCCTGCTGCGGCCGCTGCCGACCGAGAGCTTCCAGACGGGTCTGGTGCTGACGCCGCGGGTCGACCGGTATGCCCGGGTGACGGTTCGGCAGTGCTTCTACTCGGTCCCGGCCCGCCTGATCGGCCATCAGATCCGGGGCGTCTTGCACGCCTCGGAGCTGGTGCTGTTCAGCGGACGGACCGAGGTCGCCCGGCATGAACGAGCGACCGTGCGGGGCAGCGAAACCCTCGTGCTGGACCACTACCTGGAGGTGCTGGTCCGTAAGCCCGGCGCGCTGCGCGGCGCGACCGCATTGGTCCAGGCCCGAGCCGCCGGCACGTTCACCAGCGCCCACGAGGCGTTCTGGG
>NZ_JACMOM010000328.1 GCF_014378035.1 Aeromicrobium sp. | reverse complement strand
TCCATGGTAGCCCCGACGGGATTCGAACCCGCGCTACCGCCTTGAGAGGGCGGCGTGCTAGGCCACTACACAACGGGGCCATGGGTGGTCTTGCGACCAGATGAACAGTAGCAAAGCGTGTAGGTGCGACGCTCGGAAGGGCTTCGGTGAAACCTTCGCTGGGATACTAGGACTCGAACCTAGAATGGCGGTACCAGAAACCGCTGTGTTGCCAATTACACCATATCCCAATGGCCTGGACTGTGTCCTAGCCGACAACAAACTTTACCCGACTGACCCGCTCTCACCTAAACCGGGATCTCCCACCACGGCATCCAGACGAGCGATCGTCTTGCGATGCCCGAGCAGCTCGAGCGACTCGAACAGCGGCGGAGAGATGCGGCTGCCCGTCACCGCAACGCGTACGGGCCCGAACGCCAGTCGCGGCTTGAGCCCCAGCCCGTCGATGAGGGCTGCACGGAGCCCCCCCTCGATCGAGGCGGTGTTCCAGTCGCGGATGCCCACGAGCGCATCGCGCGCCGCCCGGGCGACATCGACGCCAGCAGGGTTCAGATTCTTGGCACGGTCGGCCTCGTCGATCACGAAGTCTTCGTCGGTGACGAAAAGGAACCGCAGCATGTCGACGGCTTCGGTCAGCAGCGTCATGCGCTCCTGCACGAGGGGCGTCGCAGCGGCGAGGGTGCCGGTCTGCTTGACGGTGGGCGGGTCGGCGACGAGCCCGGCCGTCTGGAAGTAGGGCACGAGCCGTTCGCACAGCTCCCGCTCGCCCAGCAGCCGGATGTGCGAGCCGTTGATGGCCTCGCACTTCTTGATGTCGAAGCGCGCGGGGTTGGGGTTGACGCGGGTGATCTCGAACGCCTCGATCATCTCCGGGATCGTGAAGACGTCGCGGTCGTCGGCAATCGACCAGCCGAGCAGTGCCATGTAGTTGAGGAGGCCTTCGGGCAGAAAGCCCTTGGGCCGGTAGTCGAGCAGGTTCGACTCCGGGTCGCGCTTGGAGAGCTTGGCGTTGCCCTGCCCCAGGACGAACGGCAGGTGGCCGAACTCTGGGGTGAACCCCCCGCCGATGCCCATCTCGGCGAATGCCTCGTAGAGCGCGATCTGCCGCGGGGTGGAGCTGAGCAGGTCTTCACCGCGAAGCACGTGCGTGATGCCCATCATCGCGTCGTCGGTCGGGTTGGTGAGCGTGTAGAGCGGCTGGCCGTTGGCACGCACCAGCACGTAGTCCTGCACGTTGTCGGACCCGAAAGTGATCTCGCCGCGGACGAGGTCGTTGAAGGTGTAGTCCTTGTCGGGCATCTTGAACCGGATCACCGGTTTGCGACCCTCGGCCTCGTACGCCGTCACCTGCTCGGGTGTCAGGTCACGGTGCAGGCCGTCGTAGCCTGACGACTTGCCAGCGGCGCGGGCTGCGTTGCGGCGAGTCTCGAGCTCCTCAGCGCTGTCGTAGGCACGGTAGGCAAAGCCGGCGTCGAGCAGGCGCTGCGCCACGTCGGCGTAGATGTCCATGCGCTCGGACTGGCGGTAGGGGCCGTGCGAACCACCGACCTCCGGCCCCTCGTCCCAGTCGATGCCCAGCCAGCGCATGACGTCGAGCAGCAGACCGTAGGACTCCTCGGTGTCACGCGAGGCGTCGGTGTCCTCGATGCGGAACACGAACTTTCCGCCGTGGTGGCGGGCGAAGGCCCAGCTGAACAGCGCCGTGCGGGCCATGCCGACGTGGGGGTTACCCGTTGGCGACGGGCAGAAGCGGGTGACGACGGGGCGGGTCGGGACGTGGGCGTCAGTCACGCGACACCACCGGGTTGGTCAAGGTGCCGAGACCCTCGATCGTCACGCTGACCTCGTCGCCGACGACCATCGGGCCGACCCCGTCGGGCGTGCCAGTGAGGATGACGTCGCCCGGCAGCAGGGTCATGAACGAGGAGACGTACTGGATGATGTCGGGCACGGTGAAGACCATGTCTGACGTGCGTCCGTCCTGCTTGATCTCATCGCCGTTGCCCTGGCTGTTGAGACGGGTCGTGACGGCGACGTTGGAGGGGTCGAAGTCGGTCTCGATCCAGGGGCCGAGCGGGCAGAACGTGTCGAAGCCCTTGGCCCGCGCCCACTGACCATCTTTGTTCTGCAGGTCGCGCGCGGTGACGTCGTTGGCGACGGTGTAGCCGAAGATGACCTTGGCGGCGTCCTCGGCGGAGATGTCGCGGCAGATACGCCCGATCACGACGGCGAGCTCGCCCTCGTAGTGGACATCCTTGCTCTGCTCGGGGTAGAACACCGGCTCGCCCGGCCCGATGACACTGGTGTTGGGCTTGAGGAAGATCAGCGGCTCCGCCGGCACCTCGCCGCCCATCTCGGCCGCGTGCTTGGCGTAGTTCTTGCCCACACACACGACCTTGCTGCGTGGGATGACCGGTGCAAGCAACCGCACATCCGCCAGCGGGATCTTCTGGCCGCTGAGGTTGAGCCCGGCATAGAGCGGATCACCGTTCAGGACAGCGATGGTGGGGACGCCGTTGTCGTCCCCGATGACTCCGAAACGGGGATCGTCGTCACCCGCGAACCTGGCTATACGCATAGGCGCCACAGCCTATCGCTCCCGGAGCATTGCCGGCCACGCCGGAGTGCCTCAGGCCTTGCCGTAGCGGCGGGTGCGCTGGGCGTACTCCTCGATGGCAGCCCACAGCGCCCGCCGGTCGACGTCGGGCCACGCGATGTCGGAGAAGACCAGCTCGGCGTAGGCCGACTGCCACAACAAGAAGTTGCTGGTGCGCTGCTCGCCGGAGGTGCGCCAGAACAGGTCGACATCGTCCATGTCGGGCTCGTCGAGGTAGCGCGCGAAGGTCTTCTCGGTGATCTTGTCAGGGCTGAGCCTGCCCGAGGCGACGTCGCGTGCGAGAGCGGCGGCGGCATCGGCGATCTCGGCCCGGCCGCCGTAGTTGACGCACATCGTGAGGGTCAGGACGTCGTTGTGCCGGGTGAGCTCCTCGGCGATCTCGAGCTCCTTGATGACGCTGCGCCACAGCCGGGGACGACGCCCGGCCCAGCGCACGCGCACCCCGAGCTCGTGCATCGAGTCGCGACGGCGGCGGATGACATCGCGGTTGAAGCCCATCAGGAAGCGCACCTCCTCGGGCGATCGCTTCCAGTTCTCCGTGGAGAACGCGTAGGCCGACACTGCTTTGACGCCGACCTCGATGGCACCCTCGACGACGTCGAACAGCGCCGCCTCACCCATCTCGTGCCCCGCGGTTCGCGGCAGCCCGCGCTGCTTGGCCCAGCGGCCGTTGCCGTCCATGACGATGGCGACGTGGCGCGGTACCTGGTCGGGCGGCAGGACGGGCGCCGTGGCACCGGAGGGGTGCGGCGTGGTGGCCCGGACGGCTCGCCTCATCTGTCCACGTGGCTCAGTGAGCGCAGCCCTCGCTCGAGGTGCCACGCGAGGTAGGCGCCGACGATGCTGCTGGCCTCGCGGCGCGAGCGGTCATCAGACGTGCCGACCGAGGCCCAGTCGCCACTGAGGAGGCCGGCGAGCAGGGAGACCGTGATCGGTGACGGTGCCGCGGAACCCGGCACCCGACAGCCGTCGCAGAGCATGCCACCGGATGCGGCGTGGAAGCTGCGGTGCGGGCCCTCGACGCTGCAGCGCGCACAGCCGTCGAAGGTGGGGGCGTAGCCGGCGATCGACAGAGCGCGCAGCTGGTAGGAGTCGAGGATCAGGCTCGGCGTCATGCGCCCCTGGGTGAGAGCACGCAAGGCGCCGATGAGCAGCTGCAGCTGCTGGACGGCCGGCTCGCCGTCTTCCTGCACGAGCCGTTCGGCGGTCTCGAGCATCGCGGTGCCGGCTGTGTAGGCGGCGTAGTCGGCGCCGAGGTCCTTGGCGAAGGCGTTGATCGTCTCGACCTGGGTGATGATGTCGAGCGATCGGCCCTCGGCCAGCTGCAGGTCGACGTGCATGAACGGTTCGAGCCGGCCGCCGAAGCGTGACGTGGTCTTGCGGACGCCCTTGGCGGCGGCACGGATGATGCCCCGGTCGCGGGACAGCAGCGTGATGATCCGGTCGGCCTCACCCAGCTTGTGCACGCGCAACACGATGCCGGCGTCGCGGTAGAGGCTCACCTGTCCATTGTGCCGTGTGGGGAGGACGAAACCTTCTCGCAACGCGTCGCGGATGCTACTTCGCCGGGCTGACCCTCCCCTGCGCCTGCGCGTACTGCCGATCGACGCGGTCGATGCTGGCACGGCTGCCCAGGTCGACGCCTGCCTTTCTTGCTGCCGCCCGTACCCGGGCACTGCTCAGATCGGGCGCCACGAAGCGCTCGGGGCGGATCTTCGCGTCACTGGCGGCATACCGGCGTTGCTGCGTGGCGAGCGCCTCCGACGACGCCGCCGCACGCGCAGCCACGGCAGGTGTCACGGTGACCGCTTGGGCCGTCAACGGGCCGCTGACCAAGGGGGTCAGCCCATTCGCGTGGCCGGCCCGGTTGGGGTGGTACGACTCCGAGATCGGGTTCGACAGGCCGTTCAGCCACTCGACGTTGTCGCAGACAGCATGACCGACGAACGCGCCGATCGGATTGACGAAGCTGAGACCTTTGGCCGAGGCAGCCGCCGACGTCGTCGAGTCGATGAGGTCGGCTGTGGCATTGAGCCGCGACTCGTCGTCGGGAGAGAACCAGGTGAACGCGTTGCAGTCCTCGCCGTTGAAGATGCGCGGATAGCCGACCGCCACGACCTTGGCGTTGGGCGCCTTCGACTTGATGCTCGCGTAGAGGGTGGACAGCGCCGCGGGCAGCGTGTTGCGGATGTAGCTCTGCGCGGACGCGACCGCGCCGGCGCAGTCGCTCGACCAGGCCGGCATCGCACATTCAGTGAGGACGTCGGAGAAGCCGGCGTCATTGCCACCGACCGAGATCGTGACGCGCGTGGTGCTGGTCGACAACGCGCTGAGCTGGCCACTGCTGACGTCGGAGATCTTGGCACCCGAGCAGGCGCGGAAGTTCAGCGCGTAGCCCTTGGCCGCCGCGATGAGCGTCGGGTAGGCGTACACCGAACGCTGGCACGAGCTGCCGTCAGCGATGTAGGAGCCGGTGCCGGTGCCGGAGGCATACGAATCACCCAACGCCACGTAGGAGCCGCCGGCAGCATGGGCCCCCGGCAGTGAGATGAGAAATGGCGCCATGGCGACCACGGCTACGACTGGACCGATACGACGAGACACGTTGGTCAACCCCCCCGATTGGTTGCAATGTGACCTGAGTCACCTGCGCGGCTCAACCTAGGGCATCGGTGCCCCGGAGTCGAGCAGTGGCGACGTCGCGATGTCAGTCGAGGCAGAACTCGTTACCCTCGGGGTCGAGCAGCGTGATGAAGCCGGCCTCCATGGGCGGCGCCGGATCCACCCGGTTCGCACGCGAGGCGCCGAGCGCGACGAGCCGCGTCGCCTCCACCTCGAACGCGTCCATCCGCTCTTTGCCGGTCTGGCCGACGGCCGCGCGTACGTCGAGGTGAACGCGGTTCTTGGCCACCTTGCCCTCGGGCACCTGCTGGAAGAAGACCCGGGGACCGGCGCCCTCGAGCGGCCGGATGGCGGACCTGGAGTTCCACTGGTCGCGAGGCACGCCGAACGCCTCGAGCGCGGCGGGCCACGAGTCGAAACCCTGGGGCGGCGACTCGACCTGGTAACCGAGCACCTCTGCCCAGAACGCGGCCAGCGCAGCCGGGTCGGCACAGTCGAACGTGATCTGGAGCTCTCGAGTCATGCCACCACCCTGCCGCGAGGCACTGACGCTTTGACAGTGCAAGGATCTGTGCATGGCCGTGTTGGGTGTCGACGGATGCAAGATCGGCTGGGTCGGCGTCGTGTGGGACGGATCGACCGCGGTGCTGGTGGCGCCGACGATCGACCGGCTCGTGGCACTCGCCGGTGACGTCGAGGCGGTGGCGATCGACATCCCGATCGGACTGCCGATCGACGAGCCGAGAGTGGCGGAGCGACTTGCGCGCAAAGAGCTGCCGGGCCGCGCCTCGACGGTGTTCAACGCGCCGGCCTCGGCCGTCCTCGAAGCGGGGGACTATCACGCCGCGAACGCGTCCAACCGAGCCGCTCTGGGCCTCGGGCTGAGCAAGCAGACGTGGTATCTCGTGCCGAAGATCCGCGAGGTGCGCGACTGGATCGCGACCGGCCCCGGCGTGCCCCTGATCGAGTCACATCCCGAGGTCTGCTTCGCGGCCATGAACGGCGGAGTCCTCATCGACGGCAAGACCACGGCCGACGGTGAGGCGTATCGGCGACGGCTGCTCGCCGATCACGGGCTCGCGGTCGTGGCCGAGCGACGCCGCGGGGTCGCGGTCGATGACATCCTCGATGCCGCGGCGACCGCTTGGTCGGCCAGGCGTTTCGTCGACGGCGACGCCGAGCGGCTCCCGCCCGAGCCACGAGACCAGCTCGCCCCCGCAATCTGGCTCTGACGGCCGGGTGGCTGTGGCGGGCCTGGCGGCCGGCGGTGGGTTGGCGGCCAAGCCTGCGCCCAGCCTGGCGCTGGCGGTGGGTTAGCGGCCAAGCCTGCGCCCAGCGTGGACGCTAACCCCCCGCCCCACGCGAGGGGTGGACGCTGAGACACCGCCGCATGCGGGGGGTGGCCGCCCAACCCTGCGCCCAGCCCGGGGTTGGCGGGGGGTCAGCGCCCAAGCCGGCCCCCGGCGGGGACCCTACCCCCCCGCCCCACGCGAGGGGTGGACGCTGAGACACCGCCGCCACACCCACTACCGCCGGAGCAGCAGGGCCCGGCACGGGGCAGGGGTCAGACGAACTCGACGCCCTGGGCCAGCGGGAGGTCGGTGGAGTAGTTGACCGTGTTGGTCGAGCGGCGCATGTAGGCGCGCCAGGCGTCTGAGCCCGACCGGCGTCCGCCGCCGGTCCCCTTCTCGCCACCGAAGGCGCCGCCGATCTCTGCACCCGACGGGCCGATGTTGACATTGGCGATGCCACAGTCGGAGCCGACGACCGACAGGAAGGTCTCAGCCTCGCGGACATCGAGCGTGAAGATCGACGACGAGAGGCCCTGCACGACGTCGTTGTGCAGCGCGAACGCCTCACCGAGGTCGGCATAGGTGAGCACGTAGAGCAGCGGTGCGAACGTCTCGGTCTTGACGATGTCGGTCTGCGCCGGCATGTCGATGATCGCCGGGTGGACGTAGAAGCCACCGCCGGTGCTGCTGCTCGTCTCAGCGGACTGCGCTCCCCCGGTGACGAGCCTGCCGCCGTCGGACTGCGCCTGCGACACCGCAGCACCGAACGCACGGAAGGCCGTCTCGTCAACGAGCGGGCCGACCAGGGTCGATGACTTGAGGGGCGAGCCGATCGGCAGCGTCTCGTAGGCAGCCTTGAGCCGGGTCACGAGGTCATCCTTGATCGACTCGTGCACGATGATGCGCCGCAGCGACGTGCATCGCTGGCCCGCGGTGCCGACGGC
>NZ_JACMOM010000053.1 GCF_014378035.1 Aeromicrobium sp. | reverse complement strand
CGACGAAGGAGGGGATGGTGACGGCGGTGGGAACGGTCTTCGTCCGCGTGGCGGCTCAGTCACACCTCGCCGAGACGGGTGCGGGCCACCTGGTGCCGTTCGAAGCGCTGGCGAGAGTCAGCGGTCGAAGCTGACATCCTTGTCGATGGTCGCTTGATCGTGGAGCGGCGGGTCTGGGCTGAGCTGGTCATGATCGAACTGGTCAGGGTTGAGCTGGTCTGGGCCATGTGATTCTGCTCGCGCGTACTGCCGGGCGATGTAGTCCTCGAGCTGGTCGTGCTCGATGCGCCACTGACCTCGTCCACCGATCTGGATGCCGCGCAAATCGCCTGATCGAACGAGCGCGTAGACCTGACGCACCGTGACGTTGAGCACCTCCGCGACGTCTGCAAGCGTGAGAAAACGCGAGCTGGAGGGTGGCATGGGCCCAGTTTCCCACGTATCGGTGTCACTGCCGCACAGGGCCGGACGCCCTGTGGACAAGTGGGCAGAGGGCTGGACGGATCGTCTCGAGGTGGGTAGAACGTTTGCATGACGAACTGGCGGGGGCCTGTGGGTTCAGGCGGTGCAACGGCGCAGAGGCTGCGTATCCGACCGTGGCGAGATCCACGGTTGATGGTCGGGGTGCTGCTGGTGCTCGGGGCGACAGTGCTCGGTGCGCGAGTGGCGGCAGCGACAGATGACACGATCGAGTACTGGCAGGTTCGTGACTCCGTTGCGCCCGGTGACGGGGTGGTCAGGGGCGTCCTCGAGGTGACAAGGGTCAAGCTCTCCGCCGGGACGGAGGACAACTACGTGCGGGTCGACGACGAGTTCGCGGCACCGCTCGACGAGCTCGCGTGGGCCCACGCCGTGCCGGCTGGTTCGCTCGTTGATCGTTCAGCACTGGTCCAGATATCGACCACCGACCGGAGCCAGCTGCCACTGAACGTCACTGACGGTGCCGCCCCCGCCGGCCTGCGGCGGGGTGATCTCGTCGATGTGTGGGTCGGTCCCGGGCCGGGTGATGAGCCGGGTGGCGAGTCAGACCGGGTGCTCGAGTCGGTTCGGGTCCTGCAGACCGGCGATGACGCCGCGGCTCTCGGAGGCTCGCTGACGCACACGGTGCTGGTCGACGTCGGCGACTCCGAGCTACGCGGATCTGTCGTGAGCACGGTCGCCGCGGGGCACGTGACCCTCATCCGGGTCACCTGATGGACGTCGTCGTCGCGGCTGGTGGTGCGGCTTGGGAGGCGGCCGCGGTACGCGAGATCGAGGCGTCGACGTCGTTGCGCCTCGTGCGTCGGTGCGTCGACGTGGCCGACCTGCTGGCGGTCGGACTGACGGACATCGCCGGGGCCGCGCTGGTGGCGGCGGAGCTGGCCGGCCTGGACGCCGACAGCGTCCACCGGCTCGAACGGGGTGGCGTGCGGGTGGCGGCGGTCGAGTCCGACCCGGCCCGATGCCATGCGCTCGGTATCGAACGTCTGCTCCAGCTGGGCGCGCTCGACGTCGTGGCGCGCGACTCCGTCACCGCGACGCCGCCTGAGCAGGCCGACCGGGCTCCGGTCATCGCGGTCTGGGGACCCACCGGCGCTCCGGGACGCAGCACCGTCGCGCTCGGCATCGCCTCAGCGGCGGGGGCGCGCGGTGCCGACACGGTGCTGGTCGACGCCGACACCTACGGCGGCTCGTTGGCGCAGATGTTGTCCGTCCTGGACGACGTGAGCGGCCTGATGGCGGCGTGTCGCGTCGCCAACAACGGCCGGTCCTCCGAAGTCGTCGACCATCTTCTGGCGGTCGATCCAGGTCTGCGCCTGCTGACCGGGCTACCCCGCGCCGACATGTGGACGCAGGTGCGCACAGGCGCGCTCGAGCTCGTCCTCGGAGAGCTCAGGTCGTCGGCTGACCTCGTCGTCGTCGACTGTGGATTCTCTCTCGAGGCTGGCGGCCACGGATCGATGTCTCGCAACCAGTCGACCCTGCACGTGCTTGACCAGGCCGACACGATCATCGCCGTCGGGCGTCCCGACCCGGTCGGCCTGGCTCGGCTGGTCCGAGGCCTGCACGATCTTGCCGGCACGACTCGTGGGCGGCAGCCCGTCGTCGTGATCAACATGATGCGCACCACACTTGGGTGGAAGGAGCGCGAGGTCGAGACGGCTGTCCAACGACTCACCGGCATCGCGCCATCGGCCTACCTCCCGTTCGACCAGGCCGGGCTCGACCTCGCCCTCGTGTCGGGGCGCACCGCGCGCCAGGTGGCCCCGTCCTCGCCGTTCGTCGCGCGGATCGAGGCACTCACGTCCGCCGTCGCGCCCCGCATCGTCAGCCGGGGTGTCCTCTCGGCGTCCTGACTGCGAGCCGATGGTAAATTCTCTGCAGGACGTCACGAGGAGAATGATGCAACGGTTGAGCCCGCTGGACGCGATGTTCCTGCAGCAGGACAGCCCCACGATTCCCCGTCAGGTAGCCTCACTGGCCATCCTCGAGCCGGGTGAGAATCCGCTTGACTACGACCGCCTGATCCACGTCATCAACGAGCGGATCGACTTGGTACCCCGGTACCGGCAGGTACCGAAGTCAGTGCCCGGAGCTCTAGGCACACCGGTCTGGGTCGACGACGAGAACTTCGACATCTCGCTGCACGTGCGCCGTTCGGCACTTCCGCGGCCGGGCTCCGTCGACTCGCTGCACGAGCTCGTGGGCAGGCTCATCGCGCGACGGCTCGACCTCGACCGACCTCTGTGGGAGCTCTACCTCATCGAGGGGCTGGAGAACGGCGGTGTGGCGCTGCTGTTCAAGGCCCACCAGACGCTCGTCGACGGATCGGTGACGGTCGATCTGGCCCAGGTGCTCCTTGAGGAGACCGCGCACGACCGCGACATTCCCCACGAGGACTGGAATCCGCGTTCCGAACCCAACTCGATCGAGCTTCTGACGGGCACCCTCAACCGCAACCTGCGTCATCCGGGTGAGGCATTGCGTGCCGCCGAGCTCAACCTCGGCCGCATCGCACGTCGCCTGCCGCTCGTCGGGTCCGACGGGCCGCCCCAGAGCATCCTCGCGACCGAGCTGTCCCGGCATCGCAGATTCGCTTCGCTCGCGGCCACCCTGCAGGATTTCCGGCGCGTGCGCGAGCAACACGGCGGCACCATCAACGACGTGATCCTTGCCGTGATCACCGGGGGTATCCGCGGCTGGATGCTGACCCGCGCCGAGCCTGTGACGGCCAAGACCAGCTTCCGCGCGATGGTCCCGATGTCGGTGGTCGCCGAGGATGGGCTGCCCACCTCGTTGGGATCGAAGGTCCGCGGCCACCTGCTGTCGCTTCCGGTGGGGGAGTCGAACCCCGTCGTGCGTCTGCATCAGGTGTCGTACGCCCTCAAGGACCACCGCGAGACGGGCTCGGCGGTGGCGGCCAACAAGCTCGCCAACCTGCCCGGCTTCGCCACCTCCACCTTCCACGCCGTCGGTGCAAGGGTTGCCGATGCGGAAGCCGGCCGGGGCCACCAGATCGTCATCACCAACGTTCCCGGACCGCAGGACCCCGTCTACATGGCCGGCGAGAAGGTCAGCGAGGTCTACCCGTGCATCCCTCTCAGCGGGCACCGGGCGGTGGCCATCGGGGTGACGTCGTACAACAGCAAGGTGTTCTTCGGAATCGTTGCTGATCGCGAGGCGGTGCCCGACGTCGACGTCCTCGCCCAATGCATCGAGGATGCCCTGCAGGAGCTCGTCGACACGGTCGGCGGTCGCCGCGCCCCGCGTGGTCGGCAACGTCCGGCCAGGGGCTGAGCGGCATGAGGATGTACGTGGCGCTGACGGTCGATGACCTCACCGCGCTGATGGCGGGCGCGGCGGTCGTCCCGTCGACCGCGTTCACGGCCGAGTCCGAAGACGAGGAAGATGAGCTTGCAGCGCTCGAGGAGGCTTCAGAGCACGGCGCCGCGGTGGGTGCGGCAGAGGTGTCCGACCCCGACCTGCCGGTTGCGCTCTCGCAGATCGCGTCATTTCACGTCGACCTCGACGGCACGGGTGACCTCGCGTGGTACGCCACACAAGAGATCGATGCCGTGCTCCGCGAGGTGCGGCGCACGGCATCGATGTGACACAGGTCTGGTCGTGCCGGGCTAGAGCCTCGTCATGCCGTACTCAACCTCTTCGCGCAGCGATGCGGTGATGGCCTTGGCGATCTCCGGCTCCATCTTCTTGCCGATGAACGGGATCGACACCTTGACGTCGCCGTGGAGGGTGAATTCCGCGTCGCTGCCCTTGGCAATGAGCGTTGCCTTGCCGGTCATCTCTGCCGGCTGACCAATGATGCTGACCTTGACGTCGGCCGAACGGTTGCCGCGCGAGTCAGGACCGCTCCACACCTCGGTCTGCTTGACCTTCACGGTGTTGCCAGTGGACTTCTTGACGAAGTCGGGAAGGTCGGCGTCCTGAGTGCGGACTACCGTGACGGTTGCGCCGTCGCCCTCGGCCTCCACCGTGACGTCGTAGTCCTTCGAACCCTGGTTGGCGCAGGACTCGGTGCGGAACTTCTGGTCGGTGACGAGCGCGTAGACGTCCTCGACCCCCGCCCCGACATAGCTGAATGTCTCGTTGAGCTTCATCCGGTCATCCTTTCACTCCGACATGCATCAGGCACCCGGTTCGGCCGCAGGAGTCACGGCCGCCGGGGTGGCCGCGCCGATGCCCTTGAGCTCAGAGAGCCGGGCCTCGACCTCGGTCTGTGTGGTGTCGTCCTCGAGCTCGGCGAACTGCGCATCCAGGCTGGACGCTGCCAGCTCGGACTGGCCCGCGACCAGAGCTTCGTCACGGCGCACCTTCTCCTCGAAGCGGGAGAGCTCGCTGGTGGGGTCGAGCACGTTGATCGATGAGACCGCCTCCTGCACCTTGGCCTGGGCGTCGGCGGTCTTGGAGCGCGCGACGAGCTGATCGCGCTTGGTCTGCAGTTCGCCGAGCTTGCCCTGCATGTTGACGAGGCCGGACTTCAGCTTCTCGACGACCTCGTTCTGCGAGGCAATCTGGGGGGCCGCGGACTTGGCCTCGTTCTCGAAACCGATCTGCTTGCTGAGCGCGACCTTCGCGAGGGCGTCGAACTTGTCTGCCTCGGCGGAGTGTCCGGAGGTCCGCAGCGCGTCAGCCTTCTGCGAGGCGGCCAAAGCCTTGGAGCCCCACTCCTTCACGGCGGCGACGTCCTCGGCGTGGTCGGCCTCGGCCAGTCGGAGGTTGCCGATCGTCTGCGCGACGGCGTCCTGCGCCTCGGCGATCGAGCTGGTGTAGTCGCGAACGAGCTGGTCGAGCATCTTCTCCGGGTCCTCGGCCTTGTCGAGGAGGGAGTTGATGTTGGCGCGCGTCAGCTGGCCGATGCGACCCAGGATGGACTGTTTGTTGGCCATGGTCTTCACTTTCCGTTGCGGTGCGGACGATGGCGGGCCTGGGCGCCGGATGCGTCCAGGGCACACGGTCGCGGCCGGCGCGGCTGTGCCATCACCCAACTGATCTTGGTGCATGCCGGGTGCCGAGACAACCGCATACGAGGTGAGCCTGGGATCACCAGTGGCTCCTTGCGGGGTCGATGGATGACGACGACCTCGACCCCGGGCTGTTCCTGCTTTTGATGTCGCCTCCGGTGGCAGCACTCACGTCACGGTGAGCTGGCGGCCTTCGCCCGGTAGGGCACCTGTTTCTCGCCGTCGGCACAGGTGCCTTGGACCACCCCGGTCGGGAACTGATACTTCTTCAGGGTCGTGCAGTCGGGCAGCGTCTGCCCGCCGAAGACCTCCTGCCATGTTCCATCGACCCGCGCCCAGAGCACAGCGTTGCCACCGCACTGAGGCACGAGGACTCCACCGGCGGCCCACCCACCGACGTCGACGCGGTCGACCTGGATCTCCGGCTTTTCGGGGCAGGCATCGTCCTTCGTGGCCTGTTGCCGTGCGAGCTCTGCGGTGATGAACATCGTGAAGTCACGGGGCGCCCCGACGAGCCCGACGACGTCCGAGGCGGTCCTCAGCGTGAGCCCGTCCCCGTCGTTCGTGTAGTCGAGCAGGGTCGCGTCAATGCTGGGCCCCGGCTCGGTCGGCGCCGGCCTCGGCCCCGGCGCGGGTGTGGCGTCGTCCGAGCCGCACCCCGCCGTGAGCGTCAACGGCAACAACAGGACAGCGGTGGCCGCGAGCGCCAAGACGTGTCTCATGCCGCCAGTAGATCACCGAGCCCGATGGGTCCGGTAGTCGACGACCTGCTGGAACGTGGGCCGGTTCTGCCAGTCGATCGGCCTGACCCCGACGATCCCTGCCGTGGTGGGCCGGATGTAGTCGATCGACTTGTCGTAGGTCAGGGCACGGGGGCTCGTGACGCTCTGGGCCTTCTCGGCCCTGTCGACCGCGCCGAGCAGCGACGACCGCAACCTCGTGCGGCAGGTCGTGGGTGAACCGCACAGGGCGTGGGAGAACGGCGACTTCACCGTTGAGCCGGTGAGCGCCCGAAGACTTTTGTCGATGTAGCCGTACCACGGGGAGCCGAGCCACGACGATCCCTTCCCCTCGCGCGGATGGTCGTCGAGCGGCTGGGGGATCGACCGGGCAAGGTCGGCCCCGAGGCCCGGGGTGGCGAAGTCGTGAGCGAGGGCCTTGTCGCCGTCTTCCCACCACGTGTCGAAGATCTGGATCGCCGCCTGGTGGGCGTACGACCCGGTGCGGTCGTAGTCGACCCGGTGGGCCCCGTCGGCGAGCCACGCCGAGAGCAGGCGGCGGGCCTCGGCGGTCTTCGGGTCGTCACCGAGCACCTTGAGCAGCACCGGCAACAACGACCGTGCCCGCACGTCCTCGGTGGCGGCGTCCTCAACGATGCCGGCGAGCTGGGCGCGTGACATCAAACCCTTGCCGAGAGCAGCGGTGACCCGCCGGCTCAGGGCCTGGGAGCGGTGGATGGACCCGTCCGACCACTTGTCGTCGGCCGCGGCGAAGTCGCGGGCCGGCTTGTTGTTCCAGCTCGCGAGGTAGTGGGTGGGCGGGTTGATCTGCTGCACGTGCTTCTCGTAGCTGAGCCAGCCGCTGGGGTCGTACTTCCTGCCGGACCAGCGGGGGAGGTCGGTGTCGGTGCCGGCGGCCCGAACGGGCAGGCGTCCTGATGAGAAGAACGCGATATCTCGGTTGTCGGCGTAGAACCAGTTGAAGGTGTAGTCGATGCCGTTCGCCGCCTGCTTGAACGTCGTGGCGTCCTTGACGTAGTCGGGGTTGTTGAAGCGTGAGAAGCCCAATATCGACGCCGCTTCACGTCCGTAGGTGCTGCGCTCGGTGACGACGGCGACGGGAACGCCCTTGACCGTCGTGCGGGTCTGCATGATGCCGTGGTTGGTGCGCCACACCTGGAACTTCAGGGTGCTGGGGAGGCCGGGTGCGGAGATGTTGGGAGTCGTCGTCTCCTTGTGCTCGTTGTACTGCATCGGCACGCAGGCGCCGCCGTCCTTGCGGTACGACGTCGAGCTGACGGTGGGCTTGCTGCCGTCGGCGTTGCAGAGCGTCTCGGCGACAGTGTCGATGTTGTCGCTGCCTGAGCTGGTGGCCGACCACGCGTAGTCCAGCCCGTGCCCGAGCTCGACCACGAGCTGCGTGCCGGCGAACGACACGCCGCGCGCGAAGACGCCGGGGCCCATCAGCACCTGCTCGGAGAGCAGCTGTGGGTTGAAGTAGCCGGTCTGCGGCCCGAACACGACCAGCGGGTGGCCTGTCCGGGTCTCCTTCGCCCCGACCAACAGGGCGTTGCTCATTCCGTTGATCTTGAACAGGCTGCTCAGGTCAATCGTCCCGGTGGGGCTGTCGATCTCGTCCGGCATGCCTGAGATGCCGAGCTTGAGCGCGTCGATCAGGGTCTCGAGCGGGTTGGTGCTGCCGACGTCGTCCCCGGTCGCGGTGCCGAGTGGTCCGTCGAGGTCGGGGATGGCCACACCGGCCTGGCGGGGGCTGAAGGCCACGTTGTCGTAGGGGAAGGACAGCGTCGACGTGGTCGGCGCCTCGGCGTCGTTCTTCTCACGCAGGCTGGCGAAGAGCTTGTCGGCCTTCCTGGTGCCGAACTTCTTGACCAGCTTGCCGTAGTAGACGCTGTTGGCGAACTCCTGCCCGCCGCCCTTGCCGAAGATGCCGCCGACGAGCGAGGCCACGAATGTCAGGTCGGCCCGGGTCCAGGGGGTGGGCTTCTTCTGCAGGGCCAGG
>NZ_JACMOM010000327.1 GCF_014378035.1 Aeromicrobium sp. | reverse complement strand
GCAGGGACGATGCGAGCACCAGGTCGTAAGGAAACAAGCGCAGCGCCGAACGAGCTGGTGTGAGCGGAGATCCCCGCGCAGCGGGGATTGCGTGGACACGCGAGGGGCCAATCATCGGTGCCCCGGGAGGTAAGAAATTCCTCCAGCACAGCCCAGCCGAAGGCTGTTCCGTTCCGCTCTTCGCTTCGGCCCTCCGTGGCCGGTACAGACTCCGACGCCGCAAGCGTCCCCCACCCAGGTGGGCGCCCCGAAGGGCGCTCTCATCCGCTAGGCGGCTGCGGTCACCTTGTCGTCGCTCTCGTCGACGACGTCGGCCAAGGTGTGGACTACTCGTATGACATTCCCGACCGCCGCGCTGATCACAGCGACGTCACTCCTAAACCATCCGGCGACATACCCGGAGCTGCAGGCGCTGGTGCCCAAACCCGCGAGACCCTCGACGACGTAAGGCCGCCGACTCGCTTCGGTCGACGTTGGTGTCGCCGCCACCCTCAACGATCTCGTGCGAGGGACTCGAGCGACGCATCACGACCCACTAGAACAAGCCCGGCCCGCACAGAAGGGCCAATCGAATGCGCGGACCGATGCCCGCTGGGTCACTTACACACCTGTGGAAATAGTTAGTCTGCACTACAACTATTGGTTCTTTCTGATCATTTTAGACTTAATAACTCGAATTCCCAGCCTCTGAGAATGTCTGCGTGCCAAAGTGACGCATCAATCTGTCTCGCTATGTAAGGCAACTCATGGCTCGCTCGATAGTCTTATTCATCGCAACCGCGGGCCTGCTCGCGCCATTCACAGTCGCCGTTGCGGCTGCCGCGGAGGACACGGACCCCCAGGTTGTCGCAACGTTGGAGCTGAAGCCGGTCGATTCTGACGACGATGGAACGCTCGACGCCCCCGACACCGCCACCGCGATCGCAGCGGCGTCCTCGACCGATAAGCCGGTCGAGGACTTCTCGCAACGCACTGAGACCAAGATTGTCATAGCGAACCCGGACGGAACCTTCACCAGCAAGGAGTACGCCACACCCGTGCGAATCAAGCGCGACGGCGACTGGGTTGATGTCGACTACACCCTGATCAAGAACGCGGACGGATCCTGGGCACCCAAAGCTTCCCCGATTGACGTGTCGATCGCCGGCGGACCAGCAAAAGAGGCCGCGCGAGTGACGTTCGACGATGACGAGTCATTGGCTGTCACGTGGCCGGCAAACCTGCCCGAACCCACGGTCAGCGGCGGAATAGCAACCTACAAGCTGTCCAACGCAACCGACCTGCTCATCGCGACCACCAGCAGCGGGCTGAACGCACACATCCGCCTCAACCAGCAGCCGACAGACGACGACCCGATTTTTACGCTGGGTCTACGAGCAGAAGGCGTCGACGTCAACCAGAACAGTTCCGGCGGCCTTCAAGTCTCCGGCGACGATGGCAAGACCATCGCCAAGACGTCCAGCCTGGTCGCTTGGGACGCGTCCACCGACCCTGCGGGTGACCCCGCTACCGTCGTGAAGCTCGACGCCACCCTCGACGAAACCAGCGCCAGCGGCGACGTCACCCAACACACACTGGACCTGACCACACCAGACGGGTTCCTGTCCGATCCGACCACCCAATACCCGGTCACGATCGACCCGGACATCAGCATGAATCAAGTCCGGGACACGTGGGTCCGCAGTGGCGACACTACGAGTCGGGGTGCGGAGAACCGTCTGATCGTGGGCAAGATTGATCCGAGCGTGAGCTCGAACTCAAACCCGGCGCGGAGCTACCTGAAGTTCTTCAACAGCACCATCGAGAACAACCCTGCCATCGACATCGTGTCGGCCGAAATGGGCCTTTGGCAGTACTACGGATATACCTGCGCCGACCGCCGCATGTACGTCTACCCCGTCGGCGTGCCCTGGGGCGACACCATCACATGGGCCAACGCACCAGCCATCGTCTACGGCGCAGGGGCAACCCACATCACGACGAACCGTGCGGCGTCCGGCTGCGCCGATGGATGGACCAAAGTCAACCTCACCAACATGGCCAGAGCCTGGGGCGACGGAACGGTTGATATGCAAGGCGTCCGCCTCTCCGCCGGCGACGAAGACTACTCGTCCTACGAACGCCGCTTCTGCTCCATGAACACCACCAGCGGAACCGACTGTGGCGCCGCAGCTAGGACGCCCTACTTTTCGGTCACCTACAACACTCGCCCCAACTCAGCCTCATCCGTGACCGCTGACGTGGTCGATAGCGTCGTTACCTTCAGCAGCGTTGCTGTAGATCTGGACGGAGGGCCGGTTCGCGTCAAGTACGTGGTGTCGCAAAGCGCGGCAACCGTCCTGACCGTCTTTACCCCCTTTGGACTTTCGGGCGACGAGTTGGCCCTTGATATCGACACCCTTTCCCCGGGTACGTACGATGTCCGCGCGTGGGTCGACGACGGCCAGGCGGGGTCTGCCGCCGCGTCCGCACCCGTCTCGTTCACCGTGACTGCCGTCGGCGAGACCCCAGGTCCTACTCCGACTGAAGCGTGCGATTACAAGGTGGAGATGAGCGGACAGGAACTGACCGTGGAGGGCCCCGCCGGAGCACCCTCTACGCCACCCCTAATCGAAAGCGACACTGGGCACCTAGAATATCGAGGCACTCAGGCAGGTAAGGACGTCGATGTCAAGGTTTGGATGGGTGCATCGGACGCCGCCCTGGCAGCCGAGCTGGAGCAATCTGCCGAAACGATGAACTCGCTCGAATCGCAAAGCGTCAACGAAGCTGTTGATGGCGACCAATCCGATGCCGAGGTCAGTGAGACCTTCACGCCTAGCGGCGTTTCGCAAAGTCAAGTTCCTATTGCGTACCGTCTCGTTGGGGACGACACCGTCGAGTTTGGCAAACCGAACACCACCCACTGTGGGCAGCTCAGTCCGAGCGCCATCGCAGCCAACGACGATGTCGTGTTGGGAACGGTCAACAGCGCCTTGATTCTTCCTTTGTCAGCGGACTCCACGGTCTCTGCTGCGGAGACCTATCCCGAAACGACGGGCGCCATCCGGTACCGTACGTTCATCCCAGCTAAGAAGGCAACCACCGGGCCTGTTTGCGGGACGTTTAAGGGCGACAACCGTGGCTTCACGAGCTACTTCACGGCACCAAGTCGGACGCGAGCCAGCATGTTTTTCAACTGGCCTAACAAGACAATCGATACCACGAAGAGCATCGGAACTACACACAGGTTGAAGGCCTACGGTTTCAGCGCGAAATCAAAGACCGCAAGCGCCAAGGGGATCAAGTTTCACACGCCGCTCATGTACTCGACCTACGGCAAGATGTCGGTTACGCACTCAGTCGGCAACCCCCTCTGCTCAGTAGCTGGAGCAATTCGGTACAACCTTGTTTTTGAAGCGTGGAAGACCAAGGGCGCCCGAGTTACTGGAACGCGAGGCAAAGTGCCGAACCATGAAGCGTATTTTTATCCGAAGACTGAAGCTTCAGGTAAAAGGATCTTCACGCGTAAGTCGTCTAAATACATCTGTCTATCTGTCAACTGCGGTGACGAAAGCATCTGGGAAACTTGGGTTCCGTGACTAGGTCGGGCGGCGCCGCCGCGTTCATTTTTGTTGTGGGACTGACAGAGCTTCTGATAGCGAACCTGCAATTCAGATTCGGACTGGTGATGCTGCTGCTACTGGTGCTTTTTCAGGCGATCGCTGCAGTGCTGATCGTTGCCGCCCGGTACCGGCCCCAGGCGTTTGTTGCGGTCTGGGTCGCCGCTGTCGTCACAACGTGCCTGTTACTTTGGCCGATCACGTCGTCGATCGGACTGACCATCTTGGTGTCCTTGCTGGTCGCTACGGGCGCGTTGCTGCTGTGGTTGCTCACCGCAATTCCTGCTTGGATTGCAGTTTCTCGGAGGAAGCATTGATCAGAGCCGTGACGATTCGGCCAGCAACCGCAGGTGCCGCACGTCCGATCGGCCGAGGTCGCGGGCAGAGTCCGAATACGGCAACGACTGGTAGTACATGGTCTGACGCCGACTGCCGGCGGCTTCCTTCTCTATCGAGGCTAGGTCACAAGTCGCCGAAAACTTCATGCTCATGTCTGGTGTCTAAGCTTAGCTAGCGGCTTGACGACGGAGATCAGCTCTTGGAGGCCTTGGAGCGCTCAATCGGCGGCGTCCTTGGCGCCGGCCTCTCCGGATTCAACGCTTGCCCTGGGAGCTTCAGTGTCTTTTCACAGCCTATCGAGCGCGTAATGCATCTCGGAGCCACTCGCGGCGATGTACTTCTGTCCTCCAGGCACGCATCGACAATGCCCGAATGAGGCAACGCCTGCGTCATTTGGGTGAAATGACCTGGCCGTCGTTCCCTGACCCCATCGATTCGCGATGCGATCGAGTTGAGCGTCGGTCGGCAAAAGGGTCGTTGGGTGCGACGCTCGGACGCTCGGACGCTCGGTGGTGACGTGTACTCGCACCCAGGTAAGACCACTCCAAGCTCGTAAGTGACCAGAACGCCCGCACACTCAGAGGCTAGGCTTTCCCGAACGCCATGTAGACCTCGCCATCGCCGATCACGGACCCTACCTGCGAGTTTCGACCGTGGGCCCGTCCAGATTCTGCACATCGTCCTCGCGACACCGATTCAATTTCGATGGATCAACTGCCTCACACCTCTTGCACCACGGTAGTTGAACCTTCAAATAGTGGCCATGGGTAACCCACCGGCGGGCCTGTGCCGGTGTGACTATGTCGCTGCACAAGCTGACGGCCGGCTCGGGGTACGACTACCTGACCCGGCAGGTTGCTGCGCTCGACTCTACGGAGAAGGGACGCACTTCCCTGTCGTCGTACTACTCGGAGAAGGGTGAGGCTCCTGGTTCGTGGGTGGGGTCGGGTCTGACCGGTATCGCTGGCCTGGACGCTGGTGATGTGGTCACCGCGGAGCAAATGAAAGCGCTGTTCGCATATGGCTTTCACCCTCTCGCCGAGCAGCGGGTCGCGGCTCTGGAGCTGTCCGCCAGCGTCGGTGAGCTGCACAGCGCGCAGCGCCTCGGTCGTCCCTTCGTTGTATTCGAAGGCGATGTCCCCCAGTTCCAGATCGACATCGCTCGCCGACTGGGGGAAATGAACGTCGCTGCTGGGTCGCCCGCGGATGCGGCTACAAGCATCGGTGACACGGCGCGCATCCGTACTGAGGTGGCCCGCCAGTATTTCCTGCGCGAGCACGGCCGGCAGCCGGATGATGCGCGCGAGGTGGCCGCGACGGTGGCCAAGCACTCTCGTCCCAAGACCACCGCGGTCGCTGGGTTCGACCTGTCGTTCTCCCCGGTCAAGAGTGTTTCGACACTGTGGGCTATCGCTCCTCCGAGTATTGCAGCGAAGATCGAGCTGGCTCACGATCTGGCGATCAAGGACGCGGTGGCGTTCATCGAGAAGCACGCGCTCTTCACCCGCAAGGGAGCTCAGGGGGTGCAGCAGGTCGACGTCACCGGCTTGGTCGGAACCGCGTTTACACACCGTGATTCTCGGGCCGGGGACCCCGACCTGCATACGCATCTTGCCGTCGCCAACAAGGTCCAGACTCTCGACGGAGACTGGTCGGCGATCGATGGTCGGGTGCTGTTCAAGGCCACTGTGACGGCGAGCGAGACCTACAACACCGCGCTGGAACGCCACCTTGTTGAGTCGCTGGGAGTCCGGTTCGCCGAGCGTCCCGGCACCGATCCACACAAACGTCCCATACGCGAGATCGTCGGCGTCGATCCTGAACTGAATACCCGGTGGTCGTCTCGACGGGCGAGCATCGACATCCGCCGAGCAGTGCTCGCCACAACCTTCCAGCGCGATCATGGTCGGCCGCCGACACCTGTGGAGGCCATCCAGCTTGCGCAGCAGGCCACGTTGGAGACCCGCGACGCCAAGCACGAACCGAGAAGCCTCGATGATCAGCGCGCCACCTGGCGGGCCGAAGCCGTCGAAATTCTCGGCGGCGAGAATCAGGTCAACCGCATGGTCGCTGGGGCGTTGGCGCGTCCAGAAAGCTGCGGCGAACGTGTCACCTCGCAGTGGGTCACCAGGCGGGCCGAGCAGGTCGTGGCGCAGGTTTCAGTACGGCGCGCGACGTGGCAGGTGTGGCACCTGCGTGCCGAAGCCCAACGCCAGGTGAGGTCGGCTGACGTCCGCGCCGACCGTGTCGAGGACCTCGTCACGTGGATCGTTGACACCGCCATCGAGCAGTGTGTGTCGCTGGCAACTGACCGTGACCTGATCACCGACCCGGACAAGCTCCGGCGCAAGGATGGCACGAGTGTCTTTCACGTCGCGGGCAGTGACGTGTTCACCAACCGCATGGTGCTCGATGCAGAGCTGCGCCTCACTGAGTCCGCTGGACGCGTCGATGGACGAATTGTGCCCGCCGAAGTGATCGACCTGGCGCTGCTCGAGAGCACCGCCAACGGGGCCGAGCTAAACACCGGCCAAGTTGCTCTGGTGCGTGGGATGGCGACGTCCGGTGCGCGCGTCCAACTGGGTATCGCCGCCGCTGGAACAGGCAAGACCACGGCGATGAGTGTGTTGACCCGGGCATGGGAGGAGTCCGGCGGCAACGTCGTCGGGCTTGCACCATCGGCCGCGGCGGCGTCGATTCTCTCTGGTCAGACCAGAGCCGTCAGCGACACGTTGGCCAAGCTCGTCCACCACATCGACCAAGGAACCCGCAGCGCGCTGCTCAACGCGATCGGCCCCGGCACGCTCGTGCTCATAGACGAGGCGGGCATGGCTGACACCCTCAGCCTGGACACCGCTGTTGCGTTCATCCTTGACCGTGGAGCTTCGGTTCGGCTCATCGGTGACGATCAGCAGCTCGCCGCAATCGGTGCCGGTGGCGTCCTGCGGGACATCGACCACCAGCACGGCACCCTGAGGTTGAGCGAGCTGATGCGCTTCGCAGACCCTGCCGAGGGGGCTGCCTCGCTAGCCCTGCGCGACGGGCAGACCGAAGGGCTGGGCCACTACTTGGATCACGGCCGCGTGCATGTCGGCGACCTCAGCACTGAGACCGATGCCGTGTTCGATGCTTGGACGACCGACACTGAAGCAGGGTTGGCTTCGATCATGCTCGCCCCGACCCGTGACCTCGTCGCAGAGCTGAATGCACGTGCTCGCACAGCCCGGCTCGCCGGCAGCTCCGCCAGCGCCTCAAGCAGCAGTCCGCGCAACGAGATGTCGGTCGGTTCGGCTGTGCGGTTGTCCGATGGCAACCAGGCGTCGGTCGGTGAAACGATCATCACCCGCCGCAACGACCGCCTTCTTCGCCTGTCAGCGACGGACTGGGTCAAGAACGGCGACCGGTGGACCGTCACGGCGGTGCAAGAAGGTCGCTTGGCCGTGCGGCACGCTGAGTCCAACTTGCGGATCGTGCTGCCGGCAGAATACGTCGATGCACACGCCGAGCTGGGGTACGCCTCGACTGTCCACACCGCTCAAGGCATCTCGACAGACACCATGCATGGCCTCGTCACCGGGGATGAGACCCGGCAGCAGTTCTACACGATGATGACGCGTGGACGGCATGCCAATCATGTCTACCTCGTCGTGACCAGCGATGGCGATGCTCACAACCTCATCCGACCCGAGACCATCCATCCCCTCACGGCTACCGATGTGCTCGAACGCATCCTCGGACGGGACGGCTCGCCTCGGTCTGCGACCACGATCGCGCGCGACTTTGCGGCACCGTCCACGCTTCTCCCGCAGGCGGCCGCCCGGTACACCGAGGCCGTCTACACCGAATCCGAGTCACTGATCGGTGCCTCGCGCGTGGAGGAACTCGTCCGCACCGCCGAGGAGCTCGCGCCGGGAATCTGTGACGAACCCGCATGGCTGACCCTCCGGGCGCACCTGATCGTGATTGACGCGGACGGCCGCGACGCCGCGAAGGATCTTCGAAACGCGGTTGCCGACCGTCCGCTTGATGGGGTGAAAGACCGTGCCGCGATCTTGGATTGGCGCCTCGACCCCACTACTACGCGAGGCGCGCACGCTGGACCTTTGCCTTGGCTGCCGGGCATACCTGCCCTGCTGATCAGCGACCCACAACGCAGCCCCTACCTGCACCAGAGGGCTCAGCGAGTGGAAGACCTCGCCGCATCGGTGCGAAACGACGCGACCATCAGCGCCGACATTCCGCAGTGGGCGCGCCAGGGCGGCGCTCGACCTGCCGCCAACGTCTTGGCAGATGTTGCGGTGTGGCGGGCAGCGACTGGTGTTGACACGACCGACCGGCGGCCCACGGGTGGGCCGCAGGTGCAGAAGGCACACGCGTCCCATCAGCGCCGACTCAATGAGCGTCTGCACTCTGGCCGCGCTTCTGCCCTGTCCGAATGGGGACCTCTGATCGATGTCGCCACGCCGCGCAGGGACTCGTTCACGCCGTTGCTTGCTGCACGACTGGCGGCGATCAGCCGTTCCGGGGTCGACGCCGCAGCACTGTTCCGCAACGCCGCCTCCGACGGCCCTCTGCCCGACGACCACGCAGCTGCAGCGCTCTGGTGGCGCATCAGCGGTCACCTGTCCCCCATCGTCACCACCCAGGCAACCGGTCACGACCACGCACTACCTGTCGACGGGGCAGCACTGTTGATCGACGTCCTCGGTGAGGAACCCGCCGCCTCCATGACCGCCAGCCCGTGGTGGCCGACCGTGGTCGCATCGATCGACCAAGCCACCAGACGAGGCTGGGCGGTGACTGACCTTCTGGATCTCGCATCCACCACCGACGTCAACGACGTCGACCCCGCACAGGCGCTGGTATGGCGGATAGCGATCGTCACCGACCCGCCCCCAGAGTCCGACCCGTACGACGAGAACCCGCCACCCGAGGACATGTACGACAACACCGTCCGGGACGTGAGCGCTCCAGCTCACGTCAAGGAACCGGCCGACCTCGCCGCCGCCGCGTTCCAACGCCGCCTGCTCGGACCCCTCGAACCGTCCGACCACGACATCACGCGGATGCTTGACCACGCGCACCAGTGGGACCACTCGCCCGTCACCGGCGACCGCATCTTGCGCATCAACACCCTCACAGCCGAATTCTTCGAGGCGAACCTCCGGGGTTCGTGGGCACAAATCCACCTCCTCGAACGGCTTGGGCTGGACTTGGCCGCTGACGAGCGGTTCCGGCCCGGATACGCACCGCCCGGTTGGACCAACCTCATTAACCACCTGCACCATCACGGCATCACCGACACCGAGATGCTCGCCGCCGGCGTCGCTACCACCGCATCAACTGGCGCCCTGATCGACCGGTTCCGCGACCGCGCCATGCTGCCGGTGATCTCTGGCGGTGACGTCCTGGGGTTCGTCGGCCGCCGCCACCCCGACACCATCGACGACACCCGGGGTGGACCGAAGTACCACAACACCGCCGACACCATCGTGTTCCACAAGGGCTCCCAGCTGTACGGGCTGGCTGACACCCACATGGGCGAAGGGTCCATCCCCGTCCTCGTCGAGGGCCCCATCGACGCCATCGCCATCACGCTGGCCACCGCCGGGGCATTCGTCGGCGTCGCACCTCTAGGCACTTCAATGACCCACGACCAAGCGACCCAGCTCGCGGGACTCGACGCCTCGCCGATCATCGCCACCGACGGAGACCTCGCCGGACGGATCGCCGCAGAACGTGACTACTGGCTCCTGACACCGCATCTCACCGATCCCCGGTACGCCCGGTTCGACACTGGCGAAGACCCCGCCAGCGTCCTGGAGAACGGCGGCCGCGCCAACCTCCTGCTGCGATTGCAGCAAGCAAGGCCGCTGGCAGACACGCTCATCGAGGAACGCCTGACCAACATTGTGACCGCCCCAGAGCAAGCAACCGCGATCGCGCGGATCATCGCCGCCCGGCCACCGGGAGACTGGGACCAAGCAATCGACAACTGCGCGCGTGCGGATAGTTCCGGCCGTGTACAGATGCGCCAAGCAGTCGCGACGGCCGCTGTCGACTTCAACCACGATCGGGGAAGCTTCTCCAACGACGGTCTCGCCGGCGCATCTGATGTCAGGACACGACTCGAACAAGCAGACAGCGCAACGGCTGGAGAGCGGTGGGCAAACCTGGCGCGCCATCTAGATCCGCGACTCCTTGGTCAGCAAGACTGGCCCGCAACGGCGACCATGCTCCAGCAGGTCCACGACGCTGGCTACGACCTCCACATCCTCACCCGCCAGTTCCTCGACGAGGCGCTGTTGAACGAGTCACCGGCGCAGGACCTTCGATACCGGCTCGTGGGCTACCTCCCCGAAGAGATGCCAACCATCAAGACAAACACCGCCGCTTCTCGTGACAGGGCGGGGCGGGCGAACAGCTCGCTGTACGAGCGGGAACCACGACCACGCACAGGCGGCGTTGGCCCAAGTCGCTAGATGTCCGGACCGTCAGAGAAACTCATCACGCGGAGGGTTCGGGTCCGGGTGGCAAGGTCGTAGGCGGTCGATCGGAACCCACTGCTGCATCAGCGGGGAACCGTCAGCGCTCTCGTCCATGTACACCACGAGAGCGGACCACCTCTGTTTGTCCTGCTTCCAATCGATCACCAGACCCTGCCACGGTCGGTCGTTGCGGAACGACCGTTTGATCAAGACGTGCCGGGTCGGTTCGTAGCGCGGCCACTTGTCCGACTTCGATCGATTCATGCCCACCCGGAAAGGGTAGAACACGTGTTCGATCAACAGGTGTGGACAATGCTGTGGATTGGAAGGACTGCAAAGCTATTCGGCGAACTCGCCGGTGCCGGTATCCACCATTCGCAGCGGCGTCCACCTGTCAGGGTTGCTATCTGCGTAACCCGTTGCGACGGCGATGTCGTCCTCATAGGTGTGACGCCGCTCTGTGAAGTGCGGGCCGTCGAGGTGTCTGGTGAGACGTCCCGCCGCCGGCGGCACTGGCGGGTGAAGATCTTGGCAGTGTTGAGCGACCCTGTGCTCCATGCGGACCAAGAACGCCGGCAATGCGTAGCGGTGCCATTCCTCGAGGGCGTCACTGGTCAACGATCGATCGGCTTCGCGGCGGCGATCCGCGAGCACCGCGAGCTCGTGGACGAGGTGCGGGTGCTGTGGCCAGCACGCGGGAATGACGTCCGCGGGATCGAAGACCAGTTCGTGGTTGATCCAGATGACGACTGCATCGAGCCAGTTCCAGAGCTCGACCCGCAGCGGCACCGCCGTGCACGTCGCAGGCGACCAAGGCCGTGGAAGGTCGTTCAGGTCGCCGAGAGCCAGGCGATAGTCGTCGTCACCGTTGACTGCCTTGTCGAGCTCACGGTAAGCGTGGCGAACTTGGACACCAGGGGTCGGGAAGGCCCGCACCATCGGAGCTGGTGTTCGCCCGGTCGGGTTGCTCATGGTGTCGTCCAGCGGGTGAGTCCGCGCCGTTGGGACTCCACTAGCGCCGCCGTGGCCCGGGCGCGTGGGTCAACCACGTTGGCGCGTGCCTGATCGACGCGAAGCCGGGCTTCGGCTTGTGCTGCCAGAAGCGCCCTGCCTGTCCTGCCGTCGATGGAGCGGGTGAGCTTGGCGATCATCGGTCTGCCGTTCTCAGCGACCACGAGCGCATGACGTTCTGGGAGTTGTCTGACCTCGGCGCCGGTGAGAATAGGAATGTCCTCGGCGGCAGCTGTTCGTCCGGACATGGTCCCGCTCTGCCAGGTCTGGCGCACCACCCTGACCGGGCCCAGCAGATCCGATATCTCCTGGTTGAAAGCAACGTCCTTGGACCCGCCGAACATGCACAGGATGTTGGTGAGCCCGAAAAGCGCTCGTGCTTCCTGGTCACCGAAGATCGCGACGAGCTGACGCCACGTCTGGGCGGCGTAGATGAACGACAGGCCCAGCGCCCGTTCGTTGGCCATCCGGGTGCGCAGCGTCGGCAGCGGTGCAGTGGAGGGCAGCTCGTCAAGACATGCCAACATTGGCGGACAGAGGCGCCCATGTGCTGATTGGTTCGCCAGTGCCAGCGCGGTGTCCAGGACGGATTCGGCCACCGCAGTCATCAGCGGGGAGGCACTGGCGTACGGGTCTTCGCGACCGAGGAGATAGATCGTGCCGCCACGGGCGATCAGGTCGGCCACGTCGGTTGGTTGGCGTCCGGCGCCGGGTACGCATCGGCGGCGGATGTCAGCTTGGAAGAACAGGCTCAGCGCCTGCTGGACGGTGGTGATCGTGTTTCCTGCCGTACGGTCGTCGCCGCGCAGCGCGCCGTGCAGCAGGCCCTGCCAGAACGGTGCAGCGTGAGGATGCTCGCGCAGGATCTCGGTGGGTTCTGATGCAGCTCGTGGGTTCGCCACCCAGCGCAGGACTTCTTCGAGCCCGTATCCGGCCAGTGCTGCGGCGTGAAAGAACGCCTGAATGACCTTGGCTGCTTCAGCGGCGTAGAAGCGGGCTGCGTCGTCGCCGTGACCACCGGCGACAGCGCCGGTCACGGTGCCGGCGGTGAATGCCTTGGCGCGGCGTTCGGCGACCATCGGGTCGACGCATCCGGCGATCGGGTCCCACACCAGCTCCGGCAGGCCCGGTGCAAGACCGAACGGGTCCAGGACCACGCACGGGCGTTCGTTGCTGCTGCGTGCGTCGATGGTCAGCAACAGGTCGTCGACCTTCGTCAACGTCACGAGTGCGGCGCCGGGTGCGTTGAGCAACGCCGGGACCAGGATGTCGAGTGTCTTGCCCGAGCCTTGAGGTCCGATGACGCCGGTAGTTCGGTCCCACGGGACCCACAACCCTCGTCTGGTTCGGGGTTCTGACGCGGTCCCGAGCCTCCACCCGATCTGTTCAGGTTCGAACCGCGTCTTCTCAGCCGTTGATCTCATGGGTGCTTCGCTCTCCGGAGGAAGGTCGCGTTGCTGTGGAGGTCTGGTCGGATCATCTGCGCGTTGCGTCTGAGCCGTGACAGGCCGAGCAGGGTCTCAGCCTCACGGGGTGGGGCCATCCCCTGGATCCGCCCGGGACCCCATCTCGCCATGCCCCACCTGACGGCAAGGGCAACACCAACCAGACACCCAAGCTCGGTGCCGATGATCCAGGTCCAGAGCTGCTCGCTGCTGGCGTAGGTCGCGGACCGGCTGGTCAGTCCGGTGGCGGCGTCCCCACCCACGATGCCGGGTATGGAGGAGAATAAGGCGACGCGCGGGGTCAACTCGAAACCTGCGCCGGCGAACAGGTTCGCAATCGTCCTGGCCGCGTGGAGGACCAAGCCCGCGAGCAGGACGACCGTCGTGGCGATGGCGGCAGGGATCTCCCATGTCCAGGGGTAAGGGTTGGTTCGGCGCGCGTGCTGTATCCGGATATCACCCACGATCGTCAGGGCCTTCCCGCTGCGGTCGGCTCCGCAGGTGCGGGCGCAGCGAGTGCCAGGTCGACCGCTATCAGGTTGTGGTCGGACTCCGGGTCGTCTGGGTCGGCCGAGAGGATCTGTCGCCAGCTGTTGACGTTGACGGTGCGGGGGTCGACGATCACGTGGTCGATGCGTGGTCCCCGACGTGGGGGGTGTCCGCCGTTGTATGAGCGGTACTGCTGGCCGTCACGCTGCGATGCGACCTGCTCGGACGTTGTGTAGCCGCGTCCGGTGAAGAAGCGTGCAACGTCTCGCTTGTCCCCGCTGCCAGGGATGTAGGAGTTCAGGTCCCCCGCGTAAACGATCACACTCCCGGCTCTGGCGCGTTGCAAAGCAACGACGATGCGGTGGGCGCGGGTGATGTACCGGAGCCGGCGTGCGTCGTCGCTCCCGTCAACCGGATGCAGACTCGACAGAACGACCAGTGCTCCGGTGCGTCTGTCCCGGAAGGTCTGCGCGACACCACCCTTGCCTTCGATCACCCATTGCGCTGATCCCAGCGGGTGTCCGGTGTCGTCCTTGACTGACAGCTTCGTGGAGTCGTACAGGATCATCTTTGATCTCTTGTAGACCGCCAGTCGATAGGTTGGCGCGAGGGCATCGACCATGGCTGCGGTCCGAGTGTCCCTGTGTCCGGCTTCCTGCAGGCTGATGACATCCGGCTTCGCCTGTCTGATCGATCGAGCGATCAGTGGGATGCGGTCCTGCCATGGTCGAAGCTTCCCGCCTCCGCAGAACTCCAGGCAGATGTTCCATGTGGTGACATTTAGGTGCCCGTACGCGGATCCGCCGGCACTGCAGTCAACGGCGTCGCCAGAGACGCTGCCCGAGTCGACGATGGTTCGTGCGACGGGTTCCCACGGGTCGTACGCCGCAGGGAAGGCTGACACCTGGACCGCTTGTGCTGCTTGGCCCAGACGCATGATCTTCCATCCGGGCCGGTCGAGCAGTCCGGGCGGGCTGGAGTGGTTCGGACCGGTAGGGCCGCCGAAGTAGGCGCGCGCTGCGTACTCGGTTTGTTGGCGTTGTTGCGCGCTTCCCCAGCCCGCACGTTGTTGGAACAGTCCGAGCGAGTCGCGGTCGCCGTAGGAGAGGTTCCGCAAGGTTGATTCCTGCAACGCCGCCATCAGCGCAACGACCACGCCACGTGACCCGGCACCGACTTCTTGACCGACACGAACGATGACGGCCGCGTTCGACAGTTGTTCGGCGTTGAGCCTCACCGTCTTCCCGTCGGTACGCGTCGCGACGATCGAGCCTGCATCCTTCGCCGGCGCTGCAACCACAACACGTGTCACAGCGTCTGACGCAGCGCCAGACTCGACCCCTCCGTTCAGGGGTGCGCCGTGGTCCGCCAAGAATGGTTTGGGGTCGATCGGTGTTCCGTTCTTGATGATCTCGAAATGCAGGTGCGCTCCAGTGACGTAGCCGGTGGCGCCCTGTGTTCCGAGCTTCGTACCGGCGGCGATCTCCTGCCCGACTGCCGTGGGACTGGGCGAGGCCATGTGCCCGTAGCGGGTGGCTATGTCTTGGCCGTTTTCGATCACGACCTGGTTGCCGTACGCCTGATTAAAACCGGCCACTTTCACCGTGCCGTCCGCGGCGGCGACAACAGTCTTCTCACCGGTGCTGGCGACAAGATCGATACCCGTGTGCAGCTTGGTGACGTGCAGGACTGGGTGGTACCTCATCCCGAACCCGCTGGACACCGAGTATTGGCCCAGCAGCGGGGACCGCCACACACCGGAGCTAGCGGCGACCACGTCAGCACAGGACGTCGCGGACGTTGCTGCTGGGATGATCGCGCCGGCGATCGCCGCGACGGCGAGGATCGGCAGCAACAAGATTGCGAGGACTGCTGCGATGAGTACGGGTGCGTTCTTCATCTCAACCTCCGCCGGCCATGGCTTCGTTGGTGTAGGTCAGCCGTTGTTCGGCGGGGTGCAGGATCGTCTGGACCTTGTACTGCTGGTCGCCGACGCACCACAGTGCCCGGCCTTTGCCTTGCATGGCCCAGGTGGTGACGATGTCGCGCGCGATGGGTCCAAGGCCGAGCATCTGCTCGAGCTCGACGGCTACGCCGAGGTCTTGACCGTGGAGGATCTTGATGTCTGCCAAGTGCAGCAGGTCTTTGGCGATGGCGGCGGCCTGGCTTCCAGAGTCGCCGGCGGAGAGCATGTCGGATGGTTTGTGTGCCACGGCAAACTGCACGTCACCGTCGCGGCGCGAGAGCCGAAGGTCCGCGTCGAAGCTCTTGACGGCTTCAGGACCCAGGCGCAGCTGCTTCCATGACTCGTCGCGCACCACGATCCGCAGATCTCCCGGGTCTGCCATTTCCCTCATGCCACGGCCCCAGGAGTTGAGGCACGTCAGCGCGATGCCGACGGCCTCGTCGCCGAGGGCTTCGAGCCGGGACAGGCTCAGGGACTGAATCGGTGCGCCCCAGTCGACGTCGATTGTGGTGTGGTCGTCAAACAGGCCGGCCAACGCTCCTGTGACGAGCTGTCCAAGTGCGTCACGCAGCAGTCTGGTCTCGTCGAGGAAGTGTCTGGCCGAGGCGTAACGGGTGTCGTCTATGAGCTCCGGTGTGGGTTCGTCCAGCAGGTGCCACAGGCGCGGGATGGTGGTCTCGGTCAGCTGGCTGTTGCCGGCGGTGTAACCAGTGAGCATCTGCAGGCCTTGCTTGACGACTGCTTCCTCGCTTGGGCCGAAGCGGACCCGTCGTTCGCCGATGCGTTGGCTCCCCACGAGGCCGCGGACGAGGGTCAGCCAACGGGAGAACACGATGGCGGCTCTGCCTTGTGCGTCCTCGGCCGACAAGTGAGACCATCCGCGCCCCAGTGGGCCGATCGCGAGCGGGTTGATGCGTGCCGACAACCCGTGGCCGATGGCGAACGGTTCGACCCCGAACGCCCGGCAAAGCGATTCGTACTCGTCCTTCGGATCACCGAGGATGAGTGTGCGGTAGCCAAAATCCATCATCCGCAGACAGAACACTTTGGTGGTCGCGGACTTTCCTCGGCCGGGTTTGCCGAAGCTGAAAATGTTGGGGTTGGTCACGGGGATCTGGTCGTTCAGCACCCAGCCGATCGGGTCGGCGTAGAACGCGCCCCCGGACAGGTGGTCGACACCGATCTGCGCACCGGTGGGTGGAAGACCGGGGGTGGAGATGAAGGGCCACAGGACCGGGGCCTGGTCGCTGGTCATGCGCCACACCGCAACGGGAGCTGTGGCTGGTGACCAGCCACGACCCCGCCGCGCCTGCCCGTGGACCGACGCGTACCTGAAAAGCCGTGGATCCTTGGTCCGAAGTGGGGGCTCCGGGGCCGCGGGAAGCTGGTGGCCGAAGTCGTCCAGCAACCGGTTAAGGTTCCTGCCAGCGGGGTTGCGCCGGCGCATCAGTTCGTCCCGCGGGTCAGGCTGACGCCGAGTGGGACGACTGACGTGGCGAAGCCGATGTCGTGCGACAGGTCGAGGCGGAGCGGGGCGAATCCTGCGCGCCTGATCGACGCGTCGAGGCGGCGACCGAACTCCGAGATCCGCACGGTCTTGGGGACGGTGACGGTGCACACCGCGTACGGCTGAGTCATCGAGTTCCCGCGAGCCAGCTTGCGATCGAGCGCGCGGACCTTCTCGGCCTCGTCGCGATTCTTCGTACGCTGCTTGACCTTCGCCTTGTCCCTCAACGCCTCGCCCAGGTCGGCAGCCCATTCACTCGAGGCGGACTGCCTGTTGGCGACCTCCTGACGCAGGATCGGGAACGACACCACGCAGCTACGACGTTCCCCGGACTCGGTGGGAGTCAGGATCGGCGCCAGCGCACCCATGACCGCACCCTTCACCGGCAGCTTGATGGTGGCACTGACGGAGTTCCACGCATCGTGCGAGTAGTGCCGAATCAGCTGGTCGGCTCCGGATGGACCAGCCATCGCCCACGGCACATCCGCGTTGACGCTCTGGTCGACAACGTGTGCTGCAAGTGCGTCGATGATCCCGGCTCGATCTCCCGGCGCGAACCCGGTGCGGCATGCCACCGCGAGCTCCGGCGACGTCAGCCATGACACTTCTGTCATGCCCACCGCACCACGCAGCTGGGCTTCGACCTCCCCCATCAGCAGGTGCAGGATTCTGGACCTGCCGTCCAACCCGCCGCCGGCTTCTTTCGATGCCTTGGCGAGGTTACTTTCCGGCACGACGAAGGTGACGAACGCTTCGGACCGGACAGAAGCTTTGGACAGTGCCGCGTGCAGGTCGTCGTTGACGACCTGCGCCAGATCGGGGCCGGACGTGCGGCGGTGCCTTCTGATCCACTGACCGCGTTCTGCTCCGTCGTCGGGCACGGTGCGGACGATGAACAGCAGTTCGTCGATGAGCTCGG
>NZ_JACMOM010000326.1 GCF_014378035.1 Aeromicrobium sp. | reverse complement strand
GGGCCGCGGGGGCTGGTGAGGACAGTCGTCTGCGGGTCGGCGTGAGGCAGGATCCGCACCGACAGGCCGGCGCCCGGGTCCAGTCGCGTCGACCCGAAAGCACGGTGCAGGGCGGCGACGGTCACCCTGACGCGATCGGAGTCAATTCATCTGGCGATGCGCGGCCTGTCATGCGAAACTCAACTGCCGGTTGAGCAAAAGCTGTGCACGGATCGAGGCCCTGGAGGGTCGTCGTGAACATCGCCCCCGGAAGTCTGGTCGAATCGGACGTTCTCACCTTGCTGGAGCCGGTCAAGAGTCACCGAGTCTGCGGCATGACAGCGCCCCACTCGAACCACGGCACATGAGGTTCATTCGACGTCGGCAAGGACACCGGCCATGACAAACAATCCGGAACAGGCACTGCTGTTCCTCTTGATGTTCTTCCTTGCCCTGGCCGGGCTCCTCGTGCTCATGGTGCACCTGGAATGCAGCCTGACGAAGACGGCACCGCGACCACGTGGTCTCGGGGGCCGATCGGGTCGCGACGAGGCGGCGGCACCCTTGACGGTTCGTGCCGGCGGGAGGGTCAACCCGGGTTGCTGGGTTGCGAGACGCCCGGTGGGGTACAGCGGACATCTCATACCTATCTGGGAGCCGAACATGTCCACTGACGCCATCGTGTTGTTGAAACAAGACCACAAAGAGATCCTCTCGACGTTCAAGAAATTCGAGAAGGCTGGCGACAACGCCCACAAGGCCAAGGCCGATCTTGTGAACAAGATGATCAAGCTGCTGACCGTGCACACCTACATCGAGAACGAGGTCATGTACACACGGGTGCGCGACCTGCTCCCCGAGGTCGAGGACGACGTGCTGGAGTCGTACGAGGAGCACCACGCCGCGGACGTCCTGGTCATGGAGCTGGTCGGCATGAAGCCGACCGACGAGCGATTCACCGCGAAGACCACCGTGCTGATCGAGAACGTCACCCATCACATCGAGGAGGAGCAGGAGTGGTTCCCGAAGGTCCGCGAGGGTCTCGGACGATCAGTGCTGCAAGAGATCGGCGCCGAGATGGTCGAGGCGAAGAAGAACGCGCCCCGCAGTCCCGCGCAACCCAGTGCTCTCAAGAAGACAGTCGACGCTGTCATCAAGTGACACTCCCAGCGTCGGAGATCGCCACTGCAGACTAGATCTCCACCGCCCGCCGGGTCGATCTGGACGACAGCCGCAGGCTCCCCTCCGGCCTCAGTTCTGGCCCATCAGTCACCTTCGAGCACGCCCACTACGCTACGTACAACACGCACGGAAGCGGCACAGAACACATCCGCTTCCGGTGGCGGGCACTCGACTTCATCCACGTCAAAGCCCTGAAAGCGACGAAAGGACCACCCGTGAGCGAGACTCGCCCCGACAGGCCCGCACCAGAGAACGAGCCATCAGCGCCGATCCCCACCGACGGGACCCACCCGAAACGAGCGCCCGAATCTGTCGAGCCACGTGTAGGTCGGGGCCTGACCAAGAAGGGGCGCGTCCGGGCGACCCGAGCCAGTTGGGCTTGGATATCGATCATCCTGGCTGCGATTCTCGTGATCGCCATGCTCATCTTCATCGGTCAGAACTCCCAGAAGGTAGCCCTCAACTTCCTTGGATTCGACGGGCGATTCCCGCTCGGTCTGACTCTGCTGTTCGCGACAGTCGTCGGGATGCTGTTGGTCGCGCTGCCGGGCACGGTCCGCATCGTCGAACTACATCGCGCCCTGCGAAAGAACGAGAGGGACACGAAGAACCGTTAGCTGTCGACCGGACCTCACCCCTCATCGGCATCCCGGGCCCCGGCCCGATGTCGGAGTCGTTCGAGTGATCGTCTTGTCCGCTGGCGCCACCCCGCTGGTCCCCTCGCCCGCCGGACCGAGCCGGTCGCTGCTCGCGAAGGGCCCTCGACCAAGGCGTTGCTGGTTGAGGGCCCTTCGGCGGTGGTCTCAGTCCTGGTCGACGTCGACCTGGGTCACGGCGAAGTCAGTGCTGAGGTCAATCTCGGTCTCCGTGCCGTTCTCGGCGAGCATCTTCACCGAGTAGGCCTCGGCGTTGTTGTCGTCGATGTCGACATCGACGATGACGCCCTTCACCTCAGCGAGGACCGCCCCCGCGACGGCGACGAGGGTCTTGTCGTTGAGCTTGCCGGCCGGGGGCGGGTCGTTGGCGTCGTCCGCGTCTGCCCTGTCCGTGCGGACGACCGAGGCGCCGCCGTCCGAGGCGACGAGCACGGTTGTCTCGTCGCCGTTCGCTGCCTCGAAGTCGACGCTCCACGGGCCGTTGCGGTGCGCCTCCAACGAGGTCGGCGTGCCGTTGGCCTCGTCGCGGGCGGCTGCGAGCACCTCGGATAGGGCGCCAGCGTCCTTCGCGCCGTAGGTTGCTGCAGGATCGACGGCCCCTACGTCCTCGCGCTGGGCCGCAACGAAACGGTCGTCGTCCTCGTCGTCAGCCATCGCGGCGCCGGCACCGATGCCGCCCACCAAGAGCGCTGCCGCTCCGAGCCCGCCGACGATCCACAGGGTGGGCTTGCGGCGCCAGAAGGTCGCGCGCTCGTGCTCGTGGGGAACTGGCTGGGTCTGTTGCGTGTTGGTCATGACCTCAGCCTGCGGGCAAGGTGCTGAACGGGTCCTGAAGCTGTCTGAAGCATTCTTCAGGATGTGTCGGAAGGGTCACCGTGAAGCGCGCACCGCCGCGTGGCGAGGTCTCGATGAGCACCTCACCCCCGTGCGCTCGAGCGATCGCGCGCACGATCGCCAGCCCGAGGCCACTGCCGCCCGCCTCGCGGGCCCGCGCCTCGTCGAGACGTACGAAGCGCTCGAAGACCCGGTCTCGCTGGTCCTCGGGGATCCCCGTCCCGTCGTCGTCGACCGTCAGGAACACCCACGCTTCGTCCGTCCAGGTTCCGAGTGCGATGCGGCCTGAAGCATGCCGGGCCGCGTTGTTGGCGAGGTTGCGTACGAGCTGGCCGAGAAGTCGTGAGTCGCCCGAGACGCGCGCAGGGCCGATCGCCGTGCCGTCCACCTCCATGCCGTGCCCGGTCGTCGAGCGAAGCCGGGTGAGCTCGGAGATGGCCAGGTCATCGAGGTCGACCGGATCCGTCCTGCGCGGAGCGCCCTCGTCAAGGCGTGCGAGCAGCAACATCGCTTCGACGATGGTCTGCAGACGTGCTCCCTCTTCAATGACCACGGTGGACAGCTCTTCCGCGCTCGTCACCTCGGGGTGGGCGTGGACAAGCTCGGCGTGCTGCCGGAGGGTCGCGAGCGGAGAGCGCAGCTCGTGCGACGCGTCGGAGACGAAGCGGCGCTGAGCCTGCTGGGAGTCGTCCAGCCTGGCCAGCATGCGGTTCATGGTCCCGACGAGGAGGGCGATCTCGTCCCCGGACCCGGACTCCGGCACCCGACGATCGAGCCGGTCGGCGCCGATCGCGTCGACCTCGCCCCGGATGCGGGCGACCGGCGCCAGCGCCCGACCGACCACCAACCAGATGGTCAGACCAAACAGGGCCAGCAGCGCCGGGATGGCCAGGACCAGGAGCCTGCCGACCGTCCCACTGACGTCGTCGTCGACCTCGAGGGAGTACGCGAGCACGACCTCGCGGCCATCGTCGAGGTCCTCGCTCACGACCAGGACGTGCTCATCGTCCACGACAGCCACCACCGGGTCCTCACGTACCGGCAGCCTCGCGGCCGCAGCATCCTCTGATGAGGCCAGCTCGCTCCCGTCCGCACTCACGAGGCGCGCGGCCTCGTCGCCGAGGCGCGTGATCACGTCCGGACCTTGCCGTTGCACCTCCTCCGCGAGCGCCTTGACCCTCAGCTCCGCAGCGTTCTCCGCGGAGGCACGCAGGCTGTGATCGAGCGAGACGCTGAACGCGAGTGCGCCGAGACCCAGCGCGATGGCCACCACGACGACACCACCGAGGGTGACCCGCGCTCTCAACGACCGCGGTCTGAGCCTCGAGAACAACCCGTCGCGGCCCCGCTCAGCCACCGTTCACCGCGAGACGATAGCCGGCGCCTCTTACGGTCTCGATCGTGGCACGTCCAAACGGGCGATCGATCTTGCCCCGCAGATGTCCCACGTACACCTCCACGATGTTCGGATCACCCTCGAAGTCGTCGTCCCACACGTTGCCGATCACCTGGCGCTTGGACCGTACCTGACCGGCGTGCCGCAGCAGGTACTCGAGCACGGCGAACTCCCGGCTGGTCAGCGCGACCTCGGTCTCCCCCCGCGCCACGCGCCGCGTGGCGGGATCGAGGCTCAGGTCACCCGCGCGCAGGACCGCCGGTCGTTCCGGGGCGCCACGGCGTACGAGGGCGCGGATGCGCGCAACGAGCACCGAGAACGAGAACGGCTTGGTGACGTAGTCGTCGGCGCCGCCTTCGAAGGACTCGACCTGGTCCCAGTCGCCGTCCCTCGCGGTGAGCATCAGGATCGGCGTCCAGTCGCCTTCCTCGCGAAGGGCCGCGCAGACCTTCCAGCCACTCATCCCAGGCATCATCAGATCGAGCACGATCGCGTCGTAGCGATTCTCCCGTGCGAGCCACAGACCGTCGACCCCGTCATGGGCGACGTCGACGGCGAACCCCTCGGCGACGAGACCCCGGCGCAAGCCTTCCGCGAGCGAGACCTCGTCGTCGACGATCAGGATGCGCATCCGCCCAGTCTGACGGATGAACGCTGAAGGGCTGCTGAAGACAGCGCCACGACTACGGCGCTCAACAACCCGCCATGTCGAAGGCGTCGCTCAGAGGCAGGCACATACTTGAGAGTTCTTGGCGAAGCCCTCCCCCGCCGTGCCGTGGGGAAAATTCGATGCCTCACCCATTTCTCACGCGAGAGACCAAGGCCCGCCGTTCAGGTACCGCCCCTTCAACGACATCGCCGATGACCTATGTCCTCTGAAGCGATGCGACGATGATGACTGCCGGAGCCGACATCGATCGCATGAGAGGCCACACGTGGACAACAGGTGGAGTGTTGCGTGTCCTCCCTCTGGATCTATCTCTGTGCTCATCGGTTGGGTCGTGGGATGCGTCGTGATCACCGGGGTGGTGGTCGCATCGTCCGTCGCGCCGTCAGCCCTGCCAGGTTCGCCAGAACTCGGTCTGCGGACGTTGTTGCTCGGACTAGTTGTTGTCTCCATCCAAGCGCTCGTGCTGATCCGGACTGGCGATGTACCCAGATTTGCGCTTGTCGCCGTGAGCATCCTGGTGCCGGTGGCCGCTGGAGCAGGACTCGGGATAGCCACCGGAGGAACGTCGGTGGCTGTCTTCATCGCTGCCTACGCCGTGGTGGTCGATACTCGTTGGCCGCGGCCGGCATCGACACTCGCCGTCGCGATGCTGATCGTTGGGCTTGGCGATCTCATACGGGCGACCCGAGACGACGGATGGGCGATTGAGTCGCTCGGGTCGGCCGCGCTTCAGGGGATCACCACCGTGGGTGTCGGCGCGGTCCTGGGAGCACTAGTCGGTGCGCGCCGCGAGACGACACGTGCAAGGGTCGGACAACAGCGGGCAGTCGCGGGAGAACAGGCAGCGCTGACCCAGGCAGCAGTGGCCCGCGAGAGGGTGGCGATGGCACGAGAGCTGCACGACATCGCAGCCCACCACCTGTCCGGGATCGCCGTGATGACAGCCGCGCTCGATCGGCAGATCGACACCGACCCGGCTGGGGCGAAGACGGCGGTGCGCCAAGTACGGCAGCAGAGCACCGCGATGCTCAGGGACCTGCGCAGCCTGGTGGCCCTGCTGCGCGAGGACGATGCCGGACGGGCCGGCCCCGAGGTTGGGCCCGACGTTGGGCCCGAGACCCTGCAAGGGATTCCCACGCTGGTTGAGACGGCCCGCCTCGCCGGTCGGGACGTCGCACTCTCCATCTTCGGTGCCCCAGCCGCACAGATCCCGTTGTTGAGCATCGGGCCGCTCGCCCAACTGGCCGCCTATCGCACGGTCCAGGAGTCCTTGGTGAACGCCGCCCGACACGCGCCGGGATCGCGGTCCGAGGTTGTCGTCGATGTCCGTGACCCGTCAGAGGTGACGATCGTCGTGCGCAACGACGCACCGCCGGCTCCCGCTCCCAGCACACCACTCGTGTCGACCGGGGCCGGCAACGGTTTCGGCATCGTCGGGATGCAGGAGCGCGCCGACCTGACGGACGCCCGGCTGTCGGCCGGACCCGCGCCCGGCGGCGGCTGGGTCGTCAGGCTCGACATCCCGGTCGACACGATGGAGGATCCGTTGTGATCAAGGTCGTCATCGCCGACGACCAGCCCCTCGTCCGCGCGGGGTTGTCCATGATGTTGGGTGCTGAACCGGACATCGAGGTCATCGCCACGGCCAGCGACGGGGGCGAGGCGGTCGAGGCCGCACGGTCGCTCGGCGCCGACGTGGTGTGCATGGACATCCGGATGCCGGGGACCGACGGAATCACCGCGACCGCGCTTCTGTGCGGACCCGGAGTGAGCCAGCCGATCCCGGTGCTGATCGTGACGACGTTCGACATCGACGAGTATCTGTTCGGTGCGCTCGAGGCGGGCGCCTCCGGATTCCTGCTCAAGGATGCCGAACCAGAGCAGATGGCAGAAGCCGTGCGATCAGTCGCGAGCGGCAACGGCACGCTGGACAACTCCCTGACCAAGCGGGTGGTGCAGGAGATGGTGTCTCGTCGGCGCACCCAACCGGTCGTCGCCTCCCGCGGTGTGGACGTGCTCACCCCGCGCGAGATCGACATCCTTCTGCTGCTGGCGCAAGGGATGTCGAACGAGGACGTCGCCAGGTCGCTGGTCCTCGAGGTCTCAACAGTGAAGTCACATCTCGCGCGCATGCTGCCGAAGCTGGGTGTGAAGTCGCGGCTCCAGGCCGTCGTCTGGGCCTACCAGAACGGTCTTGTTCACATCGACGACTGACACCCGGAGCACATCAGCGGACCGCTTGCATCGAAGGATGCAAGCCCGCGAGTTCCATCGTCCGCGGCTAGAGGTGAAGCGCGCTGACTTCCTAACGTTGGTGGTACCCATCCACGCAACGAGGAGCACTCCATGAATGCCACCACCGTGACTGCGACCACCGTCGCCATCGAGCTCCAGGACGTGCACAAGACCTACCGCAGCGGCCCCGAGCCCGCCCATGCCCTGCGGGGGATCTCGCTCGCCTTGCACAGCGGGTCGATCACGGCGATCGTCGGGCAGTCGGGATCAGGGAAGTCCACCCTCCTGAACTGCGCAGCCGGCCTGGAGCTGGCCACAAGCGGGCGCGTCGTCGTCGGCGGACACGACATCAGCGGCCTCTCCCCCGACAACCTGACCCGTTTCCGCCGCGATCACATCGGATTCGTCTTCCAGGCCTACAACCTGATCGGACACCTGAGCGTCCTTGACAACATCGAGCTGCCCGCAGTGCTGGCAGGCCGCCAAACCGACCACACCTGGCTGTCCCACCTGGTCACCGAGATGGATCTCGGCGGGCTGCTGGACCGTCTGCCGGCCCAGCTCTCGGGCGGCCAGGCACAGCGGGTCGCCATTGCACGAGCGCTGATCGCCCGCCCGACGGTCATCTTCGCCGATGAGCCCACCGGCGCGCTCGACTCACGCACCGGCGCAGCGGTGCTCGACCTCCTGCGCACCACGGCCCAGCGCCTCGAGCAGACCGTCGTCATCGTCACCCACGACAGCCGGGTGGCAGCCGCTGCCGAGCGGGTCCTGGTCCTGGCCGACGGCAGCCTGATCGACCAGATGGACTCGCCTACGGCCGAGCAGGTCAACGACCACCTCCTGGCGGTGGCCCGATGAGCACCGGACGCAGTCTGGCCCTCGCAGGTCTGCGGGCAAACTGGGCCGCCATGGCCGGGACCGGCTTGACCATCGCGCTCGCCTCAATGCTGGTGACGGTCAGCGGCGTGCTGGTCGAGTCGGGACTGCGCCAATCGGCGGGCGCGGGCGGGATGTTGATCCCGCTCGCGTCCTCGTTTGCCGGCACCGCCATGGTGCTCGTCGTGCTCGTGGTGGCGGCGACCACGACCTTGGCCCTACGTCGGCGCCGCCGGGAGTTCGCGTTGCTCAGCGCCGTGGGGGCGACCAGGGGGCAGGTGCGCCGGATGATCTCGACGGAGATCCTCCTCATCAGCGCGGTGGCCAGCCCGGTAGGAGCGGTCCCCGGCCTGCTGCTGGCCCGCGCGCTAGACCCGGCGCTGAAGCGCGCCGGGATCGTCGGCGCGGACTTCGTCTCGACATTGTCACCCTGGCCCCTCCTGGCCGCGGTGCTCGTGGTCGTCCCGACCGCGCTCGTGGCGAGCAGGTTGGCCGCACGCGAGACCGTGCGTCTTGCACCGACCGCGGCGATCCGCGACAGCGCCACCGAGACGGCGTCCGTTGGACCCGTCCGCCGCATCACGGCCGGGGTCGCGGCCGTCGCCGGCTTGGTCATGGCCTCCACCCCGCTGATTCTCCCGGGCACAGCCGGCAGCGTCCTGGCGGGCAGCTCGGCCTTCCTGCTGGTCGGTTCGGCAGCCCTGGCCGGCCCGCTCCTCGTGGAGTTCAGCTTCAGTCGGGTCGCGAACGTCGGCGCCGGCCTGGCTGGCGCACCCGTCCGGCTGGCACCCGTCCGCTTAGCATTGGGCAACCTGCGCGGCTTCTCGCGACGACTGACGACTGTCGTCGTCCCCCTCGCCCTGCTCCTCGCAGTCGGCACGACCCAGACCACGGTCGACCGGGTCATCCACCAGGCTGCCACCTCGCAGCTGAGGGCTGCGATCGGCACCAGTCTGGTCACGACCTCCGAGTCCGGGCTGACCGAACAGCAACTGACAACGTTGCGCGACATACATGGAGTCGACGGCGTGGTGCCGCTCGCGGATGTGCCGGCGCAGGTCCGCACCGACGACGATGACCTCCCCGACAGCTTGGTCTGGGAGTCAACCCAGCTGCGGATCGTCCCACCGGACGTCGACCCCACGAGCTTCGATCCCCAGGTGAGTCGGGGCAGCCTTTCTGACCTGACTGCGCGAGACACCGTCGCGATCAGTTCCGACGCGGCCTTCGACACCGGCAAATCCCTAGACGACCATCTCCGGGTGCGCCTCGGCCGTCACGAGACCAGCTTGCGCATCGTAGCCGTGTACAAACGGGGTCTCGGCGTCAGTGACCAGATCATCGGCCCGAGGACGGCGTCGGCCCTTGGGGCCGACCCGATCGTCAGTGCTGCACTGCTCGAGGTCGCAAGTGGGCCGAGCGAGGTGTCGTCCGTCCTGGCTCGAGCCGCGGCACCTGGCGTCGACACCGTGACGTCCGCGGAGTATGTCGCCTCGGTGACCAGTCCGGATGCTGCCAGCCAGCACCTGTCGACCCTCCTCACGCTACTGCTGCTGGTCTTCGTTGGTCTCGGCTCGATCAACGCGCTGGTGCTGATCACGATGGGCCGCGGTCAGGAACTTCGGCTCCTGCACCAAGGCGGCGCGACGTCCCGGCAGCTCGTGGCCATGGCCGGCGTCGAGTCCGTGGCGACAGCCTTCGCTGCCTGGGCCATCGGCACCGCGGCGGTCGTCCCCGGCGTCATGGGGATGAGCTTTGGCCTGCTCGGCTTCGGCCTGCCCGCGATTGACCTGCCGGCCTACGCCGCCCTGAGCGGCACCGTGATCGCGTTGGCCGTGACGGCGACCGTCGTCCCGGCCATCCGCACGGTGCGCACGGCCACCCGCATCGCTCATTGAATCCACCACTACCGAGCAACGAAGGGGCCAGCGACTCCGTACCTGATAGCCAGCTCCCCGTCATCACCGTGCTGCAAGGCGTCTAGATCGCGCTCGTCAGCACGCTTGGGCGATAAAACCAGCAGCCGCGGGGCTCCCCGCTGGGGAGCAAGGCTAGCCCTGATCGTTCTTGCGCTGACGCGCAGGCTAGCCCTGATCGTTCTTGCGCTGACGCGCAAGGAACTGCTCGAACTGGACGGCCAGCTCTTCGCCGCTAGGAAGCTCGTCCTCGCTCGCGAGCAGCGATTCCGCGGCCCCTCGGGTGAAGGCGTCGTACTGCTCTTCGAGGCCACCGAGGACGCTCGCGCCACCCTGCTCCTCGATCTGCTGCTCGATCTCGGCCAACGACTCACCCTGACGCGCCCGCAGGGCGTCGACGTCGACGCTGAGACCAATCCGGTCGACAAGCGCGTCCAGCAGAGCAAGGGCTGCGGTCGGGTAGTCCATCTGTGACAAGTAGTGGGGCACGTGAACCACGTAGCCCGCCGCGTCGTGGCCCCACTCACCGAGGCGGTACTCCAGCAGCGCCTGTGCTGACGACGGCACGGTGACCTGTGCCGACCACAGATTCTTCCGGTCGACGAGGTCGGGCCGGGTGCCGTGGGCCGTGATCATCGGCGGACGGGTGTGCGGAACCCCCATGGGCACCGCACCGAGCCCTACCGACAACGGCACGCCGAGGTCCTGAATGACCTCGTGCACCTCGTCGATGAAGCGCTCCCACCGGAAGTCGGGCTCGGGTCCGGCAAGAAGCAGGTAGGGCATCTGGTTGGCGTCGTGCTCGAGAACGATCTGCAGGCTGGGCTGGTCGTACTCGGCGTAATGGTCCTCGTGGAAGCCGATCATGGGACGGCGGGCGCGATAGTCGAACATCTCATCGATATCGAAGTCATGGACAACCTCGCCGTGGCCCGACCTCAACTGATCGGAAGCCAACCGGGCCGCTGACCCGGCTCCGAGAAATCCGTCGAGGGCATGAATGAGCACAGGACCGGAGCCGGGCTCGACGGCCGGCTTGTCATTTCTGAATCGACGCGGAATCCACTTCATGGTCAACCGATCACTGATCTGAGCTATTCCGGCTCAGTTTCAGCGCTGCCAGCGTGTCGTCGGCGATGGCTTGGGGCGTGAGACCGAGGCGTCCGAGGATGACGTTGCGCTTGGCGTGGTCGAGGAACTCCTGCTCGACGCCGTGGACCTGTACGGGCGTCGAGATGCCGGCATCGCGCACGGCTGCCGTGTAGGCCGATCCGACGCCGCCCTGCCGACCGTTGTCCTCGATCGTGACGACCAGGGCAAAGCTGCCAGCCAGTTCGACGAGGGCGGGATCGACCGGTTTGACCCAGCGTGGATCGACCACGGTGACGCCGTGGCCCGCTGCCCTGATGAGGTCGGCCGCCTCGGCGCCGAGGTGTCCGAACGACCCGATCGCGATGACGAGGACGTCGTGGGCTTCATCGCGCGAGAGGACGTCGAAGGTGCCGATGCGTTCGATGGCCGGCAAGTCGTCGCACACGGCGCCCTTGGCAAACCGCACGACGGTGGGGGCATCGTCGACGTCGACAGCCTCACGCAGCAGCTCACGGAGCTGGGAGCCGTCACGGGGGGCGGCGAGCCGCAGGCCCGGCACGATCTGCATCAACGACATGTCCCACATGCCGTTGTGGCTCGCGCCGTCCTCGCCCGTGACACCCGCGCGGTCGAGCACGAACGTGACTCCACAACGGTGCAGCGCCACGTCGAGCAGCACCTGGTCGAAGGCACGGTTGAGGAACGTCGCATAGACCGCGACGACGGGATGCAGCCCTCCCATCGCCAGGCCCGCAGCGCTGGTGACGGCGTGCTGCTCAGCGATGCCGACGTCGAAGACCCGGTCGGGGAACTTGTCGGCGAACGCGTCGAGACCGACGGGATAGAGCATCGCGGCGGTGATGCCCACGACGTCGGGACGCTCGTCGGCGATGCGCACGATCTCGTCCCGGAACACTGAGGTCCAGCCGGCGGGGGCAACCGTGACGGCGTCGCCCGTCTCGCGGTCGAACGGTGGCGCCTGGTGCATCTGGTCGTTGTCGTTGGCGACGGCGATGTCGTAGCCCTGGCCCTTGGTGGTCAGGACGTGCACCAGCACGGGGCCGCCGAACCGCTTGGCCTGCGTGAGCGCGTGCTCGATCGCCACCCGGTCGTGGCCGTGGACGGGGCCGATGTACTTGAGCCCGAGGTCTTCGAACAAGCCCTGCGGTGCGAGGACGTCCTTCATGCCCTTCTTGATGGCGTGCAGTGCCTCGTAGGCCATCGGACCGATACCGCGCGAGCGATTGAGCCGTTCCTTGATGACGCTCAGCGCCGGCTCGTACCGGGGGTTGGTGCGTATCTCGGTGAGCCGGTTGGCCAGACCGCCGACCGTGGGCGTGTACGAGCGACCGTTGTCGTTGACGACCACCACGAGTCGCCTGTCGGTGCCGGCCGCGATGTTGTTGAGTGCCTCCCACGCCATGCCGCCGGTGAGCGCGCCGTCACCGATGACTGCCACGACATGGTCGTCCTTGCCGAGGATGTGGTTGGCCTTGGCCATGCCGTCGGCGTACGACAGGCTCGTCGAGGCGTGCGAGTTCTCGACCCAGTCGTGCTCAGACTCGGCGCGGCTCGGGTAGCCAGACAGCCCGCCCTCGGTGCGCAGAGAGGCGAACTGGGACGCGCGGCCGGTGAGCATCTTGTGGACGTACGCCTGGTGGCCGGTGTCCCACACGATGCGGTCGGCCGGCGACTCGAAGACGCGATGGATGGCCATGCCGAGCTCGACGACCCCCAGGTTGGGACCCAGGTGACCACCGTTGGACGCCACCGACGTGATGAGCAGCTCGCGGATCTCCGCCGCCAGGCGATCGAGGTCGTCGTCGCTCAGGTCGCGCAGGTCGGCGGGCCCGGTCAGGTTCGCCAGAAGACTCATCGGTGCCCCCTTCCCGTCGTCTGCCATGCCGACCAGTCTATCGAGGAAGTTTTGCCGTGCTGTCCCACGTCGACCCGAGGTGCGAACGGCGGCACCTGCGTGCTGGTTCTTCACGCTCCCGGTGCCGTGCGATACCGCCCGCGCAGGTGGATCAGCGGCTCGGCGTCTCCGACCGACACGTGTTCGACATCACCATGCACCAACAGGCCCCAGCCCACCTCGCGAGGCTCCGACATCGCCAGCCGCACGCCGATCCAACCCGCGCCGCCGGTCAGCACCGGACCCCACTCGCTGTCGCTCCACTCTCCCAGGGTGAAGGGCCCACCTGGCGCCGGCGCAGTGCCAGCAAAGGCGTCGGCGAGGAAGCGATGCTCTGCGCCCAGCACGTTGACCACGACGGTCTGCGGTGATGACTCCCACAGGTCGGAGTCGGCGTCGATCAGACCCAGCACCTGGCCTGGTTCCCCGTCGGCCACCAGGAACGACGAGACCGTGAGGCCCCTGCGCGCCGGACCCGACCCGGCAGCCCACACCGTGACAGGCGAAGCCAGCCGTCCGCGCATGCGTCGAAGCTGGTCGCGCTCGCCCTCGGGCGGAACGAAAGGATGGTCCGTGTGGATCGTCACCTGACCAGACTACGGCCGTGCCGTCTCGCGCTCGATCGTCTCGCGCGAGACGTCGCCAGGGCTCTGGCTACGCAGTCCGTTGTCGACCGGCGGACGGTCAAATGTCTGGTTGAGCGTCGGCACACGATCCTCGATGAGGAAGGTCGCCCGGGTGAAGGCTGGCGCGTCCGCCGTGCGTACCTGGGCGACACTGCGGAAGTCAGCACTCATCGACTCCGGGGTGATCGTCGTGTTGACGTAACCCCGGAGGTTGTTCTGGAACTTCAGGTGCGGGTTGAAGGCCAACCACGGGTGTGCCGTAGCCGCCGAGTCAGCACCGTTGCCGCCCGACGTGATCGACGAGCACACCAGCTCGGTGCCCACCGATGCCGTGGTGGGGTCGTCGTAGTCGAGCTTGAGCTCGCTGGCCCAGGCCGCGTGGACGTCGCCGGTGAGGACGACGGGGTTGCGCACACCGGCGTCGACCCAACCCGTGGTGATGCGATCGCGCGAGGCGGCGTAGCCGTCCCACGCATCCATCGACACCTTCTTGAGCGGGCCCTTGTCACTGTCACGCTGCGCGAAGAAGACCTGCTGACCGATGACGTCCCACCGGGCCCGCGAACGGCGGAAGCCGTCGATGAGCCATTCCTCCTGGGCACCGCCGGTGATGGAACGGGACGGGTCGACGGCCGCAGGACAGTCCGCTCGGTACCCGTCGCCGCACCCCTGGTCGCTGCGGAACTGGCGGGTGTCCAGCAGGTGGAAGGAAGCGAGCTGTCCCCAGTGCAGACGGCGGTACAGCTGCATGTCGGCGCCCCGCGGCACCGAGGTGCGCCGCAGCGGCATGTTCTCGTAGTAGGCCCGGAACGCTGCCTTGCGACGGTCGAGGAACCCTGGTGTCTCGGCCGGCTTCTCGGGGATGTCCGCAGCCCAGTTGTTGTCGATCTCGTGATCGTCGAACACCACGGCCCAGGCCGTGGCTGCGTGCGCCTCCTGCAGGTCCAGGTCGGTCTTGTACTGGGCGTGGCGTTGGCGGTAGCTCTCGAGGGTCGTGGTCTCCGGGCCGTCGTGGTCGCGCACGTTGCCGCCCGGCGCGACGTAGGCGCCGGCGGTGTACTCGTACTGATAGTCGCCCAGGTGCAGGACGAGGTCGGGCCGGTCCTCGGCGAGACGGCGGTAGGCGGTGAACAGTCCGTGCTCGAACTGGGCGCACGACACGAATGACATCGCCAGCTCGGACGGCATGGCGTCACGGCGAGGAGCGGTGACCGCACGACCGACGCGCGAGACGTAGGGGCCGGCAGAGAAGCGGTAGAAATGCTCGCGACCGGGTTGGAGGCCCTCGACCTCGACGTGCACCGCGTAACCGAGCTGGCTCGCGGTGGTCACGACTCCGCGGCGAACGACACGCCGGAACCGCTCGTCCGTGGCAATCTGCCAGCTGAGGGGGATGCGCACGTCCGGCATGCCCCCCAGGCCGTCGGCGGCGAGCGGGTCGAACGCGAGCCGGGTCCAGATCACGAAACCATCCGACTGAGGGTCACCCGCCGCCACACCCAGCGTGAACGGGTCACGGGGGAAGCGAAGAGCATGGACGCGGGCGTCTGCACGACCCAAGGTGATTGAGGGTGCGAGGGCGCCAGCACCGAGGGCGGCGCTGTACGTCAGGAAGTCGCGGCGAGTGGTGAGCATGCACCCAGTCACGAGCGTCCCGGTGAACGCCCGACGGCGGGAGCCGGTACGGCGGGCGCCCATCGCAGGAAGAGTGCCCGAAGTCGCGCCCGGACAAGAACGGGACCGGTAGGACCTTGACTTAATTCAACAGTCGTACTAAACCTTGACCATGCCCGCAGACCTCGTACTCGGGGTCGACTCCTCGACGCAACCGACCAAGGCCCTGCTCATCGATGCCAGCACCGGCTCAGTCGTCGCGCAGCAGTCCGCACCCCACCCTGCGGGCACGGCCGTCGATCCGCGCGCCTGGCTCGACGCCTTCGACATCGCCACCTCCGGGCTCAGCGAGCGTGCTGGTGCCGTGTCGATCGGCGGTCAGCAGCACGGCATGGTCGCCCTCGACTCCCACGACTCCCCCGTGCACGACGCGATCCTGTGGAACGACACTCGCTCGAGCCGCGAGGCACTGACCCTGATCGACGAGCTGGGCGGCCCGCAGGCCTGTGCCGATGCGGTCGGCAGCGTGCTGGTCGCGTCGTTCACCTCCACCAAGCTGCGTTGGCTGCGCGACCACGAGCCCGATGCGGCGAAGCGGACGACCCGCGTCCTCCTGCCCCACGACTACGTCTCAGGGCACATCACACACGGTGAGTGGTTCACCGATCGCGGAGACGCCTCCGGGACCGGCTACTTCTCCACCCGCAACGACGCCTGGCGACCTGACCTCGCCGAGTCGGCGATCGGTCACGCGGTAGACCTGCCCCGCATCTGCCCCTCGGCGACGCCAGCCGCGACGACGGCGTCGGGGCTCGTCGTGGGCGCCGGAACGGGCGACAACATGGCAGCAGCGCTCGCGCTCGACCTCCAGCCCGGCGACGTCGTGGTCTCGATCGGCACCTCCGGGGTCGCGTCCGCCATCAGCGCCTCACCGGTGTCTGACCCGACCGGCTCGGTCACGGGGTTCGTCGACGCGACAACCAACTTCCTGCCGCTGGTGGCCACGATCAACGCCGCCCGCATCCTCGAGCTGCAGGCTCGGCTGCTGGGCGTCGACCACGACGAGATGGCCCGGCTGGCACTCGCTGCTCCGCCCGGCTCCCACGGGCTCACCCTGCTGCCCTACTACGACGGCGAGCGCACCCCCAACCGACCCGCTGCCACCGGTACGTGGGCCGGGCTCACCACCGCCACCACACGCGAGGACCTGGCTCGAGCCGCCATCGAAGCACTCCTCTGCTCGCTCGCCGATGCCGTCGACAACTTGACGGCGGCCACCGGCACGCCGCCGCGACGACTGCTGCTCGTCGGGGGGGCCGCAAGGAACGCCGCCGTCCAGGCCATCGCCCCGGCCGTTCTCGGCATGCCCGTCACGGTGCCCGCGCCGGGCGAATACGTCGCTCTCGGTGCCGCCCGCCAAGCCGCGTGGGCACTGTCCGGATCCATCGAACCCCCGACGTGGGCATCAGTCCGCGCCGAGACCTTCGACGCAGAACCGACCCCTCTCGTGCGTGAGGCCTACGCACTGCTGCGCGACCGCACCTCGGTGTGGTCCTGACCCGAAAGTTTCACATGAGCATCCCGACCCCCGTTCCCTCCGACAAGTTCTCCTTCGGTCTCTGGACCGTCGCCTACCCGGGCCGCGACCCGTTCGGCGAGCCGACACGTGCGCCGATGGACCCGATCTACGCACTCGAGAAGCTCGCTGACCTGGGCGCGTACGGTGTCAACTTCCACGACGACGACCTGATCCCGTTCGGTTCCGACGACGCCACGCGCGACGGCATCATCGAGCGGTGGAAGAAGGGCCTTGCCGACACCGGTCTCGCCGTCACCACCTCGACGACCAACCTCTTCAACCACCCGATGTTCAAGGACGGCGGGTTCACGTCGAACGACCGCGAAGTCCGCCGCTTCGCGATCCGCAAGGTCATGCGGAACATCGACCTCGCCGCCGAGCTCGGAGCCAAGGTGTACGTGTGCTGGGGCGGTCGTGAGGGCTCCGAGTCCGGCGCGGCAAAGGACGTCTCCGCCGCACTCGACCGCTACCGCGAGGCGTTCAACCTCCTGGGCGAGTTCGTCCACGACAAGGGCTACGACATCAGGTTCGCGATCGAGCCCAAGCCCAACGAGCCTCGCGGCGACATCCTGCTGCCGACGGTGGGCCACGCCCTCGCGTTCATCAGCACCCTCGACCGCGCTGAGAACGTCGGCGTCAACCCCGAGGTCGGTCACGAAGAGATGGCCGGGCTCAACGCAGCCCACGGATACGCACAGGCGCTGTGGCAGGGCAAGCTCTTCCACATCGACCTCAACGGACAGACCGGACCGCGCTACGACCAGGACTTCCGCTTCGGCGCTGGCAATGCGCGCGGCGCCTTCTGGGTGGTCGACACGATTCTCGCGGGCGGCTACGACGGCCCGGTGCACTTCGACTTCAAGACTCCGCGCACCGAGGACGACAAGGGCGTCTGGGCATCGGCAGCCGGTTGCATGACCAACTACCTGATCCTGCGCGACAAGGTGCAGGCGTTCCGTGCCGATCCGGAGGTGCAGGCGGCTCTCGAGGTGGCGAAGCTGCCCGAGCTCGCGCTGCCGACCCTGTCGGAGGGTGAGGGCTGGGCCGAGCTGGAGAAGGCCGAGCTGTCCGATCCCGAGGTCCTGGCCGCACGCGGAGCTGGCTTCGAGCACCTCGATCAGCTGGCGCTCGAGCACCTATACGGGACGCGCTGAGGGTGCCCCAACCCCCGGCGCTGGCCCGCCCCGCTCGCGGGGGTATCCCCATGAGCGTCCCGGCCGGCAGCGAGTACGTGCGGCGGCAGAACATTGCTCTCGTGCTGCGCTCGCTGCGGGCCTTCGGGCCGGCCACGCGCACCGAGCTGGCACGACGCACCGGGCTTGCCAAGGCCACGGTCGGCACGATCGTCGGGGGGCTCCGAGCCGGCGGTGCCGTCAGCGAGGACGAGTCGGTGCCGTCCGGCCGAGGACGTCCCGGCCGGCCCGTGAGCCTCGCGGGCGAGTCAATCATCGGTCTGGGGCTCGAGGTCAACGTCGATTACGTCGCGGCGGTTGCCCTCGACCTCGGCGGCAGGGTCAAGATCGCCGAGACCCGGTCGGTCGCCGCCGCCGGACGTCCTCCGAGCACGAGTGAGCTCGTCGGCCTTGCCTCCGACGTGCGGGCGACCTTGCTCGGTGACGGTCACACGATCGTCGGTGCCACCGTCGCAGTGCCAGGGCTCGTGGCCCACGACAACCGCACGGTGTCGTGGGCTCCCAACCTCGGCTGGGACGGGAAGCAGCTCGCGGCCGAGATCGAGCTGGCCTTCGGCGGCGAGTGCCCCACGACGATCGACAACGACGCCAACTGCGCCGCGTTGGCCGAGGCCGCGCACGGTGTGACCGTGGACGTCGACCACTCGCTCTACATCACCGGCACCGTCGGCATCGGTGCCGGCATCGTGCAGGACGGCATGCTGCTGCGCGGAGGGGCCGGGCTCGCGGGCGAGGTCGGGCACATGCCCATTGGAGACCCCCGCAGGAGGTGTGGCTGTGGGCGTCTGGGCTGTTGGGAGGCCTCAGTCGGTCTGCGCGCCATGCTCCGCGCCGTACAGATGCCTGAGGAGGCCACCCCGTTGCAGACTGCCATCGCTGTCGCGGCCAGGGCCGAGAGTGATCCGCTCGTACGAGAGGCGCTCGCCGGTCTTGGTCACGACCTGGGCATCGGCCTCGCGACCCTCGCCACCGTGCTCGACCCGTCAGCAATCGTGCTCGGCGGCTACTTCGTCCCGCTCGGACAGTACGTCGTTCCTGCCGCGCAGGAGGTCCTGGCCGATCGGCTCCCGTCGGCAGCGATCCACCTGCCGGAGATCCGGCTCAGCTCACTGGGCATCCACGCCGCGGCCCTGGGTGCCGCGGAGGACGCATTGGCAGACGTCTTCGCCGGAGCCGCCCCACTCTGACCGTCGTGCGGGTGTCATGAGACGAGCGCTGCCTCGACGTCGCGGCAGGCGCCACTCAGACGGCCTACCGGGTCGGCGAGCAACGGTCCGAACGCGAGTTCTGCAGCACCCTGCAGCACCGAGTCGCCACCGAGGCCCGGCAGTGTCACCTTGACGAGCTCGCGGGGGGCGATGAGCGCGTGCACGGCGAGCTCGCTCTCGACATCCCTCCGGACCAGGGGGAACAGCGACCTCAGGTAGCCACCCAGGACGATGACGCGTGGGTTGAGCAGGTTGACCGTCCCGGCGAGGCCGCGGCCCAGGTGGCGGCCGACGAGCCGAAGTTCTGGCGTGGCCTCGTGCACGCCCTCGAGAAACTCTCCGAGCGCGCCGATGCGATCAAGGGGGCATCCGATCGCTTCGGCGATGGCGGGCGCGCCGATCTCGGTCTCCCAGCAACCTCGGGCACCGCAGTGGCAGAGCTTGCCGTCGGGCTGGAACGGCATGTGACCGATCTCGCCGGCGTAGCCTCCGGCACCTTCGAGGGGGCGACCTCCGACGATGACACCTGCGCCGACCCCGACCTCGCCGGAGAGGTAGACGAGGTCCTCGACGCCGATACCGGCACCACGAAGGTGCTCCGCGAGGGCACCGAGGTCTGCGTCGTTGCCGAGAACCGGAAGGCCCACCGTGTCGATGCGCTCGGCCAAGATGTCGGCGAACGGCACGTCGCGCCAACCGAGGTTGGGAGCGAGACGCACCAGGCCGTCCGCGGCCCTGATGATGCCCGGCACACTGACCCCGACGCCGACCATGGAGGCGTCGGGGTTGACGTCCTTGACCACGAGCCGCATGAGCTCGACGACCGAGTTTCCGACGGCCTCGGGGTCGTGGCCTGCGGGCACCGGGCCGGTGGCGCGCGCCTGCACGACGCCACCCAGACCAACACGGGCGACCGTCAGGCCGTCGACGCGGAGGTCGACCGCCAGGACATACGCTCCCGTCCGCGCCTTGACGTCGACGGAGGGACGGCCCGCGCTGATGCGGGTGCCCTGAGGCTTCGCCTGCTCGGCGAGCCCGAGGGACTCCAGCTCGGTGACAAGACCAGCGATGGTGCTGCGGTTCAGGCCCATGAGGGACGTCAGCTCGGCCCGGGAGATGCGGCCGGCCCGGTGGACATGACCCAGCGCGGTTCCCAGGTTGTGCCGACGGACGTCCTCCTGGTTGGTGCCGACACCCGAGCGTCCGGCAGTTGCCATGGTCAGAGGCCTGTCGCCGAACGCCGACGCCGCGAGATCGCATCCACGCTGGCCGCGAGGAGAAGCACTGCACCCGTGACGAGGAAGTTGATGTACGACGCTTGGGCGAGAAGCCCGAGCCCATTGGCAATCGTGGCGATGACGAGGCCACCGATGACGGCATCGCTCGCCTTGCCCTTGCCACCGAACAGGCTCGTGCCGCCGATGACCGCCGCGCCGACTGCGTAAAGAAGGACGTTGCCGCTGCCGGAGGACGTGGAGACCTTGCCACCGTAGGACGCCGCGACGATACCGCTCAGCGCAGCCATCGCCGAGCACATCATGAACACCGTGATACGAACGCGGTCGACGTTGATGCCGGCGCGACGGGCCGCCTCGGAGTTGCCACCGACGGCATACACATGCCGGCCCCACGTGGTGCGGCCGAGGGCGAAGGACCACGCGATGAGCAGCACGATCACGACCGGCAGGACGTACGGGATGCCGCTGATCGGGAAGTTCGGGTTGACACTCCGGTTCTGGTTGAGGATGTACGTCACCACGACCAGGACGACGGCAATCGCGACGATCTGAGCGACGACCACGGGGAGCGGCTGGTGCTGCAGCCCCCGTGCGACCTTGCTCCGGTGCCGCAGCAGCGTGAGCGCGGCGTAGACGACGACGATGACGATCGCGGTGATCCAGCCCCAGGTGATGCTCATGTTGCTGTTGGCGATGCCACTGATGACCGGGTCGTTGACGCGGACCGAGCCGCCCTCGCCAATGAGCTTGAGGGTGACACCCTGCAGGCCGAGGAAGAAGGCCAGCGTCACGACGAACGACGGGATACCGAGCTTGGCCACGAGCACGCCGATCAACAACCCGATGAAGGCTCCGACCACGAGCGCGGCCGCCACTGCGAGGTACCAGGGCTGGTCGTGCTTGACGATCGCCAGACCCATGACACACGCGGACACGCCGCCGGCAACACCGGCCGAGAGGTCGATTTCGCCGAGCAGCAGCACAGGGACCAGGGCCATCGCAAGGATGATGATTGACCCCGCCTGGGTGACCAGGTTCGCCATGTTCAGGTTGGAGAGGAATCTCTCGTTGGCGAAGCCGAACACGATGAACAGGACCACGAGACCCAGGATCGAGGGCAGCGCCCCCATGTCGCCGCCGCGTACGCGGCTGCCGTAGGCCCGGACGGAGTCGCCGAGCGAAGACGACTGGGTGAGGTCGGACGCGAAGCCCGCCTGCTCGGATTCGGTGATGATGTCAGTCATGTTGTTCTCCCGGGTCAGACCGTGGCAGACGACGCCGCAGCACCGTCGATGTCGGATGAGTGGCCGGTCGTGATGAGCTCGACGACCTGGCGCGACGTGACGTCCTTGGTAGCCACCTCGGCCGCGACACGCCCGAGGTACAGCGCACTGATGCGGTCGGAGACCTCGAACACGTCTGTGAGGTTGTGCGAGATCAGCAAGACCCCGACGCCCGAGTCGGCCAGGCGGCGCACGAGGTCGAGCACCTGTCGGGTCTGCGCCACGCCGAGCGCGGCGGTGGGCTCGTCGAGCAGCACGATCTTGGACTTCCACAGCACCGACTTGGCGATGGCCACGGTCTGGCGCTGCCCACCGGACAGGCTTGACACGGTTTGACGCACCGACTTGACGGTGCGCACCGACAGCGATGTCAAGGCGTCCCGGGCCTGTGACTCCATCGCGGTCTCATCGAGCACGATGCCGTTGGTCTTCTCGCGGCCGAGAAACATGTTTTCGACGATGTCGAGGTTCTCGCACAGCGCCAGGTCTTGGTACACCACCTCGATGCCGAGGGCACCTGCGTCCTTGGGCCCGTGGACCGTGACCGGCTTCCCTTCGAAGAGGTACTCGCCCGAATCGGCCGGGTGGATGCCCGCGACACACTTGACGAGCGTCGACTTGCCGGCACCGTTGTCACCGACGAGTGCAGTGACCTGGCCGGGATAGATGGAGAGGTCGACGTCGTGGAGGACGTGGACGACACCGAAGCTCTTGTTGATTCCCCGCAGCTGGAGGAGGGGGGTCGATTCGCTCATGGGGAGCCTTCCGGGTGTACAGAATGTGGTCGCGTCACCGGGAGCGTGACGTGCCGGGGAAAGTGCCGGGTGTGACCCTCCGAGGACATCCGGAGGGTCACACCCGAGGCGATCAGCTGATGCCAGCGTCAGCGCACTGCTTGGCGAACTGGCCGGTGCACAGGTCGGAGGCCTTCATGTCACCTGCATCGATGACTGCCTTGACGTTGGACTTGTCGATCGCGACCGGATCGAGCAGGATCGCCGGGACGTCACGCTTGCCCGTGTCGTCCTTCACCGTGCCAGTGGCAGCCGGCTTGTTGCCCTTGACCATGGCGATGGCCGCCTCGGCGAGCGCACCGGCCTGACCTGTCGCGGACTTCTGGATCGTCATGCACTGGGTGCCGGAGAGGATGTTCTGCAGACCCTCGACCGAAGCATCCTGACCAGTGACCGGAACCTTGCCAGCCTGACCGTTCTTCTTCAGGATGGAGATGACACCGCCCGCGAGACCGTCGTTGGCGGCGTAGACGCCGTCAACCTTGCCGTTGACCTTGGTGTACAGCTGCTCGAAGATCGTGACGGCCTTGTCATTGTCCCAGTCAGGCACGGCCTGCTCGGCAACGTTCTTGTACTCCGTGTCCTTGTCGAGGACGCTGTGCGCACCTTGGGAGAACAGCGTCGCGTTGTTGTCGGTCGGCGAACCGTTCAGGTAGATGATGTTCGACGGCTTCTTGCCCAGGCACTTGGCGAGGCCTTCACCCTGGAGGGCGCCGACCTTGCTGTTGTCGTAGGAGATGTAGACGTCTGCCGAACCACCCAGCGTGAGCCGGTCGTAGTCGATGGTCTTGACGCCCTGCTTCTTGGCCTTGGCTTCGATGGCTGCGCCCGAGTCGGAGTCGAGGTTGACGATCGCGAGGACCGTGACGCCGTCAGTGATCATGCCGTCGGCGATGGTGGCCATCTTGTCGGCGTCACCCTCGGCGTTCTGCACGCTGTACTCGACTCCGGCCTTCTTGAAGGCTGCCTCGAGCGCAGGCTTGTCGGCGCTTTCCCAGCGGACCGACGACTTGGTGTCGGGAAGGATGACCCCGATCTTGCCCTTGGCCGCACCACCGCTGCCGCCGCTGCCGCCGCTACCGCCGGAGTCGCTGCTTCCGCAGGCGCTGAGTGCGAGCGAGGCACCCATGAGTGTGACCAGTACGAGATTGCGTGTCCGCTTCACACAGACCGCCTCCTAATTCCTCAAGTAGTGCGTCACGCGATGGACATGTGCTGGACATCGGCGCGCAATTGTTGTTTGGCACAACGTATAGCGTGACCGCCGTCACGTCCAGCGTATGGAACAACAAATTGCAGGACGGGACCTAAGGCCCGAGAACCCGCGCGCGCGCGAAGGGGCACCGCCCACCGGACGGTGCCCCTGACCTGCGGGGATGCTCAGTCGAGCAGGCTCCGCAGCCCGTACGGCATGATGCCGCCGTTGCGGTAGTAGTTGGCCTCGCCCGGCGTGTCGATACGCACCACAGCGTCAAACTCCACGTCGGTGCCGGCCTCCTGATGAGCCTTGACGTGCACCGTCTTCGGCGTCGTGCCGGCGTTGAGCTCGGTGATGCCGGTGAAGTCGAACGTCTCCTCCCCCGTCAGCCCCAGCGACTCGGCATTCTGGCCCGCCGGGTACTGCAGCGGCAGGACGCCCATGCCGATCAGGTTGGAGCGGTGGATGCGCTCGTACGACTCGGCGATGACGACCTTGACGCCCAGGAGAGCGGTGCCCTTGGCGGCCCAGTCGCGCGACGAACCGGAGCCGTACTCCTTGCCCGAGAGCACGACCAGCGGCACGCCCGCCGCCTGGTAGGCGGCAGACGCCTCATAGACCGACGTGACCTCTCCACCGGCGATGAGATTGCGGGTGAAGCCCCCCTCGGTGCCCGGTGCCATCTGGTTGCGCAGCCGGATGTTCGCGAACGTCCCGCGGATCATGACCTCGTGGTTACCACGACGGGAGCCGTAGGAGTTGAAGTCACGCGCCTCGATGCCGTGCTCGGAGAGGTAGTGGCCGGCGGGGCTGTCCTTCTTGATGGCCCCGGCAGGGCTGATGTGGTCGGTCGTGACCGAGTCGCCCAGCTTGAGCAGCACCCGCGCGCCGCTGACCTCGGTCACGTCATCGGGCTCGAGCTTCATGCCGTCGAAGTACGGAGCCTTGCGGACGTACGTCGAGCTCTCGTCCCACTCGAAGATGGCACCGTCGGGCGTCGACAGGTTCTGCCAGCGCTCGTCGCCGGCGAACACGTCGGCGTACTCCTTGGTGAAGGTTGCGGAGTCGATCGAAGACGCGATGACGTCCTCGATCTCCGACGGCGAGGGCCAGATGTCCTTCATGTAGACGTCGTTGCCGTCGGGATCCTGCCCGAGCGGGTCGTGGAACAGGTCGACGTCCATGGAGCCAGCCAGCGCGTAGGCGATGACGAGGGGTGGCGACGCGAGATAGTTCATCTTGATGTCGGGGTTGATACGGCCCTCGAAGTTGCGGTTGCCCGAGAGCACCGCAGTCACGGCGAGGTCACCGTCGTTGACGGCCTTGCTGACCTCGGGGATGAGCGGCCCGGAGTTACCGATGCAGGTGGTGCACCCGTAGCCCACAAGGTTGAAGCCGAGCTTGTCGAGGTAGGGCGTGAGTCCCGAGCGGTCGTAGTAGTCGGTGACGACCTTGGAGCCGGGCGCCAAGGTGGTCTTCACCCACGGCTTGCGCTGCAGGCCCTTCTCGACGGCGTTCTTGGCGAGCAGCGCCGCACCGATCATGACTGACGGGTTGGAGGTGTTGGTGCACGACGTGATGGCCGCGATCGTGACGGCACCGTGATCGAGCTCGAACTCCGTGCCGTCCGCGAGCTTGACGTGCTGCGAGTTGGTCGGCCGTCCGATCTCGCCGGAGTCATCCTGGGAGTAGTCGGCGAGGGCGGTGCGGAACGCCGACTTGCTGTCGGTGAGCGACACCCGGTCCTGAGGCCGCTTGGGCCCGGCGATCGACGGGACGACGTCGCCGAGGTCGAGCTCGAGGTATTCGGAGTAGCGCGCCTCGTGGTCGGGGTCGTGCCACATTCCCTGTGCCTTGGCGTAGGCCTCGACGAGCGCGATCTGCTCCTCGCTGCGACCCGTGAGCCGCAGGTACTTGCTGGTCTCGTCGTCGATCGGGAAGATCGCGATCGTCGATCCGTACTCGGGGCTCATGTTGCCGATCGTGGCGCGGTTTGCCAACGGGACGGCACCGACGCCGGACCCGTAGAACTCGACGAACTTGCCGACGACGCCGTGCTTGCGCAGCTGCTCGGTGATGACGAGCACCAGGTCCGTCGCGGTGGCACCCTCCGGCAGCTCGCCGGAGAGCTTGAAGCCGACAACGCGCGGGATGAGCATGCTGATCGGCTGCCCGAGCATGGCCGCCTCGGCCTCGATGCCACCAACACCCCAGCCGACGACCCCCAGCCCGTTGACCATCGTGGTGTGTGAGTCGGTGCCCACGCACGAGTCGGGATAGACAGTTCCGTTCTTCTCGAACACGACGCGCGCAAGGTGCTCGATGTTGACCTGGTGGACGATGCCGGTGCCGGGCGGGACGACCTTGAAGTCGTCGAACGCTCCTTGGCCCCAGCGGAGGAACTGGTAACGCTCGCGGTTGCGCTCGTACTCGATCTCGACGTTGCGCTCGAATGCACCGGGGGTGCCGAACACGTCGGCGATGACGGAGTGGTCGATGACCATCTCGGCCGGGGCGAGAGGGTTGATCTTGGTGGCGTCACCGCCGAGGTCGGCCATGGCCTCACGCATCGTGGCGAGGTCGACGACGCACGGCACACCGGTGAAGTCCTGCATGATCACGCGTGCCGGCGTGAACTGGATCTCCTTGCTCGGCTCCGCGTCTGCGTCCCAGCCGGCCAGCGCCTCGATGTCGGCCTTCGTGATGTCGGCACCGTCCTCGGTGCGCAGGAGGGACTCGAGCAGCACCTTGAGGCTGAACGGGAGTGTCGAGACGTCGAGCCCATCACCAGTCACCGCATTGAGGCGGTAGTAGTCGTAGGAGGCCCCCCCGACTGTGAGCGAGTCCTTGGATTCAAAGCTGTCGACGGCCATCGTCATTCTCCTTCGCGCTGTCGGATTCCATCCTGCCCAGCATCATGGTGTGGCGCACGGTCAGGTCTGCCTAACCCTGCAGGTCTCATCCCATCGCATTTGTCTTGATATCAAGATACACGATGTCGAGAGATTTTGTCGCGGCGGGTCAGTCCTCAGAACAGGTGGGGGAAGCGGAGAAGGGGCGAGAAGTACACGATGTATGACAGTGCCACCGCGAGGACGCCGAGGACGCCGACGACGTCGAGGGCGACCAGTGCTCGCTGACGATCTGGCGCGATGACCGCGTCCGGACCCGAGCCCTGTACGACCTTGCTCCTGACGATCCGATCAGCGAACCCGCGGTCGGTGGTGACGAGCAGCGGCACGAGGAGGACGAGCAGCGCGAGGTAGGCCGCTCCCCCGAAGTGCCAGCTCTCCGGAGTGAGTCGGCGAAGCACCGTGGGCAGGCCGATCGGGATGGCGGCTACAGCGAGATCAAGGAGGACTGCCATGAGCAGACCGCGAGCAAGCCCTCGCGCTGCACCCGTAGGCCGGCCGCCGTCCACGTCCACGACGGCGAGACCGACCCGGTGCTTGCCGATGCTGTGACCCCTCAGTCCCTGACGCAGCCCGTTGTTCCAGACCAGGAAGAGCTCGCCGGCGATGAGACCGCTCAGGATGAGGTCGTCCGACAGGCTGATCGACCAGAAGTCGCTGCCGTCTCCCCCACTCAGGGCCTGGTGGATCGCGCGGCCGATGAAGTAGACCGCCGCACCTGCCGTGAATGCTCCGCTGAACAGCAGAGCATCCTGTCCGAGCGCTTCGCGGCGCAGCTTCCTGATCGTCCTGATCTCTGTCATGACCATGCTCCTAACGCATCGCTCTCACATAGCCGACGACCCTGCGGCCGTCGCGGACCCGGTCTTCCCAGGTGATGCCGATGCCGAGTGAGATGGCTCCGACCAGGGCGATCAGCACCACTCGGGGTGCGGCATTCGCGTAGGGGCCGATGTTGAACAGCACCAAGAGTGTCAGGATCGCCACCCCGGAGACGAAGGGGGCCTGCCATCCCAACCGGACCCCGGCCACGAGCGCGACGAGCGACGCGGCGCCGAGCAGCAGCGCGCGCAGGTCGGTCGGGTCGACCAAGGCCTGGGGGACGCTCGGCAGCAGCGCCAGAGCAAGGCCCGGTCCGAGGTACAGCCACGTGCCGGAGGCGGTGTGGCGACGCAACAGGACGATACCGAGCCCGAGTGCGGCAGCGCCCAAGGGCAGCGTGTAGGCCTCGACGAACGTGAATCCGCTGTCGACGATGAGAAGCACGTAGGCCACGATCATCGCGGAGATGCCCGGCCAGAGGTACCAACGACGATCGGGGACGGCGAAGCTGAGGGCGATGAGCACGACACCGAGGAGGGTCCACCGCACCGCGAGCTCGGAGCTGGAGACGTCGTCGGTCAGGGTTGCGGCAGCGGCGAGGACACCTACGACCTCCAGCGGGATGCGTGTCACATGGTCCCGCAGCGGCAGACCTGCGCCCGCCACGAGGCCCAGGCCCGTCACCAGCACGGCAACGGCGACGGCCTGCTCCGGTACGTCGAGGAGACGCGCGGCGGCGGCCACTCCCCCGATAGCGAGACCGGCACCAGCACCGGCGTAGGCCAGTCGCAGCTCCCGAGGGCCGTCCTTCGCGTGCGCGAGAACGGCGAGCACGGCGGCCCCGGCGAGCCACGCCGGAGCCGAGACGCCTGTGCTGGACGCGGCGAGCGCAGCGGCGAGGACCACGAAGAGGGCAGAGAGCGGACCGGCAAGAGGCACCCCGCCGACGAGGAGCTGCGGACCGCGCAGACGGGCCACGAGCAGAGCAGCGGCGGCGGCGAGCAGCAGCGCAACGCCCGCCCACACCGGCACTCTGGCTGCGACGACCGCGTTCGCGAGACCCACCGAAGCGGCGATGGCGGCGATCGCGTACGCGTGCGGTCGACGTGTGGCTGCTTCAGGCCATCGGGGCACGAACCAGCACACGACCAGGAGAGCCACCAGCACGGCTGGGACGACCCACGTCGAGACGTCGTCGGGGATGCTGGAGTCGAGGCGGGCGTCCCACGCACCGTCCCACGCGGTGTCGAGGGCGTGGCCCGCCGAGTCGAGGACGTCGATGAGAAGGACGACCTGCAAGAGCAGCAGTGCCGCGATCGACGGAACCGCACCGACACGCACCCCCCGGAGCCAGTCGTTGCTGCCACGCACCGCCCCCACGGCCAACGCTGCGGCAATCACGGCGACAGCCAGCCACAGCCCCTCGGTCTGCGACTCCTCCGATGCCGGCGTGACGACGAGAAGAGTGGCCGAGACGACGGCAGCGGCCACCGCCGGGATGCGCACCTGTCGCACGACAGCCCCGACAGCGACCGAGGCGACCGCTATCAGTGCCATCGGGAGGCCGTGCCGGCCGGCCACCACGTCGTCGAGTGCGGGATGGTCGAACAGCTCCACCGCAGCGGCCACGAAGGCGAAGAGATAGAACCCCGCCACGACGACCCGGGAAGCGATGGTCAGGACCCGAATGGCAGCCGGCCGGGTCGCGAGCGCAAGGGCGCCTGCCACGACGAGCGCGACACACGACCGCCACGACATGTCCCACCCATCGCCGATGTTGCCCGCGCCGATCGCGGCGATCGTGATGCCGAGACCTCCCACGAGGGATGTCGCGACCAGATCGGCCTTGAGGGTGCGCCGTGCCCACAATGTGATCGCTGCGGCAACGCCCAGCACGAACGTGCCCCAGATGGCCCACGACCACGCCATCTCCAGTCCGTCGAGGCCGAGCATTCCCTCGTGTCGCGCGGCGAAGAAGTCGATCGTCAGAAGGGTGAGGACGATGGTCCAGACAGCCTCCGCCGACGCTCGCAGCGGTCGCAAGGTCACCCAGACGCCGAGCGCCGCGAGCACTGCGGTGACCCCGCTCAGGATCAGGGTGCGACCGACGAGCCCGAGGTCCCCCCAGGAACCGGTCACGAAGATGAAGCCTGCGACGATCAGGCCGAAGGCGCCGAGCGTGACCAGGATCGTGCCGACCGACCAACGACGTTCCGTCGTCGGGTGCGGCAACGGCTGGGATGCGGGGTAGCTCGGGAACGGCGCCGCAGATGACGCCTGCGGTGCCACCGGTGGGACGACGGTCTGGCCCATGCCGCTGGCCGGGCGCCCGGCCGGCGCGGAAGTCGCCGTTGGCGCTGCTGGAGCCGGGGGTGGCGCCATCGGGGCCCACGCAGGCACGCACGCCGGCAACGGGGCTCTCGTCGCTCTGGCCAGGAGCGCGTCCGCGTGGAGCAGGACCTGCCACAGCTCGCGAACTTCTGCCGAGGTCAGGTTGAGCCCGCAGTGGGGGCATTGCGAGTCACCGTCGATCGCGCCCCTGCAGTCGGGGCAGGCTTTCGGGTCGGCGAAGCGCATGTGCACACCATGACGCGAGAGACGACCTGACACAAGGACCGCCGTGCTCCCGACGTCGCGATCAGGCGGTTTCGTCCAGCTCGCCCGGGTTGGGCGCGGCTGTGAGGACGGCGACACATTCCACGTGGTGCGTCATCGGGAACAACGCGAATGCCCGCAGACCTTCGAGCCGGTAGCCCCGCGCAGCGAACGAGGCCAGGTCCCGAGCCAGCGCGGCCGGATCGCAGGCCACGTAGACGATGCGGCGCGGCCCCAGCGCGGCGATGTCGGCCACGACCCTCTTCGCACCCGTGCGCGGCGGGTCGAGCACGACGACGTCAGCGGAGTCACCGAGCATCTGCTGACGTAGCGCACGCTCGACAGTCTCGGCGACCAGCCGCACGTCCGGGAGGTCGTGCAGGTTGCGGCGGGCGTCGCGCGCCGCGACCCGGTCCGACTCGATGCTGAAGACGGTTCCGCCCTCGCCGACCTCGTCAGACAGAAATGTCGTGAACAGTCCTACGCCGGCGTACAGGTCCAGGACTGTGTCGCCTTGCTTGATCTGGGCGGCATCGATCACCGCTTCGACGAGCGTCGTGGCCGCGTCGGGGTGAACCTGCCAGAACCCTGACCCCGACACCCGAAAATCAGTGGAGAGGACGTTCTCGGTGACGAACCCACGCCCACCCCGAGTCGTGCCGTCCACGGCAACTACGCCGTCGACGGCCGCCTCGACCGCATCGGAGATGCTCGCGTCGGTGACGAGAATCTTTTCACCGGTCGAGGAGACGATGGCCTCGACCGAGTCGGCGTCCCACGTCTGTCCGAGCACCTGGGGAAGGTCGGGGTGGGCAATCAGGCACTCCTCCACCGGGATGATGTCGTGGGAACGGTGGCGCCTCAAACCTGGACGGCCGTCACCGTCGACGGCAAACGTCACCCGAGTCCGCCAGCGGAGGGCGTCCGGCTCCACCGCCTCGACGACGCCGTCCCACTCGATACTGGCCAGGCGGTGCAGCTGTTCGCGGACCACGTCGCCCAGCATGGTGCGCTGCACGGCTGGGTCGACGTGCTGGAAGTCGCAGCCCCCGCACAGCCCGGCGTAGCGGCACGGGGCCTCCACGCGACCGGGCGCAGCTTCGAGCACCTCCACCACGTCTGCCCGCAGGAACGACGTCGACCGCTCTGTGATGCGCACCCGGACACGTTCGCCCGGCATGGCGTGTCGGACGAAGACGACCTGGCCGTCGAGTCGGGCCACACAATGTCCACCGTGCGCCACCGGCCCGATGTCGAGGACTGCTTCGAGACTGTCGTCGAAGCCTCGCTCCTGGCCGGCGTCAGCTGTCACGGAAGCCACGCCTGACGTCGCCGGGAGCGGGACGGTCGCGGCTGAAGCGCTTCTTCGCCCGCCCGGCCGAGCTCAGCTGGTAAGGCACGCTCGTGACCATCACGCCAGGCATGAAGAGCAACCGGCTCTTGAGGCGCAGGGCGGTCTGGTTGTGCAGAAGCTGCTCCCACCATCTACCCACGACATACTCGGGGATGTACACCGTGATGATGTCTCGCGGGCTCGACTTGCGGAGCTCCTTGACGTAGCGGATGACAGGTCGGACGAGCTCACGGTAGGGCGAGTTGATGACCTTGAGAGGCACCGGGATAGCGAGGTCTTCCCACTGTTTCATCAGGGCCTCGGTGTGGGCCGGGTCGAACTCCACCGTCAGAGCCTCGATCGAGTTCGGCCTCCCCACCCGCGCGTAGGCGAGGGCGCGCATCGTGGGCTTGTGCACCTTGCTCACGAGCACGATCGCGTGCACGCGCGACGGCAGCATGACGTCGGAGTCGTCGATCTCCAGCTCGGTCGACACCCGGTCGTAATGACGCCCGATGCCGCGCATCAGCAGGAAGACCGCGACCATGGCCACGATCGCGATCCAGGCGCCGGCGAGGAACTTGGTCACGAGCACGATGACAAGCACCGTCGCGGTCATGGCCAGGCCGACCGCGTTGATGTTCCGCTCGCGTTGATGCTCCGCGAGCGGAACATCCGTCGCCGGACCACGGGGTCTGTCTCGGTCCTCAGGTGGCGCGTCCAGTGCCGGATCATGCCGAGCTGGCTGAGGTTGAACGACACGAAGACGCCGACGATGTAGAGCTGGATCAGTCGGGTGACCTGGGCGTCGAACGCCTGGATCAGGAAGATGGCAGCCAGCGCGAGCACGATGATGCCGTTGCTGAAGGTCAGACGGTCACCGCGGGTGTCGAGCTGACGCG
>NZ_JACMOM010000325.1 GCF_014378035.1 Aeromicrobium sp. | reverse complement strand
TCTGGCCCCTTCGTCATCCCCGCCCCGCGGGCGTCCGGCGCGGGCGAAGCCGGCTTTAGTGGCGGCGGCAGACCTGTCCGTGGCCCACGTCGTCGTCGACTCGGGCCTGGCGCACCTCGACCGGCTGTTCGACTACCTGGTGCCCGAGGCGCTGCACGGCCAGGTGGTCGCCGGGTGCCGGGTCAGGGTGCGGTTCGCGGGGCGCCTGGTCGACGGGTTCGTCGTCGATCGCGTCCAGCGCAGCGCTCACGAGGGTCGGTTGGCATTTCTGGCGTCGGTCGTCTCGTCCGAGCCGGTGCTCCATCCGGAGATCCTCGCGCTGGCCCGCACGGTCGCCGATCGGTACGCGGGCACCCTCGGCGACGTCCTTCGGCTCGCCGTACCGCCACGCCGCGCCCGCGCCGAGTCGGCGGCGTCGGCTGCTGTGCCGGCAGCCGACCTGCCGGCTGCGCCGGTGGTCTCCGACTGGCAGACCTACGGCCGTGGCACCGACTTCCTCGCAGCGTTGAGGGCTGGTGAGCAACCCCGGGCGTGGTGGTCCGCGGTGCCCGGCCACGACCCCGCCCACACCGTCGCCGAGGCCGTGCTTGCCACGTTGGAGTCCGGCCGTGGTGCGGTGGTGTGCGTGCCCGACGTGCGCGACGTGGCGCGGTGGGACGCCGTCTTCACCGAGGTCCTGGGTCCGGGCCGGCACGTGTCGCTCACGTCGACGCAGAAGCCCGAGGCCCGCTACCGTTCGTTCCTCGCGATGTCGCGCGGCGAGGTGCGCGTGGTCCTCGGCACCCGCGCAGCGGCGTTCGCGCCCGTGCACGACCTCGGACTCGTGGCGATGTGGGATGACGGCGACGACCTCTTCGCCGAGCCTCGCGCTCCCTACCCCCACGCACGAGAGGTGCTGCTGTTGAGGGCGACGGCGCAGCACACGGCGCTCCTGATCGGTGGTCACGCCCGCACCGCCGAGGGGCAGTCGCTGCTCGACAGCGGCTGGTGTGTCGAGCTGGCCGCCGACCAGCGCACCCGGCGCGCCGCGTGGCCCCGGCTCGAGGTCACCGACGGGTCGTCGGCCGGATCGGCTCCCGCGCGCCTGCCGCGCGAGGTCTTCCGGGCCATCCGGGCCACGACCGGCCCGGTGCTCATCCAGGTGCCACGCCGCGGCTACCGCGAGGCGTTGTCGTGCCAGGCCTGTCGTCAACCGGCGCGCTGCACGACATGTCAGGGCCCGCTCGGCCAGGCATCGGCCGGGGCGCCGATCACGTGCCGCTGGTGCGCTCGTGCGGCGTCCCCGTGGGCGTGCCCCCACTGCCACGCCACTGTTCTACGTTCTCCCGTGGTGGGTCAGCTGCGAACCGCAGAGGAGTTCGGCCGGGCCTTTCCCGGCGTCGAGGTGCTGACGTCCGGAGGCGACACGATCCGTGACGACGTGCCGGCCGGCCGGGTCCTCGTGCTGGCGACGCCCGGCGCCGAGCCGCACGTCGCTGGCGGTTACGACCTCGTGGTGCTGATGGACACGTGGCTGATGATCGGCCGTGAGGACATCCGCGTCGAGGAGGAGTCTCACCGTCGATGGTTCAACGCCCTCGCCCTCGCCGGGGTCGGCGCCTCGGCCATCGCCGTGGGTGACCCGACGATGCTGCAGGCGCTGGTGCGTGCCGACCCGGCCGGGTTCGCGGCCCGCGAGCTCGCCGGTCGATCCGAGACGCACCTGCCGCCCGCGGCGCGACTCGTCACGATAGACGGGCCTGACGCCGTGCTCACCGCCCTGGCCGGCCGGTCGTGGACGCCGCACACCGAGATCTTGGGGCCCGTCCCGGTCGATCCACGTGCGCCGCAGGGGGAGGCGGGGGAGAGGTTGATCCTGCGCTCGCCCCGTCGCGAGGGAGCCGCACTGGCCGCGGCACTCCGGGAGTGCGCCGCGGAGCGCAGCGCCGCCAAGCAGCCCGGTCTCCGCATCCAGGTAGACCCGCCCACCCTCTAGGCCCGCCCACCGATTCCCGGCCCGGCCGCCAACACCGTTTCCCGTCCACGAAGAGGGCTGGGGTGTGTCGGTGCGCGACGGTGCGGCGCGGGGCCGATGGGACGGGTCCTAGACTCGTCGCCGTGAGAGTCGTCTTCGCCGGAACCCCGTCAACGGCGGTTCCGACCCTCGAAGCACTCGTCGCGAGCCGCCACGAGGTGATCGCCGTGATCACCAGGCCCGATGCGCCGGCAGGACGCGGTCGTGCCCTCGCCGCCTCGCCCGTCGCGGAAGTCGCCGCAGCGCACGGCATCGAGGTGCTCAAGCCCGTCAAGCCGTCCGACCCGGGGTTCATGCATCGTCTCCGGGCGCTCAAGCCCGACTGCATACCGATCGTGGCCTACGGGGCGCTGATCCGCCGCGAGGCGCTCGACATTCCGACCTTCGGCTGGATCAACCTGCATTTCTCGGTGCTCCCGGCGTGGCGGGGAGCCGCGCCGGTGCAGCGCGCCATCATGGCCGGTGACGAGGTCACGGGCGCCACGGTGTTCAGCCTCGTGGAGGAGCTCGATGCCGGGCCGGTGCTCGGATCCATCACCGAGCGCATCCGTGAGGACGACACCACCGCCGAGCTTCTCTCGCGCCTGGCCGACTTCGGCAGCCGGCTGCTCGTCGATGTCGTCGATCACATCGAGGATGGTGACATCGCGGCTGTGCCACAGCCTGAGGACAACATCTCGTTTGCACCGAAGCTCTCGACCGAGGAGGGTCGCATCGACTGGAACAGGCCGGCCTTCGCGATTGACCGTCACATCCGCGGGTGCACACCGGCGCCGGGCGCCTGGACCATGCTGGGTGACGACCGCATCAAGATCGGCCCGGCGACCATCGCCGACGACCGCACCCTCGATGTCGGCCGGTTGCACGTCGCAAAGCGCGAGGTCCGGGTCGGAACCACGACCACCGACCTCGTGCTCGCAGAGGTGCAGGCGGTCGGCAAGAAGCGCATGCAGGCGGCCGACTGGGGACGCGGGACGGCGCTTGCCGCTGAGGCGATGTTCGTATGAGTGACCCCGCGCGCGCCATCGCGTTCCATGTCCTGCGTGCGGTCGCCGAGCGCGACGCCTACGTCAACCTCGTGCTGCCCGCCATGCTCGACGAGCACCACATCGAGGGGCGCGACGCCGCATTCGTCACCGAGCTCGTCCACGGCACGATCCGGCGGCAGGGCACCTACGACGCGATCATCGGTCAGGTCGCCACGAAGGGCATCGCCTCGATCGACCCGCCAGTGCTCGACGCGCTGAGGCTCGGCACTCACCAGCTGCTCAACATGCGGGTGCCCCCGCACGCTGCCGTGTCCGAGACGGTCGACGTCGTACGCCGCGAGATCGGCCACAAGCCGGTGCACTTCGTCAACGCGCTGCTGCGCAAGATCGGCCAGAAGGATCTCGACGGCTGGCTCGAGGTGGTGACCGCCGGACTGGAGGGCGACGAGGCACGCGCAGTGCGCACGTCGCACCCGCTGTGGATCGTCAAGGCCCTGCACGAGGCGCTCGGAGGCCACGGAGCACAGATCGACAAGCTCCTCGCCGCCGACAACGCCCCGCCGCGGGTCACGCTCGTGGCCAGACCGGGGTTGTGCGAGCCCGACGACCTTCCGGGCATCCCCGGCACGCTGTCGCCCTACGCGCGCATCCTCGACGCCGGTGGCGACCCCGGTGCCATCCCGCAGGTGCGTGACGGCAGGGCGGGCGTCCAGGACGAGGGATCGCAGCTGGTCGCCATCTCGCTGGCCGAGGCGCAGGTCGACGGATCCGACACCCGGTGGCTCGACCTGTGTGCCGGCCCCGGCGGCAAGGCCGCTCTGCTCGGAGCGCTGGCGAAGCAGCGCGGTGCGACGCTCGTGGCCAACGAGATCCTGGAACACCGAGCCGCGCTGGTCCGCCAGGGAGTGCGTCTGCTCGGCAACGTCGAGGTGACCACCGCCGACGGGCGTCACGGCCCGTGGGAGCCGGCCTCGTTCGATCGTGTGCTGGTGGATGCTCCCTGTACTGGGCTCGGCGCCCTGAGGCGGCGTCCCGAGGCCCGTTGGCGCCGCGAGATGGCCGACCTCGACGAGCTCGTGCCGCTGCAAACGGCACTGCTGACCCGTGCGCTCGAGCTCGTTCGCCCCGGCGGGGTAGTGGCCTATGCCACCTGTTCACCCCACCTGCAAGAGACCCGTGGAGTGCTCGAGACGGTCACCGCTGGCCGCGACGACGTCAACATCGAGTCAACCCACCAGTGGTGGCCCCACATCGACGGCACGGACGCGATGTTCTGCGCCCTGCTCCGACGTTCCTGAGTCCTGTGAGTGGTCGCGGAGATGTACCTGTCGCGCGATAGGTGGTGGCGTAGACTAGGCGGAGAAGGACTCCGGTTCTTCGAACATGCGGAGATGGTCTCTGATTGACAAGAAGGGTTGGCAAGTGACGTCAGTCACGGCACCCCAGACGGGGACACCGCAAACGGTGTCAGCAGAGAAGTCCGGGTGCGACAGACCGATGCGGGCAGATGCCAAGCGCAACTACGACAAGCTGCTCGCCGCTGCCCGCGAGGTCTTCGCCGAGAGCGGGGCCACCGGCTCGCTCGACGAGATCGCCAAGCGCGCCGGCGTCGGACCGGGCACCCTCTACCGGCATTTCCCCACGCGCGACGACCTCATCGACGTGCTGATGCGCGACTGGACCACCAGGGTCGTCGCCGACAGCGAGGCTGCCGTGGCCGCTGCGCTGCCGGCCCGGGAGACGCTCACCGGGTGGTTCGAGGTGTTCATCGGTCACATCACGTTGCACCGCGGCGCGGCGGCCAAGATCTCGGCGGCGATGGACGACCCCTCATCGCCGATCTACCGCAAGTGCCGGGTGCTCTCGACAGCCAACGAGCGCGTGCTCGACTACGTCGACAGCACGGGTCAGCTGCGTGACGGCGTGCAGTCGCGTGACGTCATGCGGCTCGTGAGTGGAGTGGCGAGCGTCATCGACGGGGCAGGTGGCATGAGCGCCGACTCCACGGGGTCGCTGCTGGGTATCATCGTCGACGGCGTCTTGTGCGACTCCCCGTCGCGCTGACTGACCCTCGACCCGGCCGGAGCGGCCACTACGCTGGCGCCATGGGCATCCAGATCACCCCGAGCATGCTGTCGGCCGACTTCGCGAACCTGCAGAGCGAGGCGGCGCGTATCGCGGGCGCCGATTGGCTCCACGTCGACGTCATGGACAACCACTTCGTGCCCAACTTGACGCTCGGAGCACCCGTCATCGAGGCGCTCGCCAAGGTGGCGGCTCAACCCATCGACGCGCACCTGATGATCGACAACCCCGACCGGTGGGCACCGTCGTTCGTCGAAGCAGGCGCTGGCAGCGTGACGTTCCACGTCGAGGCGGCGGCAGCACCGGTCCGACTCGCCCGTGAGATTCGCGCCCTGGGCGCCAGAGCCTCGATGGCGCTCAGACCGGCCACACCGATCGAGCCGTACGAGGACCTCCTGCCCGAGCTCGACATGATCCTGGTCATGACGGTGGAGCCCGGGTTCGGCGGTCAGGCATTCCTCGACATGTGTCTGCCCAAGATCCGTCGCGCGCGCACCCTCATCGACAAGCACGGTGGTGACATCTGGCTCCAGGTCGACGGTGGGGTGTCACTCGACACGATCGAGCGCTGCGCGGAGGCCGGGGCAGACGTGTTCGTAGCCGGCTCGGCCGTGTTCGGGGCAGAGGATCCGGACCGGATGGTCGCCGAGCTCCGGGCGCAAGCGGGAGGTACCGGGCACTGACCCGGCCGCCCGGGCTAGACTTGGAGCACGAGCATCACAGCTTCACAGCAGTGCTCGCGTGCTCCGGGGTCGGTGTAATTCCGAACCGGCGGTGATAGTCCGCGACCCGCGGTCACATCCCAGGTGTGGCAACGGTTGAGCCGGTGGAACTCCGGCACCGACGGTGAAAGTCCGGATGAGAGGCGCACGCAGGCGGGCAGACGCGTCCATGCGTCGCCGTCTGACCACTCCGGAGTCCGCGCGCCAGCACCGACCCGGAGGAATGCATGACACCGCAGAGCGACATCGAGATCGACGCGATGCGCCGCGCGCTCGCTGCTGCCCGCGCGACCCGGCGCACACTCCCGAACCCGCGGGTCGGCTGCGTCCTCCTCTCGCCCGACGGCGCCGAGCTCGCCATCGGTGTCCACCATGGCGCCGGAACCCCCCACGCGGAGATCGATGCGCTGACGCGTGCCGGAGCAGCAGCCCGCGGGGCCACCGCGGTCGTCACCCTCGAGCCCTGCAACCACACGGGCCGCACCGGTCCCTGCTCCACCGCCCTCATCGAGGCGGGCATCGCTCGGGTTGCCTCCGCGCAGTCCGACCCCGACGCGACGGCCCCGGGCGGTGCGAAGGTGCTTGCCGATGCTGGCGTCGCCGTCGAGACCGGCGTGCTGGCCGAGGAGTCTGCGGCTCTCAACCCTGAGTGGACGTACGCCGTCACTCGGGGCAGGCCGTTCGTGACCTGGAAGTACGCAGCGACCCTCGACGGACTCAGCGCGGCGCCCGACGGCACGAGCAAGTGGATCACCAGCCCGGAGGCGCGGCGCGACGTGCAGACGTTCAGGGCAGAGTCCGATGCCATCGTCGCGGGCACCGGCGCAGTGTTGGCCGACGACCCGCGTCTCACGGTTCGTGACGAGAACGACATGCCGCTGCCGTACGACCAGCAGCCGCTGCGTGTCGTCGTCGGTGAGACCAAAATCCCGAACTACTACCGGGTGTTCGACCGGGTGGCTCCCACCCTGATGATCCAGTCGCGCGACCCCGCGGAGGTGTTGCGGAAGCTGGTGGAGAACGAGATCCGGCACGTCTGGCTCGAGGGAGGTCCCCGGCTCGCCGGGGCATTCTGGAACGCCGGTGTCATCGACCGCGTCATCGGCTACATTGCGCCGGCGATGCTCGGTTCGGGCCGGGCCGCGCTCGAGGGCGAAGCCACCACGCTGGCAGACCTGCGCCCCATCGACCTCGACGACCTGAGGATGGTTGGGCCGGACATCCGCATCATCGGGACCCCCGGCCGCATGCAGCGAGAGGACTTCGACTGATGTTCACCGGACTCATCGAGGAGAAGGGCACCATCACGGCGGTGGACGATCTGGGCGACTCCGTGCGCCTGACGATCCGCGGCCCGCTGGTGACGTCCGACGCGCGCCACGGCGACTCGATCGCCGTGAGCGGCGTCTGCCTGACCGTCATGGCGCAGGGCGCCGGGACGTTTGCTGCCGACGTCATGAAGGAGTCGCTCGACAAGACGTCGCTCGGCGACCTCGGCATCGGCGACGAGGTCAACCTCGAGCGCGCGACCAAGGCCGGCGCACGGCTCGGTGGGCACATCGTCCAGGGCCATGTCGATGGCACCGGTCGCCTCATCGACCGCATCCCCAGCGAGCACTGGGAGATCATCCGCATCGGTCTGCCCCGCGAGCTGGCGAGATATCTCGTCGACAAGGGGTCTGTCACGGTTGACGGCACGTCGCTGACCGTCGTGGAGGTCGTTGACGGCGATGCCGCGACACCGGACGGCTCGTGGTTCTCGGTGTCGCTGATCCCGACGACGCTCGCCGACACCACCCTGGGTGCCAAGGTCGCGGGCGATCGAGTCAACCTCGAGGTCGACATCCTCGCCAAGTACGTCGAGCGCCTGCTGGGAGCTCGTGAAGACCCGGCCAACGAGAAGGACACAGCATGAGCGTGCACCTGGACAGCATCGAACGCGCCGTCGCCGACTTCCGCGAGGGCAAAGCCATCGTGGTCGTCGATGACGAGAATCGCGAGAACGAGGGCGACATCATCTTCGCGGCGAGCAAGGCGACGCCCGAGCTCATGGCGTTCCTCGTCCGCTACTCCAGCGGCCTCGTCTGCGCGCCCATCACGGGCGAGATTCTCGACCGGCTCGCAATCCCGCTCATGACCCCGCACAACCGCGAGAAGATGCGCACCGCCTACACGGTCTCGATCGACGCCCGCGACGGCATCACCACGGGCATCTCCGCCACCGACCGGGCCCGTACGTGTCGGGTGCTCGCCGACTCGGCCACCGAGCCGTTCGAGCTCAACCAGCCCGGCCACATCCTGCCGCTGCGGGCCAAGGACGGTGGAGTGCTCGAGCGGGCCGGCCACACCGAGGCCGCCGTCGACTTCGCGCGGCTGGCCGGCCTCACCCCCGCCGGTGTCATCGGCGAGGTCCTGCACGACGACGGCACGCTGATGCGCGCCCCGGCGCTGCGGGAGTTCGCCGACGAGCACGGCATTGCGCTGGTCTCGATCGAGGACCTTCAGGTCTACCGCCGTCTGCACGAGTCGCAGGTCGATCGGCTGGCCACGACGAGGCTCCCGACCGAGTTCGGCGAGTTCACGGCACACGGCTATCGCGACCGCATCGAAGGGTCGGAACACGTCGCCCTGGTCTACGGTGACCCCGGCACCGAGGACGTGCTCACCCGCATCCACTCCGAATGCCTCACCGGTGACGTGTTCGGGTCGAGGCGGTGTGACTGCGGACCGCAGCTCGAGCTGTCGATGACCGAGATCACCGCCGCCGGCGCGGGCATCGTCGTTTATCTGCGCGGGCACGAGGGGCGCGGCATCGGGCTGCTGCACAAGCTGCAGGCGTACGCGCTGCAGGACGCGGGCAGTGACACCGTCGACGCCAACCTGCAGCTCGGCTTCGGTGAGGACGAGCGCGACTACGCCGCCGGGGCACAGATCCTGCGTGACCTTGGTGTCACGTCGGCGCGGCTGCTCACCAACAACCCCGACAAGACCACGGCGCTGGAGGCCTACGGGGTCAAGATCAGTGAACGGTTGCCGCTCGTGGTCGCCGCCACGAAGGACAGCTTCACGTACCTGCGGACCAAGGCCCAACGCATGGGGCACGACCTCCCGGGCCTCGATGTCACCAGCGGCGAAGGGGAGTCGGCATGAGCGGTCACGGTGCGCCGGAGATCTTCGCCGACGGCGCCGGGGCGAAGGTCGTCATCGTCGCCTCCCGGTGGCACACCGAGGTCATGGACGGACTGATTGCCGGGGCCCAACGCGCCCTGTCCGACGCCGACGTCAGTGACGTGACGCTCGTCCGGGCGCCCGGCTCGTTCGAGCTTCCTGTCCTCGCCCTGGCTCACGCTCAGCATGGTTTCGACGTCGTCGTCGCGCTCGGGGTCATCATTCGTGGGGGCACGCCGCACTTCGAGTACGTCTCGGCGGCTGCCACCGACGGGCTCAACCGGGTGGCGCTCGACACCGGTGTGCCCATCGGGTTCGGACTGCTGACGTGCGACGACGAGGCGCAGGCGCTGGACCGCGCGGGTCTGCCCGACAGCCGCGAGGACAAGGGCCGCGAGGCCGCCGAGGCTGCACTCGCGACCTGGAACATCCTGCGCAATCTCCTCTGAGCCGGGCCCGGCGGGGGCCCCGCGACGGTGGGCCTAGACTTCTGGGCGATGAAGACCTTCGACCAACTCTTCGCCGAGCTCGCCGACAAGGCCGTTCAGCGCCCCGAGGGCTCGCGCACTGTCGCCGAGCTCGATGCCGGTGTGCACGCCATCGGCAAGAAGCTTGTCGAGGAGGCCGCCGAGTCGTGGATGGCCGCCGAGCACGAAGGTCCCGAACGCACCGCCGAAGAGCTGAGCCAGCTGCTCTACCACGTTCAGGTGATGATGATCGCCGCCGGAATCACGCTCGACGACGTCTACGCGCATCTGTGACGGACCGGACCCTCGGGTGTCCGTCCGTGCCTCCGTCGCCCCCAGCGTCACAGAACTCCTGAGAAGAGAGATCCATGCTCAAGATCGCCGTCCCCAACAAGGGAGCGCTTGCAGACTCGGCCGCCCACATGCTCGCCGAGGCCGGCTACCGCCAGCGCCGTAACGCCAAGGACCTGGTCACCCTCGACCCCGACAACGACGTCGAGTTCTTCTACCTCCGACCGCGCGACATCGCGATCTACGTGGGGGAGGGGACGCTCGACATCGGTATCACCGGCCGTGACCTGTTGCTCGACTCCGGCGCGCACGCCGTCGAGAACATCGCGCTCGGCTTCGGCGCATCGACCTTCCGCTTCGCTGCGCCCATCGGCACGATGGCCACCATCCAGGACCTCGACGGCAAGCGCATCGCCACGTCCTACCCCGGCATCGTCGACACCTACCTGTTCGAGCGCGGCATCACGTCCGAGGTCGTCCGGCTCGATGGCGCCGTCGAGTCGTCGGTGCGTCTGGGGGTCGCCGATGCCATCGCTGACGTCGTCGAGACCGGCAGTACGCTGCGCCAGGCCGATCTTGAGGTGTTCGGCGAGCCCATCCTGTCGTCCGAAGCCGTGTTGATCACCCGCCTCGACGCGCCCGAGCCGGCCGGTTTCGCGGTCTTCAAGCGTCGCCTCGACGGTGTGCTCGTCGCCCGGACGTACGTGATGATGGACTATGACATCCGTGTGGACGAGGTCGAACGGGCTGTCGAGCTCACACCCGGCATCGAGTCGCCCACGGTGTCGCCACTTCATCGTGAGGGGTGGGTCGCCGTGCGCTCGATGGTGCCGCGCGACACTGCCCAGAAGGTCATGGACGGGCTCTACGAGCTCGGAGCCCGCGGGATCCTCGTGACGGATATCTTGGCGTGCCGGATCTGAGGACGTTCCGGCCGGGAGGCGCCCGCATCGTCGCCTACGTCGTGGCGGTGCTGATGCTGGCCCTCACGGCGGTGGTCGGGACGGCGCTGCCGTCCGACATCTACTTCACCCCCGCCGAGGACGTCACGCTGTGGATCATCATCCTCGTGGTGCTGGCGATGTTGCACGGAGTGGGGCGCAGCTTCGTGCGCGCAGACGACGACGGCATCGAGGTGCTCAACGGCTATCGGCGCCACCGGGTCGCGTGGGGCGACGTCGAAGGATTCGCGATGAACTCCGGCGCTCCGTGGCCGACGCTGGTCACGAAGGACGACGAGCGCGTGATGCTGTTCGCGATCCAGGGCACCGATGGGCCATACGCCCGCGAGGCCATGGCCTACCTCCGCGGACGGCTGCGGTGAATCACGATCGGACGCTCGCCAGCCCAGCGTTCCCCGATGACGACGGCACCGCCGACATGGTGCTGGCCGCGGCGTTCGGTGATGACATCTCGGTGCTCTCAGTGATCGCCGATGCGCGGGTGTTCGTCCCGATCATCGCGCTGCTGGGTGAGGCGCCCACCGATGGCGACAAGAATGCCGAGATGGCTGCCGTGCTCATGACCGGGGCCGACGGCCGCAGGGCGTTGCTGGCCTTCAGCAGCGTGTTGTCGATGATGCAGTGGGACGCCAAGGCCAGGCCGGTGCCGATACGTGGCGGCGACGCGGCCCGGGCGGCGCTCGACGAGGGCGCTGCCGCCATCGTCCTCGATCTTGCCAACCCGACCTTCACGGTCATCGAGACCGCCGACGTCGAACATCTCGCGGCAGGCGACCGCCTCGTGCAGAGCGAAGCCGGCCCCGTTTGGCTTCCCGCCTCCACCTGACCCCACCCCGCCAGCTCCCAGGACATGGCGCCTGAGCACCTAACTCCTCCCACGATCAGGACAGTTCATGCCTGCGGCGCGACCCGCGCACCATCCTCGATTTCACAAGCGATCGCCGTCGCTGATAACCTTGTGGAAGAAGTGGAGGTCCACCTCCCACCTGCTTGGTCCTTGACCTCGGGGTATCAGTCGGTCAGAAGTGCCTTCGGGCGTGATGGCCGACCGTAGGCATGTTCCTCCGGGAACACGTCACTGGTGGCTTCCGTTTCGCAACGGGGGCCATTTTTTTTGATGGCCTCTCCACCACCTCAGGAGGATCCATCACCACAGAGCTGCGCGTCAACGACCGAATCCGAGTGCCAGAAGTACGCCTCGTCGGTCCTGGCGGTGAACAGGTGGGCATCGTTCGAATCGAAGATGCCCTGCGACTGGCGGCCGAAGCCGATCTCGATCTCGTCGAGGTGGCCCCGACAGCTCGCCCGCCCGTCTGCCGACTCATGGACTACGGCAAGTTCAAGTACGAGACGGCGCAAAAGGCTCGCGAGTCACGGCGCAACCAGACCAACACCATCATCAAAGAGATGAAGCTCCGGCCGAAGATCGACCAGCACGACTACGACACCAAGAAGGGTCACGTCGTGCGGTTCCTCAAGGCCGGCGACAAGGTCAAGATCACCATCATGTTCCGCGGACGCGAGCAGCACCGCCCCGAGCTGGGCTACCGGCTGCTGCAGCGTCTGGCCGCCGATGTGGAGGATCTCGGTTTCATCGAGTCCAACGCCCGTCAGGACGGACGCAACATGACGATGGTTCTTGGTCCGCTCAAGAAGAAGTCCGAGGCCCAGGCCGAGGTCAAGGCCGAGAAGGTCAAGAGCATGGGCGTGAAGGCAGCCGAGAAGGAAGCCGAAGAGGCTGAGGTCAAGGCGCATCGTGAAGCCGCCCATGCCGTTGCAACACCCAAGAAGCCACGTCGTCGTTCCGAGAACCTCGACCCAGACATGGAGGCATAAATGCCGAAGTTCAAGCCCCACTCGGGGATGAAGAAGCGCGTCAAGATCACTGGCAGCGGCAAGCTGCGTCGTGAGCAGACCAACCGTCGTCACCTGCTCGAGGTCAAGTCGTCCTCGCGCAAGCGTCGCCTTGAAGGTTCCACCGACGTCGCCAAGGCCGACGTCCCCCGCGTGAAGAAGATGCTCGGTCTCTGACCGCGCGCCCCGACACAACGACTAGCGACACAACAATCGTGAAGGAGAACTGAGATGGCACGCGTCAAGCGCTCTGTCAACGCCCAGAAGAAGCGCCGCCAGACACTGGAGCGCGCCGCGGGCTACCGCGGCCAGCGGTCGCGGCTGTACCGCAAGGCCAAGGAGCAGGTCACCCACTCGCTCGTCTATTCCTACCGCGACCGCAAGGCGCGCAAGGGTGACTTCCGTCGGCTCTGGATCCAGCGGATCAATGCTGCCGCCCGCGCCGAGGGCATGACGTACAACCGCTTCATCCAGGGCCTCAAGGCCGCCGAGGTCGAGGTCGACCGCAAGATCCTGGCCGATCTCGCGGTCAACGAGCCGGCTGCCTTCTCGGCACTCGTGCAGGTCGCGAAGGACAACCTTCCGGCCGACGTCAACGCACCCAAGGACGGCGCCGCGGCCTGACCGCGGCAACCGTTACGCAGTGGCGAGCACGCCAGGTGAGCTCACCGTCCGATCCGGACGTGTGAAGCACGCCAGGCGGCTCGCCACTCGTGCGTTCCGGTCCGACACCGGCGAATTCCTCGCCGAGGGGCCGCAGGCCGTCCGCGAGGCGCTCACGGTCGTGGGAGTGACCATCGAGGTGTTCGCCACGGCCGAAGCGACGCTGCGCCACGCCGACCTTCAGCAGCGCGCCCGTCAGAGCGGGGTCCAGTGGCACGTCGTCGACGACGACGTGGTCGACGGCATCAGCGACGCTGCGTCGCCCCAGGGTCTCGTGGCCCGCTGCGCTTCGGTCGTGCTCGACCTCGACGGGCTGCCCGCAGACGCGTCGCTCGTGGTGGTCTGCGTCGACATGCGTGACCCCGGCAACGCGGGCGCCGTCATCCGTTGCGCTGATGCGGCGGGCGCCGACGCCGTCGTGCTCTGCGCCGACAGCGTCGACCCGACCAACCCCAAGGCGGTGCGTGCCAGCGCCGGGAGCCTGTTCCACCTACCGGTCATCGTGCACCGTGATCTCGCGGACGTCGTGGCCGTCCTGGCAGCCCGAGACCTGCAGGTGCTTGCTGCCGATGGTGAGGGGGAGATGGCGCTTTTCGACGCCGCCCTCGACCTTGCACGGCCGACGGCCTGGGTCATGGGCAACGAGGCGACAGGCCTCTCTCGCGACGCACGCGGGCTCGCCGACGCCGTCGTCGCGGTCCCGATCTACGGCCGGGCCGAGAGCCTCAACCTGGCGACGGCCGCCGCCGTCTGCCTCTACGCCTCGGCCCGCGCGCGCCACGCCGGATGACACGACGACGGGCCGAATAGTCAGGAATAGTTCTTTCGTACTAGATTCAACTTCTATGGACTACGACGACTACCCGGACGGCGTCATCATCGCCGGACCCGACGGGATCGTCGAGTACGTCAACGAACGCATACGCGACATGGCCAGGGCCATCGGCGACGAGATGATCGGCATGCATCTGTCCGAGGCGGTGCCATTCGACGATCTCAACGGCAACTCCTGGTACGACTGCTCCCGCCCGTACGACGGTCTCAACATCCGCAAACGGGTCTCGGAACAGGGGTGGTGGTCTCCCAAGGGCAGCGAGTACCTCATCACCGCCTCCCTGGTGCGCGACCGGCCGGCCGGTCCGGTGACGCGGGTCGTCGTCAGCGTTCGCAACGCCCGCATCCGTAACCAGCGCGATCGTGAGCGGTCTGACCTGGTCGCGACGGTCGCCCACGAGCTCCGCTCGCCCCTCACGGGTATCAAGGGATTCACGTCGACGCTGCTGACCAAGTGGGACAAGTTCACGGAGGAGCAGCGCCGGCTGATGCTCGAGACCGTCGACTCCGACGCCGACAGGTTGAGCCGGCTCATCACCGAGCTCCTCGACGCAGCGCGGATCGACGCCGGCAGGCTCACGTTGAAGCGCGGCCCAGTCAAGCTCGATGAGGTGGTGCGGAACGTGCTGACCAACATGTCGGGCGGCGCGACCGAGCCGTTCGGTATCAACATCGGTGACGATCTCGACCTCATCTGGGGCGACAGCGACCGCATGACCCAGGTCGTGACCAACCTCGTGGAGAACGCCATGCGGCACGGATTCGGCCTGCGCGAGGTGGTCGTGAAGAACACCCAGCACCCCGACTTCCGGGGCGGCGTGTCCCTGGAGATACACGACCACGGGCCGGGCATCCCCGAAGAGATGCGTCAGCGCGTGTTCAGCAGGTTCTGGCGTTCGGGGCCGGGCGCCGGCAGTGGCCTCGGCATGTACATCGTGAGAGGCATCGTCGAGCAGCACGGTGGCTCGATCGACATCTTGGATGCCGAGGGTGGCGGCGCGCAGATCCGGGTGTGGTTCCCGATCAACGAGCCCGACTCGATGACCGACTGAACGACCCGACCGGCGACCGATAAACTCACGTCGTCATGGCTTGATCCGTTCATCTGTGCTCGCCGGAAGGTCATCATGTCCGCGCCCAACTCCTCGTACGACCCCGTGGAGGTCACGCCCTTGCGAGCCGATGAGGTTGAACGCATGCGCGACGAGGCGCTGTCGGCCATCGCCGCGGCGCACACGCTGGAGGAGTTGAAGCAGGTGCGCATCGACCATGCCGGTGACCGCTCTCCGATGGCTCTCGCGAACCGCGAGATCGGCGCTCTCCCGCCGCAGGCGCGCAAGGAGGCCGGCCAGCGAGTCGGTCAGGCCCGCGGAGCCATCAACCACGCTCTCGCGGCCAGGACCACCGAGGTCGAGTCCGCCGAGGAGGAGGTTGCGCTCGCCAGCGAGACCGTCGACGTCACGTTGCCGTGGGACGTCGAGGCCGTCGGTGCGCGCCATCCCCTCACGACGATCCAGGAGCACGTCGCCGACATCTTCGTCGCCATGGGCTGGGAGGTGGCCGAGGGCCCGGAGGTCGAGGCGGAGTGGCTCAACTTCGATGCCCTCAACCTCGGCCCTGACCATCCTGCGCGCACGATGCAGGACACCTTCTGGGTCACGCCCGAGTCGGCGGCCATGGTGTTGCGCACCCACACGTCGCCCGTTCAGGCGCGCACGATGCTCACCCGCGAGCCCCCCATCTACGTCATCTGTCCGGGGCGGGTCTACCGCACCGATGAGCTCGATGCCACGCATTCCCCGGTCTTCCACCAGGTCGAGGGCCTCGCGATCGACAAGGGCCTCTCGATGGCTCACCTCAAGGGGACCCTCGATCACTTCGCCCAGGCCATCTACGGCGACGGCATGACCACGCGCTTTCGTCCGTCTTACTTCCCGTTCACCGAGCCGAGCGCGGAGATGGACCTGCTCTGCTACGTCTGCCACAACGAGCCCGACGCTGTCGCCGAGTGCCGCACCTGCAAGGGCGAGGGGTGGGTCGAGTGGGGCGGATGCGGCGTGGTCAACCCGCGGGTGCTCATCGCCTGCGGCGTCGACCCCGACGTCTACTCGGGATTCGCGTTCGGCATCGGGCTCGACCGCACCATCACCTCCCGTTACGACATCGCCGACCTGCGTGACCTGTTCGACGGAGACATCCGCTTCACTGAGCCGTTCGGAGTTGAGCTCTGATGCGCGTACCTGTCGAGTGGCTGCGCCAGTACGTCGACCTGCCCGACGACCTGAGCACCGAGGCGTTGGCGGCCCGGCTCACGGCGTTCGACCTCAAGCTCGAGGAAATCATCGGCTCGGGCATCTCCGGCCCGCTCACGGTCGGTCGAGTGCTGACCCTGGTGGGTGAGCCGCAGAAGAACGGCAAGACCATCAACTGGTGCCGTGTCGACGTCGGCGCGGCCCACAACGACCCTCCCGTCAGCGACCCCGACGGCGTCGAGATGGCGGCAGGGCGCGGCATCGTGTGTGGCGCCCACAACTTCGTCGTCGGCGATCTGGTCGTCGTCTCCCTTCCCGGCACCGTGCTGCCGGCCCTGGGGTTCGAGATCACCGCCCGCAAGACCTACGGCCACGTGTCCGACGGCATGATCTGCTCCGGTGCTGAGCTGGGGCTGGCCGGTGATGCCGACGGCATCATGGTGCTCGAGCCCGGCACGGCCGAGCCGGGCGACGACGCCATCGTGTTGCTCGGCCTCGACGGTGACGTCCTTGACCTCGAGGTCAACCCCGACCGCGCCTATGCCCTGTCGCTCCGGGGCGTCGCGCGCGACTCGGCGATCGCGTTCGACGTGCCTTTCCACGACCCGGCCGACACCGTCGATGAGGTGGTGTCGACCGGCACGTCCTATCCCGTACGGGTCGAGGATGCCTTCGCCGCACCCGTCTTCGTGACCCGCGAGATCACCGGCTTCGACCCGTCCCGCCCGAGCCCCGGCTGGCTCGTACGACGGCTCGAGCAGGCCGGCATGCGATCGATCTCGCTGGCCGTCGACATCAGCAACTACGTCATGCTCGAGCTGGGCCAGCCCAACCACGCCTACGACCGAGCCAAGCTGCGCGGCGGCATCGTCGTACGTCGCGCCGTCGAGGGTGAGAAGATCACGACTCTGGACGATGTCGTGCGCACGCTCGACCCCGACGACCTCCTGATCACCGACGATCGTGGTCCCATCGGCATTGCTGGGGTCATGGGCTCTGCCGACGTCGAGATCGACGGTACGACGACTGACATCGTGATCGAGTCGGCCTACTTCGACCCGAAGACGATCTTCCGCGCCGCCCGACGACACCGCATCCCGTCCGAGGCGTCCAAGCGCAACGAGCGCGGCATTGATTCGAGCCTGCAACCACGGGCCGCGACGCGGGTGGCCCAGCTCATGGCCGAGCTCGGCGGGGGAGTCGTGTCTGGCACCATGACCGTCGTCGGTGAGTCGCCGGCGTCACCACATATCCGGCTCCGGGTCGACCTCCCCAGCCGCGTGACGGGTGTCGAGATCGATGCGGTCGCCTCTGTCGAGGCGCTCGAGGCCAATGGCTGCAGTGTGGAGATGGACCACGAGTGGCTCACTGTCACGCCCCCGCCGTGGCGGCCCGACCTGACCGACCCGTACGACGTCGTGGAAGAGGTGCTGCGGGTCGTGGGCTACGACAAGGTGCCATCGATCTTGCCCCCGGCCCCGGCCGGGAGGGGACTGACCAAGGCCCAGAAGCTGCGTCGCCGGGTTGGCAACGTCCTGGCCGGCGACGGGCTCATCGAGGTCAAGACCTTCCCGTTCGCCGGCGAGGCCGACTGGGACCGCATGGGGCTCCTGCCCGATGACGTGCGCCGCACCCAGGTGCTCCTCGAGAACCCGCTGTCCGCCGAGGAGCCGGGCATGACCACCACGGTGCTGACCGGCCTGCTCAGGAGCCTCGTGCTCAACATCGGCCGGGGTCACTCCGATGTGAGCATCGTCGAGACCGGCAGGGTCTTCCTGCCCCGGTCGGACGTCGCGACGGCGCCGATCTACGGTGTCGCTGACCGTCCGGGGCCGGGCGAGTTCGCGGTATTCGATGCCGTTCTCCCGGCCCAACCGCTGCACGTCGGACTCCTCATGAGTGGTGAACGTGTCCGTACCGGCTGGGCCGGACCCGGGCGTCACGTCATGTGGGCAGATGCCGTCGCGGTCGTCCAGCACGTCGCTGAGGTGCTGCACGTCGACCTCGCGGTCGAGCAGGTCCAGCTGGCCCCCTGGCACCCGGGACGTTGCGCGGCCTTCGTCCTCGACGGGGTCACGATCGGTCATGCAGGTGAGCTGCACCCGCGGGTGCTGAAGGCCTACGGGCTTCCTGCCCGCGTGGTTGCCGCCGAGGTCGACCTCGATGCGCTGGTCGACGCCTCTCCAGAGATCGGTCCACGGCCTGACTTCTCCGCGTTCCCCGTCGCCAAGGAGGACCTGGCGCTGGTCGTCGACGGGTCGGTGCTGTCCGGCGACCTGCAGGCCGTGCTGGCAGGTGCGAGCACGTTGATCGAGTCGGCTCGGCTCTTTGACGTCTACACGGGCGATCAGGTGCCCGCGGGCAAGAAGTCGCTCGCGTTCGCGCTGCGCCTCCGTGCCCCTGACCGGACCCTCACCGAAGAGGACATCAGGGGCGCGCGCGAGGCGGCGGTCGACGCTGCGCGTCGGGTGAGCGGTGCCATCCTGCGCACCTGACCTGACCTGGCCTCCGACGGGCGTGTCCAACGGATGGGATCGGAGTGCAGGGTCAGAAGGAGACGGTCGGCGCAGTCGCCTGGCCGTCTGGTGAGTCGTAGAACTCCCTGGACCTCACCCCGGCGACACCGGTGAACAGCAGCCACGGGATCGTCTGCACGACCTTGTTGAGGCTGGCCACTGCGTCGTTGTAGAACTGACGGGCGAACGAGATCTTGTTCTCGGTGTCGGAGAGCTCGGCCTGGAGCGCCTGGAAGTTGGCCGACGCCTTGAGGTCAGGATAGGCCTCGGCAACCGCGAGGACGTCGATGATCGCCCTGTCGAGTCGAGCCTCGGACGCGGCCTTCTCTGGCACCGTTCCCTGCTTCGCTGCCGCGGCGGCGCCTGCCCGCGCGGCCGTGACCTCCGCGAAGACGCCCCTTTCGTGCTGGGCGTAGCCCTTGACGGTGTTGACGAGGTGGGGAATCAGGTCGGCGCGCCGGGTGAGCTGCACGTCGATGCCGCCGAGCGCCTCCTGCGCCCCGATGTCCAGACGACGCAGCTTGTTGAAGGCATAGGCCGCGAACAGCGACAGGGCGATGATGACCGCCACGATCATCAAGAGCATGTGTTCTCCTCAGGGTGGGGAAGCGATGGGGTGGTGACACGGAGGGGGCGAGGGATCGGGAGGTGAGTGGATGGTGCGGTCTCACCACGAACCGCCACCGCCACCGCCGTCGCCACCTGATGACGATGAGGACGGCTGGGATGCTGCGTAGGCGCTGATCGAGGAGGACAGCGAGGACTCGAATCCGGAGAAGGCGTCGTTGTTGCCCGAAGAGCTCGCCCCGCGGAAGATGCCGTGTCTTCCCGCCGGGAACTCGGTCGTGAGTGTCTCCTTGGCAATGAGCTTGCCGTGGGACTGCACGAGGAATCTGGCGTGGTGGTCGGTGATGGTCACCGGATCGGGACTGGTTGTCGAGTCGTCGGGAATCATCGCGATGAGTGCTGGAGCAAGCAGGAGACCAGCCGTGAGGATGAGCGCGACAATGCGCAGCCCGATCCGGTTCATGGCTGCATCCTAGGGTGGTGGAGTCCGCGTCCGAGATCATGTGGGCGGACCCCGGCCTGCAATAACTTGCAGGCACATGCAAGAATGTTCGTCATGTCCAAAGTGATGACCAGCCTTCCTGCCGGCGAGCGCGTCGGAATCGCCTTCTCCGGAGGCCTCGACACCTCGGTGGCCGTCGCCTGGATGCGCGACAAGGGGGCCGTCCCGTGCACCTACACCGCCGACATCGGGCAGTACGACGAGCCCGACATCGCGTCAGTGCCGGCCAGAGCCACCGCCTATGGCGCCGAGATCGCCCGGCTTGTCGACTGCCGCGCCGCGCTGGTCGAGGAGGGTCTCGCCGCCGTGACCTGCGGAGCATTCCACATTCGTTCCGGCGGTCGCGCCTACTTCAACACCACGCCACTGGGCAGGGCTGTGACCGGCACCCTGCTGGTGCGCGCGATGCTCGAGGACGACGTCCAGATCTGGGGGGACGGGTCGACCTTCAAGGGCAATGACATCGAGAGGTTCTACCGCTACGGCCTGCTGGCGAATCCGCACCTACGCATCTACAAGCCGTGGCTCGATGCCGACTTCGTTGCCGAGCTGGGCGGGCGCACAGAGATGAGCGAATGGCTCGTCGCCCACGAGCTGCCTTACCGCGACAGCGCGGAGAAGGCCTACTCGACCGACGCCAACATCTGGGGTGCCACGCACGAGGCCAAGACCCTCGAGCACCTCGACACCAGCCTCGAGGCGGTGCAGCCGATCATGGGCGTCAAGTTCTGGGACCCCGAGGTCGAGATCGTGACGGAAGACGTCTCGATAGCGTTCGAGCGTGGCTGGCCGGTCTCGATCAACGGCAAGAAGTTCGCCACCGATGTCGATCTGGTGCACGAGGCCAACACGATCGGTGGCCGGCACGGGCTCGGTATGTCCGACCAGATCGAGAACCGCATCATCGAGGCCAAGAGCCGTGGCATCTACGAGGCTCCCGGCCTGGCCCTCCTGCACATCGCGTACGAGCGGCTCGTCAACGCGATCCACAACGAGGACACCCTGGCCAGCTATCACGACAACGGTCGCCGTCTCGGCCGGTTGATGTACGAGGGACGCTGGCTCGACCCCCAGGCCCTGATGATCCGGGAGTCCCTCCAGCGGTGGGTCGGCTCCGCCATCGACGGCGAGGTCACCCTGCGGCTGCGTCGCGGCGAGGACTACTCGATCGTCGACACGCAGGGCACAGGCTTCAGCTACCACCCCGACAAGCTCTCGATGGAACGCACCGTCGACTCGGCCTTCGGGCCGGGTGACCGCATCGGCCAGCTCACGATGCGCAACCTCGACATCGCGGATTCCCGAGCCAAGCTCGAGCAGTACGCCCTGCTCGGAATGATCGGTGATTCGCACACCGAGCTCATCGGTGCGATGGAGACCGGCGGTGCCGAGGCGATTGCCTCGCGGGGGGAGTCACCCGACGAAGAGGAGCAGGCACTCGACTTCGCCGCCATGGAGTTCGGTACCGACTGAGCGGCAAGCACCCCACGACCACGCTCGACACGTCTGCAAAGGTAGAGAGATGAGAACTATCACGGTCGCCGTCGCCGGTGCCAGCGGATATGCCGGCGGTGAGGTGCTCCGCTTGCTTCTGGCGCATCCCGCGATCGAGATCGGCGCCCTCACCGCGGCCTCCAGCGCCGGAACCCCGCTGGGGGGGCACCACCCGCATCTCGTGCCCCTCGCCGATCGTGTGCTGCAACCCACCACGGCCGAGGTGCTGGCAGGCCACGACGTGGTCTTTCTGGGCCTGCCGCACGGCCAGTCCGGCGCAGTGGCCGCCCAGCTCGGCGACGACGTGCTGGTGATCGACTGCGGAGCAGACCACCGACTGCAGTCGGCTGATGAGTGGGCCGAGTTCTACGGGGGCGAGCACGCGGGCACGTGGCCCTACGGGCTGCCGGAGCTCATGGTCGGAGACGGAAGCCAACGCAACGCGCTCGCGGGGGCCAGGCGCATCGCCGTCCCGGGTTGCAACGTCACGGCCGTCACCCTCGGCATCCAGCCCGCGATTGCGGCCGGGCTCGTCGAATCCACCGACCTCGTCGCGGTGCTCGCCAACGGCTACTCGGGTGCGGGCAAGGCTCCCAAGACCAGCTTGATGGCCGCGGAGGGCTTCGGCGCAGCGTCTCCGTACGGCGTCGGCGGCACGCATCGCCACGTCCCCGAGATCATGCAGAACCTGCGGCTGGCCGGCGGCAAGGACGTGACGATCTCGTTCACGCCGACCCTTGTCCCGATGTCGCGGGGAATCCTCGCGACGACGACGGGCCGGATCGCAGACGGCGTCGACCTTGCCGCCGTACGCGAGGCGTACGACACCGCCTATGCCGACGAGCCGTTCATCCACCTGCTGCCCGAGGGCCGTTGGCCCACGACCGCCGCGACTCTCGGAGCCAACACGGCGCAGATCCAGGTCGCGATCGACGCGCGGGCCAAGCGGCTCGTCGCCGTGTCCGCGATCGACAATCTCGTCAAGGGGACGGCGGGCGGCGCGATCCAGTCCATGAACCTTGCCCTGGGGCTCGACGAGACCATGGGGCTCAGCACCGTAGGAGTGGCGCCATGATCCATGAGAACCAGACCCTGCCGAGAGGAAGCGCCCGATGAGTGTCACCGCAGCGCGCGGATTCGCGGCTGCCGGCGTGGCAGCCGGGCTCAAGTCCACCGGCGCACCCGACGTGGCGATCGTGGTGAACCACGGACCGTCGACGGCGGCCGCCGCGGTCTTCACGAGCAACCGCTGCAAGGCCAACCCCGTCATCTGGAGCGAGGAGGCCATCAAGGGCGGCTCAGCCGTCGCGGTGGTGCTCAACTCCGGTGGCGCCAACTGCTACACCGGCCCGGAGGGGTTCGCCATCACCCATCGGACCGCCGAGACCGTGGCCGAGAGGCTCGCTGTCGGGGCGATCGACATCCAGGTGTGCTCGACGGGGCTGATTGGTCTGCTCAATGACCAAGAGACGCTGCTGTCGGGCGTGCGGGACGCGCTCGACGGGCTCGCCCCGGACGGGGGCGACGCCGCCGCCAGGGCCATCATGACGACCGACTCCGTGCCCAAGCAGGCCGTCGCCCACGGAGCTGGCTTCACGGTGGGAGGCATGGCGAAGGGCGCGGGAATGCTCGCGCCGGCCCTCGCCACGATGCTCGTCGTCATCACGACCGATGCCGACATCGATGCTGCGACGGCCGACACGGCCCTGCGCACGGCAACCGCACAAACCTTCGACCGCCTCGACTCCGACGGGTGCCAGTCCACCAACGACACCGTCCTGCTGATGGCGAGCGGCGCATCCGGAAGCGCGCCCGACTCCGAGGAGTTCGCCGACACCCTCACGGTTGTGTGCCGCGACCTCGCGCTGCAGCTTCTTGCTGATGCCGAGGGCTCCGACCACGAGATCGCGATCGACGTCGTCAATGCGGCGAGTGTCGACGACGCACTCGAGGTCGGCCGGTCGGTGGCGCGCAGCAACCTGTTCAAGTGCGCGATCTTCGGTAAAGACCCCAACTGGGGCCGCATCCTCGCTTCGGTGGGCACGACGAAGGCCGCCTTCGACCCGGGCGACCTCGACGTCGCACTCAACGGGGTCTGGGTGTGCCGCAACAGTGGCCCGTCGGAGTCTCCCGACGGCATCGACCTCGACCCCCGCGCGGTCACAGTGACGATCGACCTCAAGTCCGGCCACGAGTCGGGCACCATCTGGACCAACGACCTCACGCAGGCGTACGTCCACGAGAACTCGGCGTACTCCTCATGACCGACAACCAGACTCCCGACAACCAGACACCCGGCCTCGACGAGTGGCATCCCGCCGACTGGAAGAAGGCGACGGACAAGGCCGCCACGCTCGCGAAGGCCCTGCCGTGGCTCAAGAAGTATCACGGCAAGATCGTGGTGGTGAAGTACGGCGGGAACGCCATGACCAACGAGGTCCTCAAGCATGCCTTTGCCGAGGACATCGTCTTCCTGCGGCTCGCCGGTTTCAAACCGGTCGTCGTCCATGGCGGAGGTCCACAGATCAGCGCGATGCTCGACAAGCTGGGCATCGAGTCGGAGTTCCGTGGTGGCCTGCGGGTCACCACCCCGGAGACGATGGATGTCGTCCGCATGGTGCTCACGGGGCAGGTCGGCCGAGAGCTCGTCGGGCTGCTCAACCAGCACGGCGACCTTGCCGTCGGGATGTCGGGCGAGGACGGCGGACTGTTCACCGCCAGGAAGACGCTGCCGGTCATCGACGGCGTCGAGACTGACATTGGTCTGGTGGGCGAGGTTGTCGGGGTGCGCCCCGAAGCCGTGCAGGACCTCATCGACGCCGGTCGCATCCCAGTCGTGTCAACCGTCGCCCCCGATGCCGAGGGCCAGGTCCACAATGTCAACGCCGACACTGCGGCGGCGGCTCTGGCCGTCGCACTCGGAGCGGAGGAGCTGCTCGTGCTCACCGACGTCGAAGGCCTGTATGCCGACTGGCCGAACAGCTCCGACGTCATCGGCGAGATCAGCCCCGAGTCGCTCGCCGAGCTCATCCCCCACCTGTCGACCGGCATGATCCCCAAGATGACGGCCTGCCTGAATGCGGTGCAGGAGGGCGTCAAGCGCGCGACCGTGATCGACGGTCGTGAGCCGCACGCCGTGCTGCTCGAGATCTTCACTGACGAGGGTGTCGGCACGCAGGTCGTGCCCGGGGTGCCGACGCGCATCCGCACTGCTCTCTACTCCACGAGTGTCGGAAGGGAGACGCCATGACCGTCTCGAGCTGGACCACGCGCTACCAGGGCGCTGTGATGAACACCTTCGGCACACCGCAGGGAGTGCTCGTCCGTGGTGAGGGTGCGTACGTCTGGGACGCCGACGGCACCCGCTACCTCGACCTGCTCGGCGGCATAGCAGTCAATGCCCTCGGTCACGCACATCCGGCGATCATCGAGGCTGTCACGGCACAGCTCGCCACGCTCGGCCACGTGTCCAACTTCTTCGCCTCCGAGCCGCAGGTGGAGCTTGCCGAGAAGCTGCTCGCGCTCCTGGGTCACGACGGTCGGGTGTTCTTCACCAGCTCCGGTACCGAGGCCAACGAGGCCGCCTTCAAGGCGACCCGTCGCACCGGACGCACCCGCATCGTGGCCGCCGAGGGCTCGTTCCACGGACGCACGATGGGCGCGCTGGCGCTCACCTCGAAGGAGGCCTACCGGGCCCCGTTCGAACCGCTCCCCGGCGACGTCAGCTGGGTGCCCTACGGCGACGTCGAGGCGCTGGAGGCTGCGGTCGACGACACTGTCGCGGCCGTGCTGCTCGAACCCATCCAGGGCGAGGCCGGCGTCGTCGGGCCACCCGACGGCTATCTCCAGGCTGCCCGCGACATCACGACGAGGCACGGCGCGCTGCTGTGGATCGACGAGGTGCAGACGGGGATGGGGCGCACCGGGGCGTGGTTCGCCCACACCGAGTCCGGCGTCGTGCCTGACCTGATGACCCTCGCGAAGGGACTCGGGGGCGGCATCCCGATCGGCGCATGCGTGGCGACAGGCGACGCCGCGACACTTCTCGAGCCCGGAAACCACGGCACGACGTTCGGCGGCAACCCGGTGGCAACCGCTGCGGGGCTGGCCGTCATCGCCACGATCGAGTCCGACGGGCTGCTCGGCAGCGTTCTCGAGGTCGGCGACGTGTTCCGCGCTGGTCTGGCCGATCATCCGTTGGTCGTCGACGTCACGGGGCGTGGGCTGCTGGTGGGCATCGTCCTCGACCGCCCTGTCGCCGCCGAGGTGCAGAAGGCGGCGCTCGCGGCAGGACTGATCCTCAACAACGCCACTCCCGAACGTCTCCGCCTCGCACCGCCGTTGATCCTCACCGTGGAGCAGGCCTCGGACGCGGTGCGCACCATCAGGCGACTGCTCGACGAGGTGCCGGCGTGAGGCACTTCTTGCGCGACGACGATCTGAGCCCCACCGAACAGGCGGAGGTGCTGGCACTCGCCGTCGAGATCAAGGCCGATCCGTACGCCCGCAAGCCGCTCGCGGGCCCACAGACCGTCGCGGTGATGTTCGACAAGGCCTCGACCCGCACCCGGGTGTCCTTCAGTGTCGGCATCGCCGACCTCGGAGGCAACCCGCTCATCCTCGATGCCGCCACGACGCAGAGCGGTGGGGGCGAGTCGATCGCCGACACCGCGCGGGTGCTGGGTGGCATGACCAGCGCGATCGACTGGCGCACCTACGCGCGGGCGGGCCTGGAGGAGATGGCCGCCCACGCCGGTGTACCGGTCGTCAACGCGCTCAGCGACGACTTCCACCCGTGCCAGATCCTGGCCGACTGGCAGACCGTCATCGAGAGCAAGGGACAGCTGGCCGGTCTGACCGTCGCCTACGTCGGTGACGGCGCCAACAACATGGGCCACTCCTACCTGCTCGGTGGGGCGACCGCCGGCATGCACGTCCGGGTCGGTGCCCCAGCGGGTTTCCAACCCGATCTGACGGTCGTCACCGACGCCGAGGCGATCGCGAAGGAGACCGGCGGGTCGATCACCGTGACCGACGACCCGGCGGCCGCGATCCTCGGTGCCGACGTCGTCATCACCGACACCTGGATCTCGATGGGCCAGGAGAGTGAGAAGGACGCCCGGCTCGCACTGTTCGGCGACTACGCCATCACGTCCGAGCGGCTGGCCAACGCCGCTCCCGACGCGATCGTCCTGCACTGCCTCCCCGCGTACCGCGGTGTCGAGATCACCTCGGAGGTGCTCGATGGCCCCCAGAGCAGGGTCTGGGACGAGGCGGGCAACCGCCTCCACGCGCAGAAGGCGCTGCTCGTGTGGCTCTTGGAACGGGCATGATGACGATCCCCGCCACCAAGTCGGCCCGTCAGCAGCTGATAGTCGATCTGCTCGGCCAGCACCTCGTACGTTCCCAGGGCAACCTGGCCGAGCTGCTCGAGTCCCGGGGCGTCCACGCCACGGCGTCGACACTGTCGCGCGACCTCGTCGAGCTCGACGCCGTACGGATCCGTCACCCAGACGGCGGCCTCGTCTACGCCGTGCCCGCCGAGGGAGGCGACCGCACGCCCCGTCCGGGTGCCGACAGCGTCGCAGCTCAGTCGAGGCTTGCCCGGCTCTGCCGCGAGCTGTTGGTGACGGCCGAGTCCTCAGCCAACCTGGTGGTCCTCCGCACGCCGCCTGGCGCCGCCCAGTACTTCGCCTCGGCACTCGACCACTCCCCGCAGCACGACCTGATCGGCACGATCGCGGGCGACGACACGCTGCTGCTGGTCTGCCGGGACGCCGACGGCGGCGCAGGAGTCGCGCAACGCCTCACCGACCTCGCGGCGTCGGTGTCCACCTCCAAGGAGCCCCAGTGAACGATCACCCCGACGGCACGTCCCTGTGGGGAGGCCGGTTCGAGTCCGGACCCTCGCCCGAGCTTGTCGCCCTGTCCCGGTCGACCCACTTCGACTGGCGGCTCGCGCCGTACGACCTGGCCGGTTCGAGGGCGCACGCGTTCGTGCTGCAGGCCGCCGGTCTCCTCAGCCGCGACGACCTGACGGCGCTCATCTCGGGTATCGACGCGCTCGCCGCCGACGTCGAGTCGGGCGAGTTCATCGCCCAGCCCGGTGACGAGGACGTTCACACCGCACTCGAGCGGGGCCTGCTCGAAGGCCTCGGGGCTGAGCTGGGTGGACGTCTCAGAGCGGGCCGTTCGCGCAACGACCAGGTGGCGACGCTGTTCAAGATGTACCTCCGCGATCACGCCGCTTCCGTCGGCGTGCTGGTCCGCGGGCTCGTCGGGGCGCTGGCCGTCCAGGCTGATGCCCACATGGGCGCGCCGATGCCCGGGCGCACACACCTGCAGCACGCTCAGCCGGTGCTGTTGTCGCACCACCTCCTCGCCCATGCGTGGCCGCTCGTGCGTGACCTCGACCGACTCGCCGACTGGGACGCACGGGTGGCCGCAGACTCGCCGTACGGCTCGGGCGCTCTCGCCGGCTCGTCGCTCGGCCTCGACCCCCAGAAGGTCGCCTCCGACCTCGGATTCAGCGGCTCCACCCCCAACTCGATCGACGGCACGGCCTCGCGTGACTTCGTGGCCGAGTTCGCGTTCGTCATGGCCCAGATCGGGGTTGACCTCTCACGGTTCGCCGAGGAGATCATCCTGTGGAACACCAAGGAGTTCGGCTTCGTCACGCTGCACGACGGCTACTCGACGGGGTCGAGCATCATGCCGCAGAAGAAGAATCCCGACATCGCCGAGCTGGCCCGAGGCAAGTCCGGTCGGCTCATCGGCAACCTCACCGGACTGCTGGCGACGCTGAAGGCGCTGCCGCTGGCGTACAACCGGGACCTGCAGGAGGACAAGGAGCCGGTGTTCGACTCGATCGACACTCTCGAGGTCCTGCTGCCGGCATTCACCGGCATGGTGGCCACCCTCACCTTCAACACCGAGCGCATGGCGGCACTCGCGCCCCAGGGGTTCGCCCTGGCCACCGACATCGCCGAGTGGCTGGTCAGGCAGGGTGTCCCGTTCCGCGACGCGCACGAGATCTCCGGCGCCTGCGTGCAGGCGTGCGAGCAGCGGGGCATCGAGCTCTGGGACCTCAGTGACGACGACTTCGCCGCCATCTCCCCGGCGCTCACGCCGGCCGTGCGCGAGGTGCTGACGGTCGAGGGCTCGCTTGCGTCCCGCGACTCACGCGGCGGCACCGCTCCGGTGCGTGTGGCCGAGCAGCTCGCCGAGCTTCGCGCACGACTCGCAGGTTGACCGCCTGACATGGACGACGTCGCCGCCCGCGCGCGGTCGCTCCTCGGGCGCATGTTCCACGGCCATGGCGTGACACTGCTGATCACCGAGGTCGAGGCCTACGGGGGAGTGGACGACCCTGCGTCGCACGCGTTCACCCGTACGCCTCGCTCCGAGATCATGTATGGCGACCCGTGGCACCTGTACGTCTATCGGTCCTACGGCATGCACGTGTGCGCCAACGTCGTGACGGGCCCCACCGATCGGGCCGCGGCAGTGCTGATCCGCGCCGGGAAGATCGTCGAGGGAGTCGAGCTTGCGCGCGAGCGGCGCGGGACCGCCCCCAAGGACGTGGCGCTTGCGCGTGGCCCGGGCAACCTTGCCAAGTCGCTGGGTCTGACGCTAGCCGACCTCGGCGCTCCTCTGCTCGTGCCCGGCGGCGTCTTCCTCGGCGCTCCGCCCGTCGAGGTTCCCGCCGTCAGCGCCGGTCCCCGGGTCGGGGTCTCCCGGGCGGCTGACGTGGCGTGGCGGTTCTGGATCACGGGTGATCGCACGGTCTCGGCGTACCGTCGGAGCCCACGGGCCTGATCCTGCTGACCGCGATCAGGCTTTTTGACCGACCGCCGGTCGCGAGTCACGAAGGAGACCTCGATGGAAACTGCTCCGATCACGTCATGGACCTTGCAGAACGAGATACCGATCCCCGAGGACGTGACTCCGCTGCTCGTCGCCGGAGAAGATGCCGTGGCGGCATTCAAGACCTTCCGCGACAGCGCAGTCTTCACGACAAAACGCCTGATCGTGAGGGATGCGCAAGGACTGACGGGCAAGAAGGTCGAGATCTATTCGCTGCCGTACTCGAACATCAACATGTGGTCCTCGGAGAACGCAGGCAAGCTCGACTGGAACTCTGAGATCGAGCTGTGGACCCGAGCTGGGCACATCAAGATCAAGTTGAGCAAGGGTGCAGACGTACGCCGGCTGGACGGCCTGATCGCGTGGGCGGTTCTGAACAGCCACTAGCCGGACAACGGCGTCCCCGACGAGCTGAGCTCACGTCGCGAGCGTGTTGATGAGGGGTGGTGGGATCACGTCACCCCAGGGTTCGTGCGGTACAGCCGTTCGGGACGTCCGGCACTGCCGTAGTTCAGTCGTACGACCGCCTGGCCTCGGTCGACGAAGTACTCCAGGTAGCGGCGTGCGCTCACCCGTGACAGGCCCACCCGTTCGCCGCACTCGGCCGCGGAGAGCTCGCCTGCGGTGGCCAGTGCTGCTGCCACGAGGTCGGCCGACTCCGGGCTGAGACCCTTGGGAAGGACCAGCGCGGCCGACGGTGGTGCGCCGAACGCGCGGTCGATCGACGCCTGGTCGGTGTCACCGCGCTCGAGCATCGTCAGTGCCTCGCGCACGCGACGGAGCCGCCCTTCGAGGTCGGCGTACTCGAACGGTTTCACGAGGTACTGCATGGCTCCACCGTGAAGTGCAGACCGGACGACGTCGGCATCACGCTCGGCCGTGACCATCACGACCCCGGCAATGTTGCCCGAGGCGCGCAGTCGCCGCAGGACCTCGAGGCCGCTGATGTCAGGCAGGTGCACATCGAGCAGCAACAGGTCCGGAGACAGCTCCTCGGCCAGCTGCAGGGCCTCGTCACCGGTGCGTGCCGTGCCCACGACGTGGAAGCCCACGGTCTTCTCCACGAAGCGGGCGTGGATGCCGGCCACCATGAAGTCGTCGTCGACGACAAGCACCCCGATGATCTCAGGTCCGCTCATCCGAGCCTCCCGGGCGACGGTGACGACGATGACGGCCGGACAGGAAGTTGCACCCGGAAGGTCGCGCCGCCCTCGCGTCCGAGCGTGACCTGTCCGCCCCGTTGGCTGCAGATCAGCTGCACGAGTGGCAGCCCGATACCGCGCCCACCGAGCACGTCCGGCTTGGTGGAGAATCCGCGGACGAAGATCGCCTCCCGCAGCTCATCGGCCACACCGGGCCCGTTGTCGTGCACCTCGAGCACGATCAGCGTGCTGGTCGATGTGATGTCGACGTGGACCGATGGCAGGTCCTCGCCCTTGCACGCGTCGATCGCGTTGTCGACGAGGTTGCCCACGATCGCCGTGAGGTCTCCCGACGTGGGTCCGTCCAGGGTCGGCAGCCGTGAGTCGGGGGAGAGGGTCAGCTCGACGCCGGCCTCGGCCGCGACGCTGGACTTCGCCACGAGGAGCGCGGCAACGGCCGGGTCGCTGATGCGCCGGGTCACCCCGTCGATGATCTCTGCCCGACGTCGGGTCAGGGCGCCGATGAGAGTCGTCACCTCGTCATACTCCCTGAGCTGAACGAGACCGGAGATGGTGTGCAGCTGATTGGCGAACTCGTGGGTCTGGGCGCGCAACGTGTCGGTGATCGTCAGGTTCGAGCTGAGCTGGCTCTGCATGGAGACGAGCTCGGTGCGGTCGCGCATGGTCGTGACCGTACCGATGCCCTGGCCGCGGCTCGAGGCCGAGCGCTGGTTGAACACGAGCACCCGGGTGCCGACCAGGACGACCGCGTCCTGGCTGTCGTCGACCATCGTCAGCAGAGAGGCCACTTGTGGGTCGAGCGGGAGCTCGGCCACCCGGCGCCCAACCACGTCGCGCCCGAGACCCAACAGGTCCCGTGCGCTGTCATTGACCATTGTCACGCGATCGTCGGTGTCGACGGCGATGACGCCCTCGCGGATGCTGTGCAGGAGGGCTTCGCGGTGATCGGCGAGAGTGGCGATCTCGTGCGGCTCGAGCCCTCGTGTCCGTCGTTTGATCAGGCGTGAGAGCAGTAGCGAACCCGCGATGCCCAGCAATGCACCCACGCCCAGGAAGAGGGCCAGATCCGGTGCGGCATTGGTGAGCCGCTGCCACGTCGACGGATAACGCTCCTGCGCGATCGACAGGCCGACGAGCGTGCCGTCGTCGGCGATGATCGGCGCATGACCGGCCACGGCGAGGTGCCCGTCGTCATCCACGTCGCCCGTCCACCCGCGGCCCTCCCGCACGCGGCTGTCGCCGAGCGCGACGCGCGAGCCGACAAGGTTGGGGTCAGACGACGAGAGCACGACCCCGTCCGTGTCGGCGATGCTCACCTCCGAGGCGCCCGACAGGGCCAGCGCGCGGTCGATCGACGGTGCGAGACGTCGACGGGGATCATCACCATCGACCTCGGCACGGACGACCGAGATGTTGGCGAGGTACTCCGACACCGAACGCATCTGCGACCCGCGGTCGCTCGCGAAGGTCGAGGTCGACTGCCGCACCGAGATGTCACCGACGATCGCCAGCACGAGGGCGACCACGACAAGCTGGAGGACGAGGAACTGTCCTGCCAATGTCAGCCGTTGCCGGCGCGGTGACCACAAAGACCACAACCTCCTTTGATTCCGCAATAGTGACGCACGCCACGGGCCCGGGCGATGATCGGGGTCGACCACAGGAGGTTGCCATGTCGTCCACCAAGGGCGTCCACCGGACGAACATCGGCGTCGTGCTCGTCATGATCACCGCACTCGTCTTGGCAGGATGCGGCGTGACCCGCGGAGCCGAAGGCGCCGATAACCGTCGTCTGCGGATGATGATCCCCAACAGCCCGGGCGGGGGCTACGACCTCACCGGCCGGGCTGCGGCGCACGTGCTCGAGGACGACGGGCTCACCGGCCGGTTCGAGATCACCAACGTCACCGGGGCGAGCGGCACCGTGGCGATGCAGCGACTGCTCAACGAGCGCGGAGCCGACGACCTCGTGATGGCCATGGGCCTCGGCGTGGTCGGCGCTGTCTACACCAACGAGTCGAAGGCTCGAGTCTCGCGGGCGACACCCATTGCTCGGCTGATCGAGGACCAGGAGGCGCTCATCGTCCCGAAGGACTCGCGATTCACCACGGTCGACGATCTCGTGAAGGCGTGGAAGGCCGACCCGTCGAGCGTCACCGTCGGAGGCGGATCCTCGCCCGGTGGGCCTGACCACCTCTTCCCGATGCAGCTCGCGAAGACCATCGGCATCGACCCCAAGGACGTCAAGTACATCGCCTACGACGGTGGTGGCCCGCTCACGACGGCCCTGCTCGGCAGCAAGATCGACGTGGGCACCTCCGGCCCGTCCGAGTTCGAGGGTCAGATCGCCGACGGCACGCTGCGGGTGCTCGCGGTCTCGGGCAAGCAGCGGCTCCCCAATGTCGACGCACCCACCCTGATGGAGTCCGGCGTCGACATGTCGTTCGTCAACTGGCGCGGCATCCTCGCGCCACCCGGTATCTCGGCCGAGACGAGGGCCGACCTCACTGAGCTGTTCACCACGATGCACGGCACGAAGGCCTGGAAGGCCGCCGTGAAGCGCAATGGGTGGATCGACTCGTTCGCCACCGGCGACGAGTTCGCCACCTTCCTCAAGGAGCAGGACGCCCGGGTCGAGACGACCCTCAAGGAGCTGGGACTGACATGACCACGACACAGCACGAGATCGACCACGAGGAGACGATCGGCGACCCGGGTGGCACGCACCTCGTCGACTCGGCCCAGTACGGCCTCGCGGCGTTCCTCGCCATCGCCGGAGCTTACGTCCTCTACGACGCGACCACCCTGCGCAACGGGTTCGCCGACCAGCCGGTCCAGCCCCACACCCTTTCGTATGTCGTCGGTGCCGGCCTGGTCATCCTCGGCGCGCTCCTCGCCGTTGCCACGGCCCGCGGAGACGTTGCGCAGGCTGAGGACGGTGAGGACATCGACCTCACGCACGGCAGCGACTGGGCCACTGTCGTCAAGCTGGTCGTGGTCTTCGCGCTCAACATCGTCCTGATCGACTGGCTCGGCTGGGCCGTCACCGGGGCGCTGCTGTTCGTCGGCACCGCCCACGTCCTCGGCAGCCGGACCATCGTCCGCAACCTGGCCATCGGCGTCGTCCTCTCGACCAGCACCTGGTACGGCTTCTACTCCGGTCTCGGACTACCGATACCGGCCGGAATCCTTGACGGGGTGCTCTGAGATGGGATCCTTCGACCTCCTGATGCAGGGCTTTGAGAACGCCGTGACACCGACCAACCTCCTGTACGCGTGCCTCGGCGTGCTGCTGGGTACGGCCGTCGGCGTCCTGCCCGGCATCGGCCCGGCGATGACGCTGGCGCTGCTGCTCCCGATCACCTACAGCGTTCCGCCCGCCAGCGCGCTCATCATGTTCGCCGGCATCTACTACGGCGGCATGTACGGCGGGTCGACGACGTCGATCCTCCTGAACACGCCGGGGGAGTCCTCGTCGGTGGTCACCGCGATCGAGGGCAACAAGATGGCCAAGGCTGGGCGGGCCGCGCAGGCGCTCGCCACGGCCGCCATCGGTTCGTTCGTCGCCGGCACGATCGGCACGGTGCTGCTGGTGCTGTTCGCCCCGACCGTCGCCAGTCAGGTCGTCAAGCTCGGAGCGCCGTCCTACTTTGCGATCATGCTGCTCGCGCTGCTGGCCGTCACCGCAGTGCTCGGGAGCTCGCGCCTCCGCGGATTCATCGCGCTGTTCCTGGGCCTGATGATCGGGTTGATCGGTACGCAGACAGGCCAGCCGAGGCTGACGTTCGGTAGCCCCCTGCTGGCAGACGGCATCGATGTCGTGGTGGTCGCCGTCGCGATCTTCGCCATCGGAGAGGCCCTGTGGGTCGCGGCCCACCTGCGACGTCGTCCGCTGGAGATCATCCCGGTCGGCCAGCCGTGGATGAGTCGCGACGACTGGGGTCGCTCGTGGAAGCCGTGGCCCCGGGGCACCGCGTTCGGCTTCCCGTTCGGTGCGCTGCCGGCCGGCGGTGCAGAGCTGCCGACGTTCCTGTCCTACGTCACGGAGCGCAGGCTGTCCAAGACGCCCGAGGAGTTCGGCCACGGCGCGATCGAGGGCGTCGCCGGCCCGGAAGCCGCCAACAACGCCTCGGCGGCCGGCACGCTGGTTCCCCTGCTCGCGATAGGCCTGCCGACCACGGCCACGGCGGCGGTCATGCTGCTGGCCTTCCAGAGCTATGGCATCCAGACCGGCCCCGAGCTCTTCGACACCGAACCGTTGCTGGTGTGGACGCTGCTGGCGAGCCTGTTCATCGGCAACACCCTGCTGCTCGTGCTCAACCTGCCGCTTGCGCCCCTGTGGGCGAAGCTGCTGCAGACGCCCCGGCCGTACCTCTACGCCGGAATTCTGTTCTTCGCCTCCCTTGGCGCCTACAGCGTCAACTTCCAGTCGTTCGATCTGCTGATCCTGCTGATCATCGGCGTCCTGGGCCTGACGATGCGCCGGTTCGGACTTCCGGTGCTGCCGCTGATCATCGGGGTGATACTCGGCCCCAGGCTGGAGGCGCAGCTCACCGAGGCGCTCGCGATCTCCTCCGGCCAGGTCAGCACGCTGTGGAGCGAGCCGGTCGCCGTGCTCATCTACGCCATCATCCTCGGAGCCCTGGCGTACGTCGTGGCCAAGGGGCTGCGCAAGCCTGCACCGTCCGACGAGAAGAAGATCGAGGTCAACAGATGAGTGTCATCGTCGCCTACGCCCCCGACGTGTACGGGCGGTCGGCCCTCAGCCACGGCGCCGCGGAGGCGTCTCGGCGGGGAGAGAAGCTCATCGTCATCAACGACACCAAGGGCGATGCCTATGTCGACGCGCGGCTCGCCCACGAGGCCGAGATCGACGCGCTGCGCACACAGCTCGCGCGGCTCGATGTCGAGTCCGAGGTGCGCCAGGACATGGTCCGAGACATCGCCGAAGCAGTGCTGCAGGTCAGCGAAGAAGTCGCTGCGAGCCTGATCGTCGTGGGCATCCGTCCTCGAAGCCCTGTCGGCAAGCTGCTGCTGGGCAGCGTCGCCCAGCGGACCATCCTCGACGCGACGTGCCCAGTGCTGGCCGTCAAGCCCGAGGGGACCAACGTCGAGGACTGACCGGCGGGTGGCGGTTCACCAGGTGTTCACCGAGTACGGCGACAATGACGCTGTGCACGGATCAGACGCCCTCGCCGTCGGCGCAGCGGCCGACTCGGTCCTGCGGCGCTCGCCGATGGCCGCACCCGAGCGGACCCTTGTCGACATCCTGCGCGCGACGGTCACTGAGGTCCCCGATGCCGCGGCCCTCGACAACGGTGCGATCGTCCTGACCTACCAGGAGTTCAGTGAGGCGGCGGAGTCGCTCGCAGAGGTCCTGCACGAGCAGGGAATAGGGGTGGGCGACCGGGTCGGCGTCCGCATCGACTCGGGCACGGCAGAGCTCTACATCGCGATCATGGCAGTGCTGGTCGCGGGCGCAGCCTACGTCCCGGTCGACGTCGACGACCCCGACTCCCGGGCGGCGATGGTGTTCGATGAGGCCGAGGTGGCGGCTGTCATCGGCAACGGTCTCGTCGCCGCGCCGCGCCGCGCCGCACGTCCCCCGGTCGAGGGGAGGGCGCCCGGCCCGGACGACGACGCCTGGATCATCTTCACCTCCGGCTCGACCGGCACACCCAAGGGCGTCGCGGTCTCCCACCGTTCTGCCGCCGCTTTCGTCGATGCCGAGGCCGTGTTGTTCGTGCCCGATCGCCCTCTCGGCCCCGGTGACCGGGTCATGGCGGGGTTGTCAGTCGCTTTTGATGCGTCGTGCGAGGAGATGTGGCTCGCCTGGCGGCACGGAGCGTGCCTGGTCCCCGCGCCGAGGTCGCTGGTCAGGAGCGGCACCGACCTCGGCCCGTGGATGGTGGCCAACGACGTCACGGTGGTCTCCACGGTGCCCACGCTCGTCGCCCTGTGGCCGCCCGGCGCTCTTGACGGGGTCCGGCTGCTGATCCTCGGCGGGGAGGCATGCCCCCCGCAGATCGGAGCCCGGCTGGCGACCGACGGACGGGAGGTCTGGAACACGTACGGACCCACCGAGGCGACGGTCGTGGCCTGCGCAGCGCGGCTGTCTGCCGACCCTCCCGTGCGCATCGGGCTCCCCCTCGATGGTTGGGACCTCGCGGTCGTGGGCCCCGACGGGCAGCAGGTCGCGCCGGGGGAGTCCGGTGAGCTGATCATCGGCGGCGTGGGGCTGGCTCGCTACCTCGACCCGGTCAAGGACGCCGAGAAGTATGCGCCGATGCCCACGCTCGGCTGGGATCGTGCCTACCGCAGCGGCGACCAGGTGACGTTCCATGTGGAGGGTCTGGTCTTCAACGGCCGCGCCGACGAGCAGATCAAGCTGGGCGGCCGCCGCATCGAGCTCGGCGAGATCGACAGCGCGCTGCTCGGCCTGCCGGGTGTGGCCGCGGCGGCCGCCACCATCCGCGTCACCGGTGCCGGCAACCGCATCCTGGTCGGCTACATCGCCGCCGACGAATCGTTCGACCTGCACGCGTCGATGGCTCACCTGCGAGCCTCGATGCCCGCTGCGCTGGTCCCGCGGATCGCGCAGCTCGAGAGCCTCCCGACCCGCACGTCGGGCAAGATCGACCGTGACGCACTCCCGTGGCCCCTGGCGAGTGTCGCGTCGTCAGACCTCTCAGCAACGCTGGACGGAACAGGGGGCTGGCTGCAGGAGCTGTGGCTCGAGATCCTCGGAGCGGTCGTCGCCGGACCTGATGACGACTTCTTCACTCTCGGCGGAGGCAGCCTGACCGCCGCCCAGCTGGTCGGCCGTCTCCGCGACAGGTTCATCGAGGTGACGGTCGCCGACATCTATGAGCACCCCACCATCGGGGACCTCGCCGTCGGCCTCGACGGCATGGCGGTCACCTCCGGACGACGCAACGACGCGGTACAGCCCGTGCCTCTGCGCACCCAGCTCGGCCAGCTCGCGTGCCTTCTCCCGCTCCGCACCATCAGCGGTCTGCGCTGGCTCACCTGGATCGCGATCGGCAACCACGCCGCCACGTCCCTGCTGTCCTGGACATGGTTGCCACCGTCGCCGTCGTGGGCATGGCTCGCCCTGGGGTGGCTCCTTCTCGTAGCCCCACCGGGTCGCATCCTGCTGGCCGCGCTCGCCGCACGGTTGCTGCTGCGCGGGGTCGTGCCCGGTGAGTATCCGCGCGGCGGAAAGGTCCACCTGCGGCTGTGGCTGGCTGAGCGGGTGGCCGACGAGCTGCGGGCCGGGTCACTCTCCGGCGCGGCCCTGCTAGGTGTCTACGCCCGCGCCCTCGGTGCCCAGGTCGGACGTGATGTCGACCTCCACTCCGTCCCGCCGATCACCGGGATGCTGTCGCTGGGCGACGGTTCGTCGGTCGAGCCGGAGGTCGACCTTGCAGGCCACTGGCTCGACGGCGACATCCTGCACATCGGCAGCGTGCACGTCGGCCGAGATGTTCGCATCGGCGTTCGTAGCATGCTGGGCGGCGGTGCTGACATCGGCGATGGTGCCGAGATCGGGCCCGGTGCGGCGGTGTTCGGCCCGGTCCCGGCAGGGGAGTACTGGTCCGGAGCTCCGGCGAAGCACAGTGGACCGGCCCGCGGCCCGCTCGGCGGCTCACGACCGCGCCGTTATGCGCGCTGGGTCGTGGCGTACGCCGCCATGGCAAGTCTTGTCTCGGCCCTGCCCCTGCTCGCGGTTGCCATCGGAGCGTCGGCGGTGATCTTCCTGGTCAGCCCGGCAGAAGATCTACGGGGCGCTACCGTCAGGCTCCTCCTCGCGGCGCCGCTCGCAGCGCTGGCCGGACATGTGTCGCTGGCGCTGTTGATCATCGCGCTCGTGCGGGTGCAGTCGATCGGTCTGCGAAGCGGGACCCATCCGGTCCACGGCCTGCGCGCCTGGCAGGCGTGGTCGATCCTTCGCATCATGGACGAGGCTCGGACCTGGCTGTTCCCGCTCTACTCGAGCGCGCTGACGCCCGCCTGGCTGCGAGCGCTGGGGGCCCGCATCGGCAAGGACGTCGAGGCGTCCACGGTGCTGATGCTGCCACCGCTGACGTCGGTCAACGACGGAGCCTTCCTCGCGGACGACACGATGCTCGGGATGTACGAGCTCGGCGGTGGTTGGCTCCGCATCGAGCAGGTCAAGATCGGCCGGCACGCCTTCGTCGGCAACTCCGGCATGACGGCGCCGGGCCGCAAGGTGCCCAAGCGCGGGTTGGTCGCCGTGCTGTCGGCCGCGCCCAGCCGTACGAAGGCCAAGCCCGGGACCTCCTGGCTCGGTAGCCCTCCGCAACGGTTGCGCCGCACGTCGGACGCGGGCGACGTCACCCGCACGCACGAGCCCCCCCGGCGCCTGCGCGTTGCCCGCGTGATCGTCGAGGCGTGCCGGGCGATTGCCCTCGTCCTGTCGGTCGTGCTGGCACTCGGAGCGGTGGTGGGCATGCTGAGCGTTGCCGACCGGTATGGGTGGCTCGTCGCAGCGCTCACGTCGGGCCTTGCGCTGATGGCCGTCGGGATGGTGGCCGCAGTCGTCGCGACTGCCGCCAAGTGGCTCCTCGTCGGGCGAGTGCGCCCGGGTGAGCACCCGCTCTGGAGCTCATTCGTCTGGCGAAGCGAGCTCGCTGACACCTTCGTGGAGGTTCTGGCCGCGCCCTGGTTCGCTCGCTGCACGACGGGGACCGCTGCCCTCAACGTCTGGTTGCGCTCCATCGGCGCCCAGATCGGTCGGGGAGTGTGGTGCGAGACCTACTGGCTTCCCGAGCCGGATCTCATCCGCCTCCACGACGGCGCGACGGTCAATCGGGGTTGCGTGGTGCAGACGCACCTGTTCCATGATCGGATGCTCAGCATGGACACGGTCATCTTGCAGGCGGGTGCGACCCTCGGTCCCCACAGCGTCATCCTCCCCGCTGCCCGTCTGGGCAACCACGCGACTATCGGTCCGGTGTCCTTGGTGATGCGGGGTGAGTCAGTGCCCGACAAGACGCGGTGGCTGGGCAACCCCATCGGGCCGTGGACCGAGGACGACGACCTCGTCGGTGTGCGATGACTGCAGCTGCCGGGCCCGACACGTCCAACGAGCGGTATGTCCCGGGCCACGGAGACCTGGCCTACGACGTGATCTCCTACGAGCTCGACCTGACGTACGTGCTCGAGGGCAACCGACTGTCGGGCAAGGCCACGATCGTTGTCGAGGCGCGCGAGCACCTGGAGCGGGTCGAGCTCGACCTCTTCGGCCTGCGGGTCTCCAAGATCACCGTCGACCGGGCCCAGCCCGCCAAGCACTCCCGGCGCGACGACAAGCTCCTCATCCGGTTCCGCACGGTCCTGCGCGAGGGTGAGCGGTGCACGATCGTCGTGACCTACGCCGGTTCGCCCCGGCCGATGCCCGGCCTCGACGGGGACGCCGGCTGGGAAGAGCTCGAGGACGGGGTGATCGTCGCCTCTCAGCCGCACGGGGCCCCCTCGTGGTTCCCCTGCAACGACCGCCCGTCCAACAAGGCCATCTATCGCATCCAGCTCTCTGTCCCGTCGGACTACACCGTGGTGGCCAACGGCGTGCTCACGAGCCGCCGTCGTCGGGCCGGCACCACGACGTGGGTCTTCGAGGAGGCGGCGCCCATGGCGACCTACCTCGCGACGGTCCAGGTGGGTCGCTACATCACGACGACCGACGAGACGTCCGGGGTCGCGGTCAACGCGGTGCACCCCCCGGGCGACTCCGGCCGGTGCTCCAGGGCGTTCGGGCGCCAGACCGAGATGATGTCGTTGTTCATCTCCAGATTCGGGCCCTACCCCTTCGCCGAGTACACCGCGGTCATCACGGCCGACGAGCTGGAGATCCCGCTCGAGGCGCAAGGAGTGTCGATCTTCGGGTCCAACTTCCTCACCGAGGAGTGGGAGGCCCAACGACTCATCGCGCACGAGATGTCCCACCAGTGGTTCGGCAACAGCTTGACGCTCAGCCACTGGCGCGACATCTGGTTGCACGAGGGCTTCGCCTGCTATGCCGAGTGGCTGTGGTCGGAGGCGTCCGGCGGCGACACTGCGCAGCAGCAGGCTGAGGAGCACTGGAAGAAGCTCTCCGACCTTCCGCAGGACATGGTGCTCGCCGATCCGGGTCCCGATCTCCTGTTCGACGACCGGGTCTACAAGCGCGGTGCCCTCGCGCTGCACGCCCTGCGGCTCACGGTCGGCGACGGGATGTTCTTCACCGTCCTCCAGGAGTGGACGGCCAAGCACGCGCACGGCTCGGTGACGACAGACCAGTTCGTCGACCTCGTCGACCAGCACAGCAGCACGTCCACCGACGAGCTCTTCCGCTCGTGGCTCGACGAGCTCACCCTGCCGCCGTTGCCGACCCCGTGACGACGATCTCGGGTCTTTCACCGATCAGCACCGTGAGAGCCGCGGAGTAGCCCTCAGGCATCGCGAGGTCGAACATCTGTGCTGGACCGGTCATCTCCTCGCCCGCTGGCCAGATGAGCAGTTCAGGTCGGCGGTCCGGGGCGCTGACCCTGATCGAGCGGGGGTCGATCGTCAGGCCGTGGCCGGTCGCCTTGAGCACCGACTCCTTGCGCACCCACATGCGGGTCGGGTCGTCACACGGTCGCTCCTCGTCGTGGAGGACGACGTCAGCGTGATGGTGAAAGTCAGCCGCGCCAGCAGCCTCGATGTCGACGCCCACAGGCCCCGCATTCGTCGCGGCGACCAGCACCAGGCCGCCCGCGCGACTCAGGCTGACGTGCGTCGTGGCCGTCGAGCCGTCACCCATCATTACCTGCGGCTTGCCGTGCGCATCGCTCCCACACCGCCGGCACACCCGCGCGATGCGGAACCCGACGCCTGCCGAGAACCCGCCCGTGAGCTTGTCGATGACGCCGCTCATCATCTCGAGCCCGGTACGACGGGGGTCCTCGGGCATCCACGCCACGATGAGTTGAGACACGGCGCGAAATCTATCCGAGGTCGGCACTGGTCGCAGTAGTTCTCCTGTGCTTCGAGCCGTGAAGACGATACCCTTATGTCATGACAATTGCCGTCGCATATCGCCCCGACGAGTTCGGCCAGGCCGCTCTCGACTGGGCCGCCTCAGAGGCTCGCGCCCGGAACGACTCGCTGCTCATCATCAACGTCAGCAGAGCCGAACCCCGGCTCGACACGGGGCACGCCCGTGGCACCCATGTGCAGGCCATCACCGAGGCGCTCGACGCCGACAACGTGGGGTACGAGGTCAGACAGGTCGTCGGCGAGAACATTTCCGAGACAGTCCTGTTCGAGGCCGAGCAGGCAGGTGCCTCGCTGATAGCGATCGGCGTGCGCCCCCGCAGCCCGGTCGGCAAGGTCCTGCTCGGCAGCGTCGCGCAGTCGATCCTGCTCGACTCCACCATCCCGGTTGTTGCCGTCAAGCCCTGAGTTTCTCGAGCCTGAGTCCGTCGAGCCTGAGTCCGCCAGGCCCTGAGTTCGGCGCGCTAAAGTCGCGGTGCATCTTTCCCTGGCACCGGACAAGGACTCACCGTGACCCACGTACTCGACGATCTCGAGGCGAGAGGGCTCGTCGCGCACACGACGGACCGCGCCGCCCTCCGCGCAGAGCTGTCGGCGGGGGCGATCACCTACTACGTGGGGTTCGACCCCACGGCCGCCAGCCTGCACATCGGCAACCTGCTGCAGATCCTCACGGCTCGCCGCCTTCAGCTCGCGGGGCACAGACCGCTGCTCCTGGTGGGTGGCTCCACGGGGTTGATCGGCGACCCCAAGGAGGCGGGCGAGCGGATCATGAACGCCAAGGAGACCGTCGGCGAGTGGGTCGACAACATCCGCGAGCAGGTGTCACGGTTCGTTGACTTCGACGGAGACAACGCCGCCGTCCTCGTCAACAACCTCGACTGGACGGCTGACCTCAGCGCAATCGACTTCCTGCGCGACATCGGCAAGCACTTCCCGGTCAACCGGATGTTGGCCCGCGACGTCGTGAGCAGCCGGCTCGAGTCCGGCATCAGCTACACCGAGTTCAGCTACGTCCTCCTGCAGTCGCTGGACTACCTCGAGCTGCATCGGCGCCACGGATGCGTGCTCCAGACCGGGGGGAGCGATCAGTGGGGCAACATCACGGCGGGGGTCGAGCTGGTGCGCCGTGCAGACGGTGCCAAGGTCCACGCCTTGGCGACCCCACTCATCACGAAGGCCGACGGCACCAAGTTCGGCAAGACGGAGTCGGGCACGGTGTGGCTCGATCCCGGGCTCACGAGTCCGTACGCGTTCTACCAGTCGTGGATCCAGGCCGAGGACGCGAAGGTGGGGGAGTACCTCCGTCAGTTCACCTTCCTCGACGTGGAGGAGATCGCCAGCATCGAGGCCGACCACATCGAGACGCCGGGGCTTCGGGCTGCCCAGCGACGGCTCGCCTCAGAGGTGACGACGATCGTGCACGGCGCCGAGGAGGCTGGGGCAGCAGAGCTCGCCTCCGGCGCGTTGTTCGGACGGGGGGAGCTGGCTGACCTGCCGGAGTCGACGCTCGCTGCCGCACTGCGTGAGGCCGGCGCAGTCGACCTCCTGGCAGCAGACCGTCCCACCGTCGTCGACGCGTTGGTGGCATCAGGTCTGGCGGACAGCAGATCGGCTGCCCGACGTGCCGTCGCCGACGGGGGCGCCTACCTCAACAACGAACGTGTGTCAGACCCCGAGCTGGAGCTGGCCGCTGGGACGTTGCTGCACGGTCGGTGGGCGGTTCTGCGCAAGGGAAAACGTTCGATCTCGGGCGTGTCGGTGTCCTGATCCCCGTCATTTCAGGGGCTCGGAATCGTGTGACGGGCGCCACACGGACGCGATTTGACGAGCGTGGATCTTGTCCGTAATGTTCTTCTTGTTGCACAGCACGGCGGAGCGAAAGGCCGAAAGGCAGGTCGCTCGGGCTAGCAGCCAGCTCAACCGAAACGGTTAACGGCACGGCACCTCTGGTGCCTGGAGACGGACCGCGGGACAACACGAGCTGAACATGGCGACCAACCCGGGTTTGACCGGTGAAAACGAGCCGTGTAAGTTGGACGAGCAGCCCCGAGGTGCCGGCCGAAAGGTCCTAGCCAAGGTGAGCGTCTGATCCTTGAGAACTCAACAGTGTGCCAAAAGTCGACGAGATTAATTAGTAATACCCCGTCGAGACCAATCGGAGAGCTTCGGCTCGCCGAGAAGATCGATGGAATCAATTCCGACAATTTATTTGTCAGCAAATAGTTTGTCAGAGTCGAACTGAAGTTGCAGTCTGCAGACCTCGGTCTGTGCACTTTCAATGGAGAGTTTGATCCTGGCTCAGGACGAACGCTGGCGGCGTGCTTAACACATGCAAGTCGAGCGGTAAGGCTCCTTCGGGAGTACACGAGCGGCGAACGGGTGAGTAACACGTGAGCAATCTGCCCTTCTCTTTGGAATAACCATTGGAAACGATGGCTAATGCCGAATACGACTTCGGACTGCATGGTCTGAAGTGGAAAGCTCCGGCGGAGAAGGATGAGCTCGCGGCCTATCAGCTTGTTGGTGAGGTAAT
>NZ_JACMOM010000324.1 GCF_014378035.1 Aeromicrobium sp. | reverse complement strand
ATCACGACGTTGTCAGCCGTGTCGCGCATGACCTCCAGCTCGTACTCCTTCCAGCCGAGGATCGACTCCTCGAGGAGCACCTCGGTGGTCGGGCTGAGCGCGAGGCCGGACCCGGCGATGCGGCGCAGGTCGACCTCGTCGTAGGCGAGGCCGCTGCCGCTGCCGCCCATCGTGTAGAAGGGCCGCACGACGACCGGGTAACCACCGAGGCCGTCGACGCCGTCGAGGCACTCCTGCATCGTGTGGCAGATCACCGACTCCGCGGACTCCGCGCCCCACTCGGGCGGCAGGGTGGCAACGACCTTCTTGAACGACTCGCGGTTCTCGCCCTTCTCGATCGCCTCGATCGAGGCGCCGATGAGCTCGACGTCGTACTTCTTCAGGACACCGGCCTCGTGCATCTGGATCGCGGCGTTGAGGGCGGTCTGGCCACCCAGCGTCGCCAGCAGCGCGTCGGGGCGCTCCTGGGCGATGACCTTCTCGACGAACTCGGGGGTGATCGGCTCGATGTAGGTCGCGTCGGCGAACTCCGGATCGGTCATGATCGTGGCCGGGTTGGAGTTGATCAAGATGACGCGAATGCCCTCCTCCCGCAGGACGCGGCACGCCTGGGTGCCCGAGTAGTCGAACTCGCACGCCTGGCCGATGACGATGGGGCCGGAGCCGATGACGAGGACCGAGCGGATGTCGTCGCGACGGGGCATCAGACACCTGCCTTGCCGGTCGAGGCTGATGAAGTCATGAGGTCCACGAATCTGTCGAAGAGGTAGGCAGCGTCGTGCGGCCCGGCGGCGGCCTCCGGGTGGTACTGCACGCTGAAGGCCGGCTGCTCGAGGAGCGCGAGACCCTCGACCACCTGATCGTTGAGCCCGACGTGCGTGACGCGGCCGGGACCGTAGGGCGTGTCGAAGGTTCCCTCGATCGGAGCGTCGACGGCGAAACCGTGGTTGTGTGCGGTGATCTCGACCTTGCCGGTCGTGAGGTCCTGCACGGGCTGGTTGATGCCACGGTGGCCGTAGACCAGCTTGTAGGTGCCCCGATCGAGCGCTCGACCGAAGATCTGGTTGCCCAGGCAGATGCCGAAGTAGGGGATGCGAGCCGCGAGCACCTGCTTGAGCAGGTCGACGGCGTGGTCGGCCGTCGCCGGGTCGCCCGGCCCGTTCGACATGAAGACGCCGTCGGGACTGATCGCCACGATATCCTCGAAGGTCGCGGTGGCGGGCAGCACGTGCACCTCGATGCCACGCTCCGCCATGCGTCGAGGAGTCATGCCCTTGATGCCGAGGTCGATCGCCGCGACCCTGAGCCTCGTGTCGCCCACGGCCGGCACGATGTACGCCTCGGGGGTCGTGACGTCGGCGAGGAAGCTCGCGCCCTTCATGGGCGGCGCGGCGGCGACCCGAGCCAGCAACGCGTCGACATCGGTGGATGCCGAGCTGATGCCCGCCCGCATCGAACCCCTCTCCCGGAGGTGGCGGGTGAGGGCTCGAGTGTCGATGCCGGAGATTCCGACGACACCCTGCGCCTCGAGCGTCTCGTCGAGCGTTGCGTTCGCACGCCAGCTGCTGCGGACCCGCGCAGGGTCGCGCACGACGTAGCCGTCGACCCAGATGCGGCGCGACTCGAAGTCTTCGTCGTTGATCCCGGTGTTGCCGATGTGCGGCGCCGTCATCGCCACGATCTGGCCCTTGTACGACGGATCGGTGAGCGTCTCCTGGTAGCCGGTCATACCGGTGGAGAAAACGATCTCCCCGATCGTCTCGCCCACCGCGCCGTAGGCCTCGCCTCGGAACACGCGACCGTCCTCGAGCACCAGGACTGCCGCGAGTGCGCTCATACCGTTGCTCCTGTCACGAGTGCGCGGTCGCGGACCGTGGGTCTGCCACGCAGGAAGGTCGCCACCACTTCTCCCGGGAGGGTGAGCCCCGCGTACGGGTTGTTGCGCGACAGCGAGGCAGTGTCCCGCGCATCGATGACGCGGGTGACGTCAGCGTCCACGAGGACGATGTTGGCCGGCTCACCGACAGCGATCGGGCGGCCCTGGTTGCTGACGCGTCCGATCTCGGCCGGCTTCGCCGACATCTTGTCGGCGAGCTGCGCCCACGTGAGCAGACCGGTGTCGACCATGGTCTGCTGGACGACTGACAGCGCCGTCTCCAGCCCCAGCATGCCGAACGCGGCTGCCGACCACTCGCACTCCTTGTCCTCCATGGGGTGCGGGGCGTGGTCGGTGGCGACGATGTCGATGGTCCCGTCGGCAAGACCCTCACGCACGGCAGCGACGTCGTCGTTGGAGCGCAGAGGCGGGTTGACCTTGTAGATCGGGTCGTAGCTGCGCACGAGGTCGTCGCTCAGCAGGAGGTGGTGCGGGGTGACCTCCGCGGTGACGTTGATGCCGCGGCTCTTCGCCCAGCGGACGATCTCGACCGACCCCCGGGTCGACAGGTGGCACACGTGCAGGCGGGAGCCGACATGCTCGGCGAGCAGCACGTCGCGGGCGACGATGGCCTCCTCGGCGACGGCGGGCCAACCCGTGAGGCCGAGCTCACCGGACAGCGGACCCTCGTTCATCTGGGCACCCTCGGTGAGTCGGGGCTCCTGGGCGTGCTGCGCGATGACCCCGTCGAACGCCTTGACGTACTCGAGCGCGCGCCGCAACAGCACGGCGTCGGACACGCATCTGCCGTCGTCGGAGAACACCCTCACGGTGGCAGCGGAGTCGGCCATCGCACCGAGCTCGGCGAGCCGCTCTCCCCCGAGTCCGACCGTGACGGCACCCACCGGCTGGACGTCGCAGTAGCCCCCCTCGCGGCCGAGCCGCCAGACCTGTTCGACGACGCCGGCGGTGTCGGCGGCCGGGTCCGTGTTGGCCATGGCATGCACACACGTGAAGCCACCGCGCGCGGCCGCCATCGACCCGGTGAGCACCGTCTCGGCGTCCTCACGGCCCGGCTCGCGCACGTGGGTGTGCAGGTCGACGAGACCCGGCAGCGCGACCAGCCCGGTGGCGTCGATCTCCTCGGCGCCGCCGGCGTCGAGGTTGTGGCCGATCGCGGAGATCACGTCGCCGTCGATCGCGATGTCGGTCGGGTCGCCGCCGAGGAGACGGGCCTGGCGGATCACGTACGAGGTCATGCTGTGCCTTCGTTCGGGTCGGTGCTGGTTTCGTCGGCGGCGCCCCCAAGGAGGAGGTAGAGGACCGCCATGCGCACGGCCACGCCGTTGGTGACCTGCTCGACGATGACCGAGCGCGCGGCGTCGGCGACGTCGGCGGTGATCTCCATGCCGCGGTTCATCGGCCCCGGGTGCATCACGATCGCGTGCCCGGGCATGCGGTTCATGCGAGCGGTGTCGAGCCCGTAGCGCCGGCTGTACTCGCGGGCGCTCGGGAAGAATGAGTCCTTCATGCGTTCCTGCTGCACCCGCAGCATCATGACGGCGTCGGCCTTCTCGAGCTGGGTGTCGAGGTCGTACGACGTCTGGACCGGCCAGTGCTCGATGCCGACGGGCAGCAGGGTCGGCGGAGCGACCAGGGTGACGTGGGCGCCGAGCGTGTGCAGCAGCAGCGCGTTGGAGCGGGCCACTCGGCTGTGCAGGACGTCACCCACGATCGTGATGCGTTTCCCGACCAGGTCGCCCAGGTGCCGACGCATCGTGAAGGCGTCGAGGAGCGCCTGTGTGGGGTGCTCGTGGGTGCCGTCGCCCGCGTTGATGACAGCGCCGCTGGTCCACTTGGCATTGGCCAGCCGGTGGGGCGCGCCCGAGTGGTGGTGGCGCACGATCACGGCGTCGGCACCCATGGCCTGCAGCGTGAGCGCGGTGTCCTTGAGACTCTCGCCCTTGGAGACGCTCGAGCCCTTGGCCGAGAAGTTGATGACATCGGCGCTCAGGCGTTTGGCGGCGGCCTCAAAAGAGATGCGGGTGCGTGTCGAGTCCTCGAAGAAGAGGTTGACGACGGTGCGACCACGGAGGGTGGGCAACTTCTTGATGGGCCGGCTGGCGACCCCGAGCAGCTCCTCGGCGGTGTCGAGGATGCGGATGGCGTCGGTGCGGTCGAGGTCACCGGCGCTGAGGAGATTCTTGATCATGCGTCATCTCCTGTCGCGGCGCTCGTCCCGCCCGTGATGTCGACACCGTCGCGGTCGTCGCACTCCAGCAGCGCCACCTTCACGCTCTCGACCAGAGAGGTGGGGAGATTCTTGCCCACGAAGTCTGCACGGATCGGAAGCTCCCGGTGACCCCGGTCGATGAGCACCGCGAGCTGCACGGCCTTGGGGCGTCCGAGCTCGGTCAGCGCGTCAAGGGCTGCGCGGATCGTGCGCCCCGAGAACAATACGTCGTCGATCAGCACGACGACCTTGCCATCGATGTCGTCGGGGATCTCGGTGTGCTCGGGCGCTCGCGCGGGCTTGAGCCGAAGGTCGTCGCGGTACATCGTGATGTCGAGGGCTCCGGCGGTGATGTCGCGGCCCTCGACCTCAGACATGCGTCTCGCGATACGGCGGGCCAGGTGTACCCCGCGGGTGGGGATGCCGAGCAGGACGAGATCGGAGGCACCGCGGTTGCGCTCGAGGATCTCGTGGGTGATGCGGGTCAGCGCCCGTGAGATGTCCCGGTCGTCGAGGACCGTGCGGGCGGCAGCGACGGTGGGGATGGTGTGCGGGTTGTCAGCACGCGCGGCGTCGTCGGACGCAACCATGTCTGACCTCCTTCTCCGCCTCTCGGGACGGCCGTTAAAGGATGTCGTGTTCGACAGTCAGCCTAACAGCGGCCAGCCCCGGATCCGACCCCGCCTCGTGCACGATCCGTGCCCTGCTCCGCATGGCCGCGGCACCGCAGGTCAGGAAAGGAGACCCTCGTCCTGCAGCCAGGTGCGGGCCACGAGCGCCGGTTCCTTGCCGCCGACGTCGACCTGCGCGTTAAGGCCGAGCATCACCTCGTTGGTGAGCTTGGGGTTGATCATCTCGAAGATCTTCTCGAGCTCCGGGTGAGCGGTCAGAAGCTTCTCGCCGATGATCTCGGTGACGTTGTAGAGCGGGAAGAAATCTTTGTCGTCCTCCAGAGACGTCAGCTTGAGTGCCGGGATGCGGCCGTCGGTGGTGAAGACCTCGCCGAAGTTGCACTTGCCCTCGGCAGTGGAGTTGTAGACGACACCGGTGTCGAGCCGGGTGACCTGCTTGTCGGGCACCGAGTCGCCGAGCTTGAGGCCGTACGCCTTGAGCATGGGCCCGAACCCGTCGTTGCGGCTGTAGAACTCGTCCTCGACGCAGAAGGTGCGTTGATCGACCGGGAGGTCCTTGATCTGCGACAGCTTGGTGATCTTGAGCTTCTTCGTCGCCGCCGGCCCCATTGCGAAGGCGTAGGTGTTGTTCAGCGGAGCAGGCTTGAGCCAGATGAGCTTGTTCTTGGCCTTGTCCTCCTTGGCCGTCGCCAGCCACTGCTCGCGTTCACCCTTGACGGGGTTGTCGTGCAACAGGTACGAGATCCAGCCCGTGCCGGTGTAGTCAGCCGAGATGTCGACGGTGCCGTTGAGCTGGGCATTGCGCAGGCCGTTGCTGCCGGCGATGTTGGTGCGGTTGGTGACGTCTGCACCGGCGGTCTGCAGCACGGTCGCCAGCATGTTGCCCAGGATCAGCTGCTCGGTGAAGTCCTTCGCACCGACCGTGATCTTGACGCCGGACAGCGAGTCGTACTTCTTGATCGAACCGGGTCCGGCCGGAGCGATGAAGCCGTTGGCGTTCTGCAGGCCGCAGCCCGAGACACCGGCCACCATTGCGGCACAGATCGCCAGCACGGCGAGGTGTCGGAGACGGCTGGTGGCGAGGCTCTTCTTGTCGAAACTCTTCTTGTCACGGCTTTTCATGTCACAGCCCCTTCGGGGTGAAGACGACCTCGAACACGCGAGCCACCCAGTCCAGCAGCAGCGCGAGCATCGCGATCATGAGGGCACCGACGACGAGCAGGGAGTTCTCGCCGAGCTTGATGCCGGTGGTGAGGTAGGTGCCCAGCCCACCGGCGCCGACGAGGCCGCCGAACGCCGCGGTTCCGCACATCAGCACGAGAGCCGTGCGGACCCCGGTGAGCATGACGGGCACCGCAATCGGCAGCTCGACCGCGCGGAGCACCCCGAAGGACGACATGCCCATGCCACGCCCGGCCTCGGTGAGCTCGGGGTCGACCCCGTCGAGTCCTGCCACCACGTTGGCGACGACCGGGAGGATGCCGTAGACGGTCAGCGCCCCGATGAAGGGGACGGAGCCGATGCCGAAGATCAGCGCGCCGAGAACCACCAGGCCTACGGCGGGGGCAGCCTGACCGAAGCCGGCGACAGCCATGACGGCTCCGGAATAGCGACGCATCGGGCCGCGGGTCAGGGCGACCCCGAGCGGCACCGAGATGAGGATGACCAGGACGGCCGCGATGATCGTGAGGAAGAGGTGCTTGAGGCTGCCATCGATCAGGTCGGAGTTCGCGAGCAAGTTCTCCTTGCCCGAGATCGTCGACGTGTTGGTGTAGACGAACACCCCGGCGATGACGACAAAACACACCGCGGGCTGGGCCACCAAGCGTCCACGACCGGGCCTGGGGTCACCTTCACGCATGGCAGCGCCGCGGTCTCTGTCTCCCGCTTCCATGTCGAGCGTCCGGGACTTTCCACCTCGAGACTCGCTCACGACACCGCCTCGTCAGTCGGCGGCTCCTGCGCCTCGGCCTGTACCTGCGCGGCAGCCTGCACCTGCTGCATCGCCTTCATGATGGTCTCGACCCGAACGACACCCTGGTAGGCGTTGCGGCGGCCCGTCACGACGACCACGCCGTGGCTCGACGTCAGCATCTCGTCGAGCGCGTCGTTGAGGGTGGACGCCGTGCTGACGACCGCGAGCTCGAAGTCACGCTCGACGACGTCGAGTGCTCCGGGCTTTTGCAGGTCGCGCAGTGACATCCAACGCTGCGGCCGGTCGTGCGCGTCGAGCACAATGACCCACTCCCGCGACAGAGCCCTGGCTGCCTTCATGGCTTCCCTCGGGTCTTCACCCACATGGGCCACGGCCGCGTCGTGCAGCTCGACGTCACGGACTCGGGTCAGGGTCAGCTGCTTGAGTGCAGCACCGTGACCCACGAACCCCTCGACGAACTCGTTGGCGGGGTTCGCCAGGATCGCGTCCGGCGTGTCGTACTGAACGATCTCCGAGCCGGTGTTGAGGATCGCGATGCGGTCGCCGAGCTTGACCGCCTCGTCGAAGTCGTGGGTCACGAAGACGATGGTCTTGTTGAGCTCTTCCTGTAGACGCAGCAGCTCATCCTGCAGACGCTGCCGCGTGATGGGGTCGACTGCTCCGAACGGCTCGTCCATCAGCAGGACCGGCGGATCGGCGGCCAGCGCTCGGGCCACACCGACGCGCTGCTGCTGACCGCCGGACAGCTCGCGGGGATAGCGATTTCGGTACTGGTCAGCTTCGAGGTTGACGAGGTCGAGCAGCTCATCGACGCGGGCCGCTATGCGTTTCTTGTCCCACCCGAGAAGCTTGGGCACGATCGCGATGTTCTCGGCAACCGTGTAGTGCGGGAACAGCCCGGCACCTTGGATGACGTAGCCGATCGTGCGACGCAGCTTGTCGGGGTTGGCGTGCGTGACGTCGACGTCGCCGATCAGGATTCGTCCACTGGTCGGCTCGATCAGCCGGTTGATCATCTTCATCGTCGTCGTCTTGCCGCAGCCGGAGGGCCCGACGAGCATGACGATCTCGCCTGCCGGGATCTCCATCGTGACGTCGTCGACGGCAGCGTCCTTCTGCCCGGCGTAGCGCTTCGTGACGTTCTCGAGCAGGATGCGCTCACTGCCCGATCCGCTGCTCGCGGCTGTCGGGTCGTTCATGATGGCGGAATCAGACACGGATACCCCTCGAGGTGGTCAGGCGGCCGACGACATTGGGCACGACGTCGAGAACGATGGCGAGCAGGACGACACCCAGGACCCCGGCCACCGCCGAGTTGGTGGCGTTGGCCCCGCCGAGGCGAGACAGTCCTGAGAAGATGAATGAGCCGAGACCCGGTCCGGACGCCAGGGCTGCGATCGCCCCGATGCCCATCAGCATCTGTGCCGACACCCTGATGCCGGTGAAGATCACCGGCCACGCGAGTGGAAGCTGCAGGCGCAGCAGCGTTGTCAGCCGGTTCATGCCCATGCCGCGGGCCGACTCGACGAGCCCCCGGTCGACACCTCGGAATCCAACGATGGCATTGCGCAGGATCGGCAGAGTGCCGTAGAACGTCAGGGCCACGATGGTGAGCGTGACCCCCGACGGGATGAACGCGATGAGGAGGCCGAAGAGGGCGAACGACGGGAGAGTGAGCCCCAGCGCCGTCGTGCTCTCAGCCAGGCGAGACGCCAACGGTGAGCTGTAGGTGAGGATCGCGATGACGAGCGCGATGAGGGTGGCCAGCAGGAGCGACTGCAGGACCATGCTGACGTGCTGATAGCCCTGAAAGGACAACAGCGACCACCGATCCTGCACGAAGCTGAAGAAGCCCATCATCGGCACCGCACCCCTTTACGACTGGCTACGTCACGACTCGAGACCGACCGCGACAACCTCTCGAACCTATCGCGAGACTCGTCGAAAGAAGATTTGAAATCCGGGGTGGCGCCCTTTCTTGCTCTCTTTACAGACACAAATCTTACTACGCGGCGACTCTCAGCCGGCCAGACCACGGCATGGCCCAAACGGTGACGCCCGTCTCAGCTGCTGAGGGTCGGCTTCAGCTCGACGATCCTGCTGAGGAGGCCGTTGACGAAGGATGGCGACTCATCCGTCGAGAGCTCTCGGGCGAGACCCACGGCCTCGCTGACCGCAACAGCGTCGGGGACGTCGTCGACGTAGAGGATCTCGTAGGCACCGATGCGCAACAGGTTGCGGTCGACGGCTGGCATCCGCTCGAGCGTCCAGTCGACGGCATTCTCCGTGATGATCTCGTCGAGTCGGTCACGGTGGCCGACGACGCCTTCGACCAGGGAGACGGCGTACTCGTTGACGGGATACTCCGCATCGCCGATGCGATCGGCCAGCGTTCCGCCCGGCGGGAGACTCTGCAGCTCAGACTCGAACAGGATGTCCAGCGCCCGCTTGCGTGACTTCGTGCGAGCGGACATCAGCCCTGCACGCGACCGAGGTAGCTGCCGTCGCGGGTGTCGACCCGAATCTTCTCGCCGTTGACGATGAACAGCGGGACCTGTATCTCTTTCCCCGTCTCGAGGCGTGCGGGCTTGGTGCCACCGCTGGAGCGGACGCCCTGCAGGCCCGGCTCGGTGTACTCGATGAGCAGCTCGACGGAGGCCGGCAGCTCGATGTACAACGGAATGCCCTCATGCAGCGCGAGCATCGCGTCCTGGTTGTCGAGCATGTAGTCCTTGGCGTCACCGACCACGGCCTCCGTGACGTTGATCTGGTCATACGTCGTCTTGTCCATGAAGACGTACGAGTCGCCGTCGTGGTACAGGTACTGGAAGTCCCGCTTGTCGACGTTGGCGGTCTCGATCTTCAGACCCGAGTTGAACGTCTTGTCTACGGTCTTGCCGCTCATGACGTTCTTGAGGGTCGTCTTGACCATCGCACCGCCCTTGCCGGGCTTGTGGTGCTGGAACCACACGACGGACCAGAGCTGCCCGTCGAGGTCAAGGACCATGCCGTTCTTGATGTCGTTAGTGGTGGCCATCAGCCGATCTCCAGGAGGTCTTTGGTCATCGTGGTGAGCACCTCGGGGGCGCCCCTTGTCACGAGGACGGTGTCTTCGATCCGCACTCCCCCGTGACCCGGCACGTAGATGCCCGGCTCCATCGTGAGGACGTTGCGACTTGTCAGTTTACCTGTGTGTGAGGCCGCGACGAACGGGTCCTCGTGGATCTCGAGCCCGACTCCGTGGCCGAGGCCCGTGGTGAAGGCGTGCAACCATCCCGCTGAGTCGAGCGACGCCCTCGCCGCGGCGTTCGCATCGGCTACGGGGACCCCCTCGCGAAGGGTCTCCAGACCCGCGGCCTGCGACGCCCTGACAGCGGAGTAGATCTCGCGCTGCCAGTCGTCGGCACGTCCGAGGACGACGGTGCGCGTGCAGTCGGCGTGGTATCCATCGACCCGCGCACCGAAGTCGATCTTGAGCAGCTCGCCATCGCCGAGGACGCGATCGCTGGGGGCGTGGTGCGGGATCGCGGTGTTCGCACCCGACGCCAGGATGGTCTCGAACGCGATGGCTTCTGCCCCCAGCTCGAACATCCTGTTCTCGAGGTCTCGTGCGACCACTCGCTCGGTGCGTCCCACGAGCCGTCCGTCCAGCAACCCTTCGAGCGCCCGGGTCGAGATGTCGCATGCCGACCGCAGCGCGGCGACCTCGGCCTCGTCCTTGACCTCACGAAGCGACTCGACGAGCCGGCCCGCCGAGACCAGGGCTGGCCCGTCGACCAGGTGGCTGAGCCGGGCGTGCGTGTCGACGCTCGCCGTGTGCGTCTCCAGTGCCCAGGTGTCGCCGGTCATCCGGGCCGCCGCCTCGCCGGAGAGGTCACGAGCGATGACGTGCTCGACGTCGGGGAGCTCATGGTCGGCCTGGTCGCGGTAGCGGCCGTCGGTGAAGAACACCGCAGGCCCGTCCCGGGGCACCAGCAAGGAGCCGTTGGAGCCCGTGAACCCCGTGAGATAGCGAACGTTGACGAGGGTCGTGACGTAGACGCCGTCCAGGCCGGTCTCGTTCAGGGCGGCGACGAGTCGTGCGCGTCGGTCGGCGCCGCTCACGACGAGATGGCCCGGTAGGCGTCTTGCAGGAGTGACTCCTCAGGCCCCGCAAGGATGACCGGCCTGGCCAGCCCCTTGAGCACCACGAACCGCAGCTGGTCGCCGCGCGTCTTCTTGTCGAGCCGCATCGTGGCGGCGAGGGCCTCCCAGATGCCGGAACGGCAGGTCAAGGGCAGCCCGATCGTGCGGAGGATCGAGCGGTGCCGGTCGAGCAGGTCTTGGTCGATCTGGTCAGAGCGTCGGGCGATCTCCGCCGCGAACACCATGCCGATCGAGATCGCTTCGCCGTGACGGATGCGATAGTGCTCGAACCGCTCGATTGCGTGGCCCAGGGTGTGACCGTAGTTGAGAGCCTCCCGCCCGATGCCACCCTCGGCGCCGGCGCCGGACTCCCGCAGGTCGCCGGCCACGGCCCGTGCCTTGACGGCAATGCCCTTGGTGATGAGCTCGGCCAGGATCGGCGACCGGGTGTCGGCCACCCTGCCGGGCGCTGCCTCGATCAGGTCGAGGATCGTCGGGTCGGCGATGAATCCGCACTTGACGATCTCGGCGAGCCCGCTGCGCAGCTCGGCAGCAGGCAGGGTGGTCAGGACGTCGAGATCACACAGCACCCCCACGGGTTCGTGGAACGCACCGACGAGGTTCTTGCCCTCCGCCGTGTTGATGCCGGTCTTGCCGCCGACGGCGGCATCGACCATGCCGAGCACCGTCGTGGGGACGTTGACGAAGCGCACGCCGCGCAACCAGCTGGCGGCGACGAATCCTGCGAGGTCGGTCGTCGCTCCGCCGCCGAGTCCGACGATGACGTCGGACCGGGTGAAACCACTCTCACCGAGCACTTTCCAGCAGAAGCCGAGCACCTCGGCATTCTTGGCCTCCTCGCCGTCTGGCACCTCGATCAGGTGCACCTCCAGCGCGTCGGACACCAGTGGGTCGCGCAGGATCTCAGCCCGCGCGGCCATGGTGGGCGAGTGGATGATCGCCACGCGCATGACGCCCAGACCGAAGCCGACCAGCCCCCGCAGCTGCTCGTGGACACCGTTGCCGATCACGACGTCGTAGGGGCGCTCGGTGGGCACCTTCAGGCGGGTGGTCATCGATCCTCCTGAATCAGGGCGGCAGCCTGCTCGGCGACGTGCGCCGCGTCGAGGGTGTCGGTGACGATGGCGAAGCGTGAGCACGCCCGGTAGAGCGGACGTCGCTGATCCATGAGGTTCTTCATCTGCGAGCGGACGTTGCCAAGCAGCAGCGGACGGTTGGCGTTCATGCCGACCCGTGCGACCGCGGCGACAAGTCCGACATCAAGAAAGATGACCCGCTGATCCTGCAGCAGGGCCCGCGTCGTGGGACTGAGGATGGCCCCGCCACCGAGCGCGAGCACCCCGTCGTGATCGCTGAGCGCGGCGGCGACAGCCTTCTCCTCCAGCGCCCGGAAGTGCGCCTCGCCGTGGTCGACGAAGATGTCCTGCACCGAGATGCCCTCAGCGGCCTCGATGTCCTGGTCGGTGTCACGCACCGTCACACCGAGCATCGCGGCGACCGCGCCGGCAACCGTCGTCTTGCCTGCGCCGGGTGGTCCGACGAAGACGGCGATCGGACTCAACGGTGCCTCAGGTTGGCGAGGTAGCCGTCGACGTTGCGGCGGGTCTCCTCGACGGCGTCGCCGGCGAACTTCTCGAGGATGGCGTCGGCCACGACCAGTGCGACCATCGCCTCGGCGACGATGCCGGCGGCGGGCACGGCGCAGACGTCGGAACGCTGATGGTGGGCGCGCGCCTCCTCGCCCGTCTCGAGGTCGACGGTGCGCAGCGCCCGTGGCACGGTGGCAATGGGCTTCATCGCGGCACGCACCCGCAGGATCTCGCCCGTGGTCATGCCTCCCTCGGTGCCGCCTGAACGGCCCGAGACACGCCGGATGCCATCGGCCGTCGGCACCATCTCGTCGTGCGCCAGCGATCCGCGCGTGCGGGCCAGCTCGAAACCGTCGCCGAGCTCGACGCCCTTGATGGCCTGGATGCCCATCAGCGCCGCCGCCAGCCGGCCGTCGAGCCGCTTGTCCCAGTGCGTGTGTGACCCGAGGCCCGGTGGCAAACCCTCGACGACGACCTCGACGACACCGCCGAGCGTGTCGCCCTCCTTGTGGGCAAGGTCGATCTCGGCGACCATCGCGACGCTGGTCTGCGGGTCGAAGCAACGGACGGGGTCGGCGTCGGGCGCCTCGACGTCAGAATGCGAGGGGATGACCCCAGCCGGTGCTTGCACCGTGCCGAGCGCGACGACATGCGACACGATCGTGGCGCCGGTGGTCTGCTCGATGAACCGGGCGGCGATCTCGCCGAGTGCGACGCGGGCAGCGGTCTCGCGAGCGCTGGCTCGCTCGAGCACCGGCCGAGCCTCGTCGAAGCCGTACTTCTGCATGCCGGCAAGATCGGCGTGTCCGGGCCTCGGCCGGGTGAGGGGCGCGTTGCGCTTGAGCCCCTCGAGGATCTCGGGGTCGACGGGGTCGGCGGCCATGACCTGGTCCCACTTGGGCCACTCGCTGTTGCCGATACGCAGGGCGATGGGGCTGCCCATCGTCGAACCGTGCCGCAACCCACCGACGATCTCGAGCTCGTCCTGCTCGAACGCCATGCGGGCGCCGCGGCCGTAGCCGAGCCGACGGCGGGCAAGAGCGGCCTGGATGTCCTTGCTCGTCACCTGCACCCCGGCGGGAAGGCCCTCGAGCACGGCGACGAGAGCAGGGCCGTGCGACTCACCAGCGGTCAACCATCGAAGCATGAAGCGATCATCCCACGCCCCACCCGTCACGCGCTCCCCCCATCAGACCCGGTAGAGCGACGGCCCCCAGGCGGCCCCGACGACCGCCCCGACGACCATGTAAGGGCCGAATGCGTAGCCCTTGGCGTCGACGACTCGCAGGCCGGAGAGGACAAGCCCGAGCACCGCCCCGAGGATGAAGCCCGCGTACATGCCCACGAAGGTCTCGCTCACACCGAGAGCGCCCAGACCGAGCGCGAGCACCCCGGACAGACGCACGTCGCCGTAACCGAAGGCACCGCGGAAGTAGCGTGTGCCGAACCAGTACATGATCCGGAAGATGACGTAGACCACGATGTTCGCGACCAGCGCGTGCACCAACACCTGCGCGTCGCGCAGCAGCGCCGCGCCGAGGATGACGAGCGCGAACGTCACGAGGTAGGTGGGGGCGACGAGCGCAAAGGGCAGCAGCTTGGTGTGCCAGTCGATGAAGGCCAACCACGAGCCCACCCCGGCGATGGCGACCCACACGGGCATCAGCTCGGGGTGATCGATGCGCGACGCGACAAGCGCGGCCATCGTGCCGGCCGTGACAGCGAGGCCGAGGGTGAGCAGCCGGGTCTCGGCGAGCGCGGCGTAGGTGACCTTGTCAGCGGCAGGCTCAGCGGGCTCGGGGATGCGTCGCATGGCGACCGGCCCGACGGCGCCGAGCAGTGCCGCGGCGACGAACGAGACGACGACGAGCGTGAGGGTGGCGGACACGGATGGAACCTAACGCCTCGACAGCTCATCGAGGGCGGCCTTGCGCAGCAGCTGTGGAGAAACTTCGCCGCCCGTCATCAGATCGACCTGGAGCGCGGCCTGATGGGCGAGCAGGTCAAGACCTGACACCACGGGAATGCCGGCCTGGCCGGGCGCCCGCGCCAAGTCGGTCGGCCAGGGGTTGTACACGACGTCGAACACGGCACGCGACGACTCGACGAGCTCGTGCGACCGCGCACCGATGGCATCGCCCGGCACGGTCGAGACCAGCAGGTCGACGGCGTCGATCATCGACTCGTCGAACAAGCGGACCTGCACGACGACACCGTGCCCGCGGGCCGCGGCCTGCGCCTCGGCGGCACGCGCCGGATCGCGGACGACGAAGTCGATCTCCTCGATGCCCATGCGCACGAGGGTGAGGGCAATCGAGGCAGCGGTGGCGCCGCCTCCGAGGATCCGCGCGGTCAGGGGCGATCGGATGCGAGCCTCCTCGAGCGCGGCGCCGGCGCCGGGGACGTCGGTGTTGTGTGCGGAGATCATGCCGTCGTCGATCACCAGCGTGTTGGCGACACCCAGGACCTCGACGCTCTCGCTGCGCTGGTGGGCCGCCTCCGCAGCCTCACGCTTGAGCGGCGCAGTGACCGAGAAGCCGCGTACATCGTCGCCCAACGAGCCGAGGAACGCGCTCAGCGTTCCCTCGGCCACGTCGACGGCCTCGTAGCTCCAGTCGAGCCCGAGCTCCGCATACGCGGCGCGGTGCATGACGGGCGACAACGAGTGGGCTATCGGCGAGCCGAGCACGGCGCACAGCATCAGCAGGCGTCAGATGTCTTGCAGTACTCCTGCAGCTTGGCGACGGCAACATTGTGCTCGGCGAACGTGTTGGAGAAGATGGTCTCGCCGGTGTCGAGGTTGACCGCGACGAAATAGAGCCAGCTGCCGTCGGCGGGATTGAGAGCCGCCTCGATGGTCTTCTCACCCGGCGAGCCGATGGGCCCGGGCGGCAGGCCCGGGTTCTGGTAGGTGTTGTACTTCGACGGGTCGGCCCGCTCCTTCGGCGTCGTGAAGACGTCGCCCTTGCGATTGCTGACGTACGAGACGGTGGAGTCGAGCTGCAACGCCATGCCCGCGTCGAGCCGGTTGTAGAGCACCCGGGCCACCTTGGGGTAGTCGGCGTCCTTCTTGGCCTCGTACTCCAGGATGCTCGCCACCGTGATGATCTGTTCGCCGGTCAGGCCCAGGGCCTTGGCGCGGGTGCCGATGTCCAGGGACTTCGCCACGTCGAGCGTCTTCTTGACCATCTGGCGCAGCAGCTCGGTGGCCGTGGTGCCCGGCACGACCGTGTAGGTCGCCGGGAAGAGGTAGCCCTCCGGGTTGAGGTTCGCCACCTTGGGCAGCCCGAGTGACTCAGGCTTGTCGAGGGCCGCGAGCAGGTCAGGCTGCTTGATCTTGGAGCCGGCCGCGATGAGCTTGACGATCTGTCCGACCCGGGAGCCCTCCGGTATCGTCACCTTGCCCTCGATGCGGTTGCCCTTGTCGATCAGCGCTGTCAGCGCTGCCTCGGACGACATCTCCCTGCGCAGCTGGTAGAAACCGGCCTGTACCGACTGGAAGCGCGAGTCCTTGAGGGCAAGCTGGTAGAACGCCTCGGCGGTCTCGACCACGCCGGCCTTCTTGAGGATATTGGCGATCTGCTGGCCGTCGGCGCCCTTGGGGACCTCGACCGTGACCTTCGCGGTGCCTTGACCGGAGTAGTCGGCCGGCCCGCCGAACATGTCGGAGACCTTGCCGTACGCGGCGTAGCCACCGAACGCGATCGCGAGCACGATGACGAGGACCAGGATGCGACGGCCCCACGGCTTGCGCCGAGGCGTCTCGGCCCGTCGCCGGCCATGGCCGCCCGGTTCGGAAGGCCCCCCGGTCATCAGGTCGAGTCCGCTGTCAGCCATGTGTCCTCACAAGCTCTCTCCGGGCGCAGACCCGCGGGTGCGTTCGGAGTCAAGTGCCGTCTGCAGGATCACCGTAGCGGCGGCCTGGTCGATGATGGCCCGCGTCGTGCGGGTCGAACGTCCACTCTGTCGCAGCAGAGTGTCAGCAGTCATCGTAGACATCCGCTCATCGAAGAGCCGGATGGGCACGGGGTCGATTGCCACCTGCAGGTCGGCACAGAAGGCCCGGACCTTGGCTGCGGCGGGGCCTTCACGGCCAGACAGACCGACCGGCAGCCCCACCACGCACTCAAACACCTCGTGCTCGCCGACGAGCTCGGCAAGACGCGCGATCGCCTTCGGACCCGCGGCCACCGTCTCGACAGGAGAGGCCAGGATGCCGTCGGGGTCGCACACCGAGACGCCGATGCGCACGTCGCCGACGTCGACACCGTGCCTCCTGCCACGCCGCATGCCTACAGCGCCGCCTCGACCGCGGCCAGCGCCGCCGGGATCGCCGAGACGTCGGTCCCGCCGCCCTGCGCGACATCGGCCTTGCCGCCTCCGCGTCCGCCGATCTTGTCGCCCACGACACCGATCAGCCGGTTGGCCGACAGCCCACGCTGCTGCGCGGCGTCGTTGAGCGCCACGACAGCCGACGGCTTGTCGCCGGCGTCGCCGATCACGACGACGACCGCAGGACGGTCGCGCAACCGGCCGCGGATGTCGGGGGCAAGGGTGCGCACGTCTCCCCCACCGGCGCCGACCGCATGGTGGCCGACATAGGCGATACCGCCGACGTCCTTGGCAGCTGCAGCGATGTCACCCGCCGCGCCCACCAGCTGGGCGGCTCGCACGCGTTCGGCGGCCTTGTCGGCAGCCTTGAGCCGCTCGACGAGATCCTGCACACGGGCCGGAACCTCGTCGGGTTGCGTCTTCAGGATCTCGGTGAGCTGACGGACGACATCGCGCTCCTTGGCGAGGTACTGAAAACCTTCGATGCCGACGAGCGCCTCGATGCGCCGGTTGCCCGCGCCGACCGAGCCGTCGGAGGTGACGACGACGGTGCCGATCTGCGAAGAGCGCTGGACGTGGGTGCCACCGCAGAGCTCGCGCGACCAGGGTCCACCGATCTCGACGACGCGCACGTCCTCGCCGTACGTCTCGCCGAAGAGCGCCAGAGCACCGAGCTCGCGGGCTTCCGGCAACGACATCGTCTGTGCCGATACGGCGAGGTCGGAGCGCAACGCGCGGTTGGATGCCTCTTCGACGTCATGCACCTGGTCTGGCGACAGCGCGCCGTTCCAGCCGAAGTCGAGCCGGAGGTAGCCCGGGCGGTTGTAGGAGCCGGACTGCAGGGCGGTGGGCCCGAGCACCTCACGCAAGGCGGCGTGCACGACGTGCGTGCCTGAGTGCGCCTGGCACGCGCCGAGACGCCAATCGGGGTCGACCGTGGCGGCGACGTCGCGATCGACGGTGAGCTCACCCTCGAGCACACGCACCTGGTGCACCACAAGCCCCCGCACGGGGCGTTGCACGTCGAGCACCTCGGCGCGTCCGCCGTCCCACGTCAGCTGGCCCGCACCGGCGTTCTGTCCGCCGGACTCGGCGTAGAAGGGTGTGCGGTCGAGCACGACCTCGCCGATGTCTCCCGCAGCGACGGCTGGCACCCCGACGCCGCCGCCGATCAGCGCGAGCACGCGCGACTCGGTGCCCAGCGTCGTGTAGGCCAGCCAGTCAGTCGGGCCGTTGGCGTCGAGCGCCGCACGGTAGACCGTCGTGTCGGCGTGGCTGCCCTTCTTCGACCTCGCATCGGCCTTGGCACGCGAACGCTGCTCGGTCATGAGCGAACGGAAGCCGTCCTCGTCAACGCTCAGCCCCTGCTCGGACGCCATCTCCAGCGTCAGGTCGATCGGGAATCCGTAGGTGTCGTGCAGCGCGAACGCCTGCTCACCGGACAACGACGTGCCTCCGTCGCCCTTCACCGCGACAGCCGCCATGTCGAAGATCTGTGTGCCCTTGCCGAGGGTCTGGCGAAATGCCTCCTCCTCGGCGTAGGCGATCTGGGAGATGCGCGGGAAGTCTGCCTCGAGCTCGGGGTATGACGCCTTCATGCGCTCAAGACTCACCGGCAGGAGTGCCGGCAGGGCTGGGTCGTCGTAGCCGAGCAGTCGCATCGACCGGACGGCGCGTCGCAGGAGACGACGCAGGACGTAGCCCCGCGACTCGTTGCCCGGGGTGACCCCGTCGCCCATCAGCATCAGGCCGCTGCGGACGTGGTCGGCGATGACGCGGAATCGCACGTCGTCGACGTGGCTCTTGCCGTACGTGCGGCCCGACATCTCCGACGCCCTCTCGATGACGGGGAAGACCTCGTCGATCTCGTACAGGTTGTGCTTGTCCTGCAGGAGGTAGGCAACCCGCTCGAGGCCCATCCCGGTGTCGATGTTCTTGTTGGGCAGCTCGCCGATGACGTCGAACTTGTCCTTGGCGCTGACGTTGGCGATCTCTTCCTGCATGAAGACGAGATTCCAGATCTCGAGGAACCGATCCTCATCGACGACCGGCCCGCCGTCAGCGCCGAACTCGGCGCCGCGGTCGATGTAGATCTCGCTGCACGGTCCGCCGGGGCCCGCCACACCCATGTGCCAGTAGTTGTCGAGCAGCCCGCGGCTCTGGATGCGCTCGTCGGGCAGACCGGCCACCCGCTTCCAGATCTGGCGGGCCTCGTCGTCGGAGTGCAACACCGTGACCCAGACCGTTTCGGCGTCGATGCCGAAACCGCCCTCGTCGCGGGAGCCGGTGATGAGGCGCCACGCGTGCTCGATGGCGCCCTCCTTGAAGTAGTCACCGAAGGCGAAGTTGCCGTTCATCTGGAAGAACGTGCCGTGACGCGTGGTCTTGCCGACCTCCTCGATGTCGAGCGTGCGCACGCACTTCTGCACGCTCGTCGCGCGGTCCCACGGCGGTGTCTCCTGGCCGAGGAAGTAGGGCTTGAACGGCACCATCCCGGCGTTGACGAACAGCAGGTTCGGGTCGCCGAACAGCAGCGGCGCCGAGGGCACGACGGTGTGGCCCGCGTCCTCGAAGTGGGCAAGGAATCTGCGGCGGATCTCCGCGGTGTGCATCAGTGGTGCCCCTCGTCGGACGACATCATGTCAATGGGTGTGGTGGTGGGTCGCGTCTCGCCGGACAAGCTGGCGGCGACGTCGCGCTCGCGGGTCTTCATGCCGTCACGCATCTCATCAGTGAAGGCACGCCATCCGAGGCCAAGTGCGGCCGCTTGGTCGACCAGGCCCGGCGCGGACAGCCGGTAGGCAACCCGGCGACCCTTGACGCTGGCGTAGATGCCCGCCGCAGACCCGGCGACGAACCAGACGACGCGGCCCCTCACGAGCCCAGCCACTGGTCGGAGGGTGAAGTCGGCTGTGCGCCTCGAATCGCTCGACGGCCGGCCTGGAGGCGCTCACGGCGACGGCGACGGTACTCGCGTCGCATCATCGCCGAGATGCGGTCTCGGCTCTCTTCACGCAAGGCGTGGGCGACACCGTGCGCCAGGATGGACAGACGCACACCGGACCGGCCCATCGCGGCGGCGACGACCTGCTGCTCGGTCGGCGGCACGATCACCCGGCCCTGGACGACCCTGGGAACGAGCGCGGCCGATGGGTTCGGTGTGGTCTGCTCGACGACCACGAGCTCGTGCGACTGAGGTCCTGGCGGCACCGGCGACCCCGTCTTCGCGGGCACGGCAAGGCGGCGGGCCGCGGACACGGCAATGACAGCAGCCGAGATCGCCACCACGGCCAACACGGCAGTGGCCGCAAGGATCCAGAGCTCCGCAGACATGGTCACGAGACTATCGTCTCAACGGTCGCGCAGAATCGCCCGGACCCGGGCCAGCCGCTCGCCCAACGCGGCTTCGACACCGTGCCCGCTCGGCTGGTAGTAGCTCGCACCGTCGACGTCGTCCGGCGCGTACTGCTGACCGACGACACCGCGTGGGTCGCTGTGGGCGTACAGGTAGTCGTGGCCGTGACCGAGCTTCTTGGCCCCGGCGTAGTGCGCATCGCGCAGGGCAGGAGGAACAGTTCCGACCTTGCCGGCACGGACATCGGCCAACGCGGCATCGATCGCGGTGATCACGGCATTGGACTTGGGTGCTGTCGACAGCGCGATGACGGCCTGCGCCAGAGTGATGCGAGCTTCCGGGAAACCGATCATCGCGACGGCCTGCGCGGCGGCGACAGCGGTCGTCAGGGCCGTCGGGTCGGCCAGGCCGATGTCCTCGGACGCCAGAATCATCAGGCGTCGGGCAATGAACCGCGGGTCCTCCCCCGCCTCGATCATGCGGGCTAGATAGTGCAGAGCTGCATCGGTGTCGGAGCCTCGGATCGACTTGATGAAGGCGCTGATGACGTCGTAGTGCTGGTCGCCCTGCCGGTCGTAGCGCACTGCGGCCTTGTCGACGGCGAGCGCAGCGTCGTCGACATCGATCTCGGCCTTGCCCTGCAACGTGGCTGCACCGGCCGCGGCCTCCAGGTACGTGAGGACTCGACGACCGTCGCCACCGGCGAGGCGTACGAGGTGGTCGCGCGCCTCGTCGGTGAGGGTCACCGCGCCGCCCAACCCCCTGTCGTCAGTGAGTGCCCGGTCGACCAACACGCCGATGTCGTCGTCGGTGAGGCTCTCGAGCGTCAGGAGAAGCGAACGCGACAGCAGCGGCGAGATGACGCTGAAGTGCGGGTTCTCGGTCGTGGCGGCGACGAGCGAGACCCAACGGTTCTCGACACCGGGCAGCAGCGCGTCCTGCTGCGACTTGCTGAACCTGTGGACCTCATCGACGAACAGCACCGTCTCGATGCCGCTCTGGGCAAGCGCGCGGCGGGCACCGGCGATGGTCTCGCGGACCTCCTTCACGCCTGCCGAGACGGCTGACACCTCGACGAACCGGCGGTCCGTGTGCGCACTGAGGAGGCTTGCGATGGTGGTCTTGCCGGTGCCGGGCGGCCCCCACAGAAGGATCGTCAGCGGCTGGTTGCCATCGATCATCTGGCGAAGCGGGGAGCCGGGCGCGAGCAGGTGCTGCTGGCCCACGAGCTCGTCGAGCGACTTCGGCCGCATCCGAACCGCCAAGGGCGCCGAGGCGTGGGTGTTGCCCGACAAAGAGCCGGAGCCCTGGCTGCCGCCGGTCGTCGGCGGGGCGTCCGGAAGGTCGAACAGCCCGTCAGTGCTCATGAGACGAGCCTAGTCACCGGCACATGAGACTGACAGACTGCGGTTCATGGGGGTCGTTCATCATCTTGCCGTGTCAGCGGCTGCCGTCGCTCTCGTGTCGGGATGCGCCTCTGCCGTCCCCGCCGCAGGGCCGACGAAGCGCCCTACCCTCATGCCGAGCCTCCCCGCCGACACCAACACGACGTCCTCGCCGCGACCGTGTGCTTGGCGGTTGAGCGTTCCCGAGGTCAAGGATCCGGCGTCCGATGCTGATGTTGCCGAACCGCCTGATGCCGAGTCCCCGGACCCCGACAGCCCTCCGAACCACGCCGACAACAACCGGTGGAAGCAGCGGAGCGAGATGTCTCCGTCTGATCACGCCCGCGCGATGCAGGCCGCCACAGATGTTCGCCGCGTCATCCAGCCGATGTGCGCAAAGGGCGACTTCTCCCCCGACCACGCCCGTCGGCTGTTGGAGCCGTTCGGCTTCGAGACCCTCATCATCAGACCGCTGAGGTCTGCTTCGGGTGAGACACCGACCGGCTTCGTCTTCGCGTTCAGCGTGGGCGAGGCCGGTTGCGTCGTCGGCAGCAGCCGACCGGGGTCGGCGACCGCCCGGCTCGACGGCCCGACGGGTGAGGGCACCTGCTTCGAGCCGGTCAGCCACTGAACCAGACACACCCCGCCAGACGCACCTCAGGCATCAGCCTTTTGCGTGTCGGGCGCTCCGCCATCGGGTGCCTTCGGATCGGGCGCTCCGCCGTCGGGTGCCTTCGGCACCGTGCCAACGCCAGCGTCCTTGCGCTGCTCCGCCGTGATGGGTGCCGGGGCCGCAGTCAGCGGGTCGAAGCCGCCGCCGGACTTGGGGAACGCGATCACCTCACGGATCGAGTCGGCGCCGGCGAGCATCGCGCAGATGCGGTCCATGCCGACCGCAATACCGCCGTGCGGCGGGGCGCCGAAGGTGAAGGCGTCGAGCAGGAAGCCAAACTTCTCCTGCGCCTCGTCCTCCTCGATGCCCATGACCTTGAAGACCCGCTTCTGGATGTCTTCGCGGTGGATACGGATCGACCCGCCGCCGAGCTCACTGCCGTTGCAGACGATGTCGTAGGCCCAGGCGAGCGCGTCGCCCGGGTGGGTGTCGAACGTCTCCATGTCCTGGGGCGAGGTGAAAGCGTGGTGCACGGCCGTCCATGCTCCTGCACCGACCGCCACGTCGCCCGCGGCCACGGCGTCACCGGTCGGCTCGAACAGCGGCGCGTCGACGATCCAGGTGAAGGCCCAGGCCGACTCGTCGATCAGGTCGCACCGTCTGCCGATCTCGAGTCGAGCCGCGCCAAGGAGTCCACGCGTCGACTTGATCGTTCCGGCGCCGAAGAAGATGCAGTCGCCGGGCTTCGCTCCGACGTGCTCGGCCAGGCCTGCTCGCTCTGAGTCGGTGAGGTTCTTGGCCACCGGGCCGCCCAGCTCGCCGTCCTCCTGCACCAGCACGTACGCGAGGCCCTTGGCGCCGCGCTGCTTGGCCCACTCCTGCCAGGCGTCGAGCTGGCGACGGGCCTGCGAGGCACCGCCGGGCATCACGACCGCGCCGACGTACTCGGCCTGGAACACCCGGAAGGGCGTGCTCGCGAAGTACTCGGTGCACTCCACGAGCTCCTGGCCCATGCGCAGGTCGGGCTTGTCCGAGCCGAACCTGCGCATCGCCTCGGCGTACGTCATGTGCGGGATCGGGGTGGGGACCTGATGACCGATCAGCGACCACATCTCGACCAGGATCTCTTCCATCAGCGCCAGCACGTCCGCCTGCTCGACGAAGCTCATCTCGATGTCGAGCTGGGTGAACTCGGGCTGGCGGTCGGCGCGGAAGTCTTCGTCGCGGTAGCACCGCGCGATCTGGTAGTAGCGCTCCATGCCGGCGACCATCAGCAGCTGCTTGAAGAGCTGAGGGCTCTGCGGCAGGGCGTACCAGCTGCCGGGCTTGAGCCCCGCGGGCACGAGGAAGTCGCGGGCGCCTTCAGGCGTCGACCGGGTGAGGGTGGGGGTCTCGATCTCGACGAAGTCCTGGGCGGCCAGCACCTTGCGTGCCGCCGCGTTGACCTTGCTGCGCAGACGGATCGCTGCGGCCGGACCGGAACGGCGCAGGTCGAGGTAGCGGTACTTGAGCCGTGCCTCCTCGCCGACGTCCACATGATCGTCGATCGGGAACGGCAGCGGTGCCGCGGCGCTGAGGATCTCGACGTCGTCGGCGATGACCTCGATGTCGCCGGTCAGGATGCCGGCGTTCTCGTTTCCGTCCGGCCGCTTCTGCACCGTGCCGACGATCTTGAGGCAGTACTCGGCACGAAGCTGATGGGCGACCTCCTCGCGCACGACGACCTGGACGACGCCCGAGGCCTCACGCAGGTCGATGAACGCCACGCCACCGTGATCGCGTCGGCGCGCCACCCATCCGGCGAGGGTGACCTGTTGGCCGATGTCGCTCGCGCGCAGGCTTCCGGCGTCGTGGGTGCGGATCACGTGTTCTGCTCCTTGGCTGGTGGGGTGAGGATGCGGGGCTTCAGGTCTGTCGCGGCTGGGGCCCACGTCGCGGGGTCGGCGTCGGCCTGGTCACCGCTGCGGATGTCCTTGACCTGGTGCTCGTCCTCGCTGTCGAGTGGCGCCGGGAACCACACGAACGGTATGCCTCGGCGCTCGGCGTTGCGAATCTGCTTGCCGTACTTCTGAGCGGAGGCGGCCACCTCGGTGGGGATGCCGCGGGCCCGTAGCGCGACGGCGACGGCGACGCTGGCCGGGCGCGTGTCCTCATCGATCAGGGCTACCAGCACGGCGCTCGGCACCGAGCGGTCGGCGGTGAGGCCGTCGGCGATCAGCGGAACGAGCAGACGCGACACTCCGAGCGAGATGCCGACCCCGGGGTAGGTGGCCTTGCCGTCGCTGGCGAGCTGGTCGTAGCGGCCACCGGAGCAGATCGAGCCGAGGTGCTCATAGCGGGCCATGCGGGTCTCGAACACCGTCCCGGTGTAGTAGTCGAGGCCGCGGGCGATGCGCAGGTCGGCCACCACCTCGACGCCGTCTGCGCCGGCCGCGCCGACGACGACCCGACGCAGCTCCTCGAGCCCCTCGTCGAGCAGCGGATGCGTGACTCCGAGCGCCCGCACGGCGGCCACGAACGAGTCGTCGGCCGCACTGATCCCCGCGAGTGCGAGGCACGAGGCGGCCTGGGCCGCGGTGAGACCGGCATCGGACTGCAGCAGCAGGGCGATCTTGTCGGCCGGCACCTTGTCGAGCTTGTCGACGATCGGCATCACGGCGGTGGGCTCGGTGATGCCGAGGCCGAGGTAGAACCCCTCGAGGATCTTGCGGTTGCTGACCTGCAGCGTGAGCGGCGGGACTGGGAGACCAGCCAGCGCCTCGGCCATGACCTGCGCAATCTCGACGTCGAAGTGGATCGGCAGCTCATCCTTGGCGACGATGTCGATGTCGGCCTGGACGAACTCGCGGAACCGTCCCTGCTGGGGCCGCTCACCGCGCCACACCTTCTGGATCTGGTAGCGACGAAACGGGAAGTCGAGCTTGCCGGCGTTCTCGACGACGTAGCGGGCGAAGGGCACCGTGAGGTCGAAATGAAGGGCGAGGACGTCGCCTCGGTCGCCGCCACCATCGCCGTCGGCCGCGTGCAGGCGCCTGATGGTGTAGACCTCCTTGTCGATCTCGCCCTTGCGCAGCAACGTGTCCATCGGCTCGACCGCGCGCGTCTCGATGGACGCGAAGCCGTGCAGCCCGAACACCGAGCGCAGGTGGTCGAGCACGACGAGCCCGACGTTGCGCTCGGCCGGCAAGAACTCCGGGAAGCCGCTGAGCTTCGTCATCCGAGGAGCTCGGCCAGGAAAGGGTTGGTGGCGCGCTCGCGACCGATCGACGTTTCCGGGCCGTGTCCGGGCAGCACGACGACGTCGTCCGCCAGTGGGAGCACACGGTCGCGCAGGCTCTGCTGCATCTGCAGGTGCGAACCACCGGCGAGGTCGGTGCGTCCGATCGATCCGGCGAACAAGAAGTCGCCCGAGAACATCACCTGCGACACGACCTCGGGTCCGTCGTGATCGAGCCGGTAGACGACGGCGCCGGGGGTGTGGCCCGGGACGTGATCGACCGTGAACGTCAGGCCGTCAACCTCGATCTGGGCGCCGTCGACGGCGTCCCGGACGTCTGCTGGTTCGTGAAAGTCAGGCATCGTGATCATGTTGAGCTGGCTGCGCAGCATCGCCGCCGACTCACCGGAGATGGCCGCCATGGGGTCGCTCAGCAGGTGCCGGTCGGCGGGGTGGATCCATACGGGGCAGTCGTATTCGGCGGCGACGTCCTGCGCGCACCACATGTGATCGAAATGGCCGTGGGTCACGAGCACTGCGGCGGGAATCAGATTGTGCTCCCTGACCACCGCATGGACGCCCTCCATGGCGTCCATGCCCGGGTCGACGAGCGCACATGGGGCCCCCGGACCACGCGAGACGATGTAGCAGTTCGCCTGCAGCGGACCGGCTGGAAATGACGTGAGAAGCACGTGCGACAGGGTACGCGAGGCAGGGCGACCGACTCCATGCTGGCTATGCCTACACTGTCGCCCATGAGTTCTGCGCCCACGAACCCTTGGGGTCGTGTCGACGACGAGGGCAATGTCTACGTCCGCACCGCTGATGGAGAACGACTGATCGGTCAGTGGCCTGGCGGCGACCCCGCCGAGGCGATGTCGTTGTACGTCCGCCGTTTCGAGGGTCTCGAGGTCGAGGTCGACCTGTTGGAGAAGCGTCTTGAAGGTGGAGCCCTGTCTCCTGACGACGCCGCCAAGACCGTCACCAAGGTCCGCGCTCAGATCACTGATGCACACGCGATGGGTGACCTCGCCACGCTGCTCACCCGTCTCGACGCCTTGCAGCCGGCCATCGACAAGCAGCGCGAGGAGCGCAGGGCTGCGCGCGCGGTCAAGGTCGCGGAGTCGCAGACCGAGAAGACGCGCATCGTCGAGGAGGCCGAGAAGCTCGCGACCAGCAGCGACTGGAAGGCCGGCGCCGACAAGCTGCGCGCGCTGCTCGATGAGTGGAAGGCGCTCCCCCGGCTCAGCAAGTCCGCCGACGACGAGCTGTGGCACCGATTCAGCACGGCTCGCACCTCTTACACGCGTCGCCGCAAGGCCCATTTCGGTGAGCAGTCAACATTGCGCGACGCAGCCAAGACGATCAAGGAAAAGCTCATCGTCGAGGCTGAAGCGCTCTCGACGTCCACCGAGTGGGGTCCGACCGCCGGCAAGTACCGCGACCTGATGACCGAGTGGAAAAAGGCGGGCTCGGCGCCCCGCAACGTCGAGGACAAGCTGTGGAAGCGTTTCCGCGCCGCACAGGATGCGTTCTTCACGACCCGCGACGAGGCCAACACCCTCCTGGATGCCGAGTACGAGGTCAACGCGGACAAGAAGCTGGCGATCCTCGTCGACGCCGAGAAGCTCCTCCCCATCAAGGATGTCGACGCCGCTCGCAAAGCGTGGCTGGACATCGCCGACAGGTGGGAGGCTGCCGGCAAGGTGCCCCGCGCCAGCATGGCCGAGCTTGAGGGCCGCATCCGCAAGATCGAGGATGCCGTCAAGGACGCCACCGACAACGCGTGGAAACGCACCGACCCGGAAAAGTCTGCTCGTGCGGACGACATGATCGGCAAGCTGCAGAAGGCAATCGACGACGTGGCAGAGAAAATCGCTGCCGCCGAGGCCAAGGACGACGCAAAGAAGATCAAGGACCTGCAGGCCGACCTGGCGTCCAAGACCGCATTCCTGGAGATGGCTCAGAAGGCCCAGGCCGACTACTCCTGAGCCCCACGGCCGTCGGCTGCGCGGGTGGACCCTGCCAGCGATAGGCTGGGACTGGGAACCATGCCGCATGGTCTCGGGGGTGCAGAGATGATCGACCTGGTTGAACAGGCCCGACGCCGGGGTCTCGATGTCCTGCAGGTGCTCGACACGCCGCCGGAAGAGCGTTTCGACCGCTTCACCCGGCTGGCCCAGACGGCATTCGACGTACCCATCTCGACCGTCACCCTGATCGATCGCGACCGTGCGTACTTCAAGTCGTGCGTAGGTTTCGATATCGTCGAGGTGCCGCGCGAATCGACGTTCTGCGCGCGAACCGTCCTGATCGACGAGCCCATGATCGTGAATGACGCGCGATTGGATCCCCGCTTCCAGCACCTGCCGGTGGTCACTGGCGAGCCATCGATCCGGTTCTACGCCGGGTTCCCCCTCCACGACTCGCAGGGCACTGCGATCGGCACCTTCTGTCTGTTCGACACCCGCACCCGCACCCTCAGCAAGCATGAGCTCGACCTGATGGCCGAGCTCAGCGGCTGGGTTGAGGCCGAGCTGCAGAGCTCCGGAGACATGGAGCGGGCCCGAAAGGTGCAGCAGTCGTTGCTCCCTCGCACGCCGCCCAGCATCGACGGCTACGAGACCGCCGCGATGTGCCTGGCCGCAGGCGTTGTCGCGGGCGACTTCTTCGACTACCAGAACATCGGCTCGCAGCACAGCTTCCTGGTCGCCGACGTCATGGGCAAGGGCACGGGTGCCGCGATCCTGATGGCGACGACCAGGGCCGTCGTCCGGTCGGCGAATAGCGCCTTCGCCGACGGCCGGTTCGGCGCGACCGCAGCAACGGGTGAGGTACTGACCGAGGTCAACACCATCCTGTTCGATGACCTCGAGGCCAGTGCAGCCTTCGTGACCGGCTTCTTCGGCTGGGCAGATCCTGCGACTGGCCAGATCCGCTACGTCGACGCGGGGCATGGCCTGACCCTTGCCGTTCGCGCGGTCGGCTCGCACCAGATCCTCCCGACGACGGACCTCCCGCTCGGTGTCACCGCCGACTGGACGTGGACCGAGCACCACCTCAATCTTGACCCCGGCGACCTGCTCCTGTGCT
>NZ_JACMOM010000323.1 GCF_014378035.1 Aeromicrobium sp. | reverse complement strand
CTGAACGCGGCGACCTTCTGCGCCTGCGCGAAGAGCTCGGTAACAAGGATGAGCGAAGCGAGAGAGGTGTCTTTGACCAGGCTGATGAAGGTGTTCGACAGCGGCGGCACCGAGACGCGGGCGGCCTGCGGCAGGATGATACGGGCGAGCGTTTGCCGGTGCGACATGCCGATCATCTGCCCGGCCTCCCACTGACCACGCGGAACGGCCAGGATTGCCGCACGGATGACCTCGGATGCATACCCCCCGACGTTGAGCGAGAAGGCGATGACGGCGCTCGGCCAGGACGGTATCAGCAGGCCGATCGAGGGCAGACCGTAGAAGATGACGAACAACTGCACCAAGAGCGGTGTACCACGCACCACGGAGACGAAAAACCGGGCGATGGACGAGACGACACACACTTTCGACAGGCGCATCAGCGCCACGACCAGGGCGATAACCAGCCCAATCGCGAACGAGACGATTGCCAGCGGGATTGTGCCGACGATGGCGCCCTGCACGATCGGCCAGAGCGACCTCCAGAAGAGATCCCAATTCGGCGTTGGCATCTGACGAGTTTAGACGAGCGGGTAGCGGCGGCCGCTAAACGAAAGGATCCGCCTACTTCGACACATCGACGCCAAAGTATTTTGTCGAGATTTTCTTGAGCGTGCCGTCGGCGCGCAGTTCCTTCAGCGCGAGGTCGACGGCCGCGACCAGGTCGGTACTGCCCTTGACGAAGGCGAGAGCGCTGAGCGATGGCCCCTCGGTCGTGACCGCGACCTTGAGCCCGTCGGCGCCCGTGGTCTTGACGTAGTCGAGATAGGTCAATTTGTCGTTGACCGACGCGTCGACCCGGCCCTGCTTGAGCAGCTCCACCGCCTGCGCCCAGCCTTCGACGGCCTGCACATTGGCACCGTTCTGCTCCGCGACGCTGTACCAATTACTGGTCAACGACTGCGCGGTCGTCTTTCCGTTAAGGTCTGTGAGCGAGTGGATGCTCGTGTTGTCCGACTTCACGACGACGACCCCCGGGGACACCGTGTACGGGGTCGAGAAGTCGTACTTGGCGGATCGCGCCGGGTTGATCGACACCTGGTTGGCGATCACGTCGAAGCGTCCTGCCGTGAGTCCCGCAAAGATTCCATCGAATTGGGTCTCTCGAAAAGTCGCTTTCACGCCGAGCTTCTTCGCGACCGCCGTGACCACCTCGATGTCATAGCCGGTGAGTGCCCCCGTGCCGTCGGCGTGATAGGAAAACGGACGGTACGTGCCCTCGGTGCCAACGATCAACTCACCGGCTTTCTTTACCTGCGCGAGGCTGAGCCCGGCCTGAGCGGCTCCGGATGCCATACCGCCGGTTTTCGCCGGGGCGCACGCACTCAGCGATACGAGAAGGGCGACGACAGCACCGATGGCAAAAATTCGGGATTTCATGGGGATGGCCTCCTGCAGGTGTCTCTGCGGAAGGCAAATGTGGCACGACCGCTGTAGTGAAGCTAACCAATTCCGCGGCCGCTAATTCCCCGCATGACCCGAGGTTACGCCGGGTACAGGCGAATGGCCCCACACCGAGGTGTGAGGCCATTCATCCGTGCTGCGGGTGCTGCTTAGTTGTACGTTCCCGGCGTGTAGTCGTCGGAGGAGAAGCTGTCGAAGTCGACAAACGAGAGGTCTGCCTCGCTGAACACCGAGTCATCCGTGAAGATGCGGTTCG
>NZ_JACMOM010000322.1 GCF_014378035.1 Aeromicrobium sp. | reverse complement strand
GCCGGCCCCGACGTGGGCCTGGAGACCAACGCCTTCGCGCCGCGACTGAGCTTCTTCTGGGCCACCGGAATGAACTTCTACATGGAGATCGCCAAGATGCGGGCGGCCCGCGCGCTCTGGGCCAGGTTGGTCAAGGACTTCGACCCCAAGAATCCCAAGTCGCTGAGCCTGCGTACCCACAGCCAGACGTCGGGGTGGTCGCTCACGGCGCAGGACGTCTACAACAACGTGCAGCGCACCGCCATCGAGGCGATGGCCTCCACCCAGGGCCACACCCAGAGTCTGCACACCAATGCGCTCGACGAGGCCATCGCTCTGCCGACCGACTTCAGTGCTCGCATCGCCCGCAACACCCAGCTGCTGCTGCAGCAGGAGTCGGGCACGACCGACATCATCGACCCGTGGGGCGGCTCGTACTACGTCGAGAAGCTCACCCACGACCTCGCGAACCGTGCCTGGGCGCACATCACCGAGGTCGAGGAGGCCGGCGGCATGTCGAAGGCCATCGAGGAGGGCATCCCCAAGATGCGCATCGAGGAGGCCGCCGCCCGCACCCAGGCTCGCATCGATTCCGGCCAGCAGGCGGTCATCGGCATCAACACGTACCGGCTGGCCGATGAGGAACCGCTAGAGGTGCTCAAGGTCGACAACAAGGCCGTCTACGCCTCGCAGATCGCGAAGCTGGACAAGCTGCGCGCCGAGCGCAGCACCGACGAGGTCGAGCGCACGCTCGCCGCACTCACCGCCAGTGCCGAACGTGGCGCGAGCCGCGATGGAACGCTCGACGGCAACCTGCTCGCGCTCGCCGTGGATGCAGCCCGTGCCAAGGCCACCGTCGGCGAGATCTCCGACGCGCTGGAGAAGGTCTACGGACGCCACCAGGCCGTGATCCGTACGATCTCAGGTGTGTACCGCACCGAAGCCGGACAGGCGGGCAACGTCGCCCAGGTCCTGGAGGCGACCGAGGAGTTCGAGAAGGCCGAGGGCCGCCGCCCCCGCATCCTTGTCGCCAAGATGGGCCAGGACGGGCACGGCCGCGGCCAGAAGGTCATCGTCACCGCCTTCGCCGACATGGGCTTCGACGTCGACGTCGGCCCGCTGTTCTCCACGCCCGAGGAGGTCGCCCAGCAGGCCGTCGACGCCGATGTCCACATCGTGGGTGTCTCGAGCCTGGCCGCCGGCCACCTCACCTTGCTGCCGGCGCTGAAGGAGTCGCTGACCGAGATGGGTCGCTCCGACATCATGATCGTCATCGGCGGCGTGATCCCCCCCGACGACGTGCCGACGCTCAAGCAGATGGGTGCGGCCGCGGTGTTCCTGCCCGGCACCGTCATCGCCGACTCGGCCCTCGATCTGTTGAGCAAGCTGCATGGTCAACGTCAGTGACCTCGCGGACGACCTGAGGATCGGCCAGCGCGCCGCGATCTCTCGGGCGATCACGCTGGTCGAGTCCCGTCGTGCCGACCACCGGGCCGAGGCCCGCGAGCTGCTCGGGCTGCTGACTCCCGCGGTGTCCGATGCTGGGGCCGGGGGAGCGATTCGCGTCGGCGTCTCCGGGGTGCCCGGGGTGGGCAAGTCGACCTTCATCGAGGCGCTCGGCATGCACCTGATCGACGAGGGTCATCGCGTCGGTGTGCTGACCGTCGATCCCTCCAGCGTCCGCACCGGCGGTTCGGTGCTCGGCGACAAGACCCGCATGCCACGGCTGGCCGTCAGGCCCGATGCCTACATCCGGCCGTCGCCCAGCGCTGGCACCCTCGGCGGCGTCGCCCGCGCCACCAGTCAGGCCATGACGGTGCCCGAGGCGGCCGGCTTCGACGTCATCCTGGTCGAGACCGTCGGGGTCGGCCAGTCCGAGATCCCCGTCGCCGGCATGGTCGACACCTTCTGCTTCCTCACCATCGCCCGCACCGGGGACCAGCTGCAAGGCCTCAAGAAGGGGATCCTGGAGATCGCCG
>NZ_JACMOM010000321.1 GCF_014378035.1 Aeromicrobium sp. | reverse complement strand
GGTCAGCCCACGAGTCCGAGGTCCTTGCGCAGCTTGGCGACGTGGCCTGTCGCCTTGACGTTGTACTGGGCGACCTCGATGGCGCCGTCCGCGACCACGAACGTCGATCGGATGACGCCCTCGACGACCTTGCCGTACAGCTTCTTCTCACCGAAGGCGCCCCACCGCTTCAGGACGTCCTTCGACGGGTCGGACAGCAGGGTGATCGTCAGGCCGTCACGCTCGCGGAACGTCGCCAGCTTCTCGGGCTTGTCAGGGCTGATGCCGAGCACCGCGTAGCCCTCCGACTGCAAGCGGTCGATCGAGTCGCTGAAATCGCATGCCTGCTTGGTGCAGCCGGGCGTCATGGCTGCGGGGTAGAAGTAGACGATGACCTTGCCGTCCAGGTCCGACAACGTGACCGATTGACCGGTGTCGTCGAGGAGGGTGAAGTCGGGTGCGGAGTCTCCTGGCTGCAGGCGGGTCGTCATACGTCCTATCCTTACCCATGGGAGCAGACGCAGGCCCTGCACCCTCCGCAGGATCCAACCCAGACGCACAGTGAGCGAGGCACGACGTGGCGAAGGCCGAACCCGACGTTCTTGTCGATGAGATCGAGGAGATCCGCGAGCGATTGGCGGGCACCGTCGACGCCCTGATCGACCGCACCAACCCCAAGAACATCCTTCGGCGCGGGCTGGCGAGTCTCAAGGGTCGCTTCGTCGACGAGACCGGCTCGCCCCGGATGGGCACGATCGTGCCGGTGGTCGGTGGCACGGCGGCAGTGGTGGCCGGCATCATCGTCATCCGCAGGCTCGTGCGCTGATCGTGGCCGGCATGCTCCTCTGGCGATGAGCCCAGCACGCGACGTCCCGCTGAGGCTCCTACGCCTGCGCCGGCCTGCCGACTCGTTCGCCGACAGGCTTCACGTCCTCCGACGCCGCTGGCGGACGCTCGTCCGACTCAGCCTCGGCACGGCTCTGGCCTACTTCATCGCGACGCAGGTGTTCGACCACCGACAGGCGTTCTTCGCTCCGATCGCGTGCATCATCGTCCTGATAGCCGGCGGCGGCCTTCGCGGGCGCACGTCCTACGAGCTTGTCATCGGCGTCTCGCTCGGCGTCCTGGTGGGCGAGCTCCTGATCCTCGGCATCGGGCGCGGCACGTGGCAGCTCGCGTTGATCGTCACCCTCACCGTCATCATCGGGACGCTGGTCGGTCTCAAGGGTCTGGCACTCACGCAGTCGGCCACGTCATCGGTGCTGCTTGCCGCCGTCATCCCCGTGGCGGGCGCGGGCAACCCGGCCATCACCCGCTTCCTCGATGCCCTGGTGGGCGGCGCGGTGGGCCTCGCCATGATTCTTCTCATCCCGCGCAACCCCGTCCGGGACATCGATCGCGAGGTGCAGGTCTTCCTCACCAGGTTGGCCGGCATCCTCAGCCGCACCGCGCAGGCCCTGCGCACGATCGACGCGTCCCTTGCCGACCTCGCTCTGGAGGAAGCCCGGCTGATGCAGCCGCAGGTGGAGTCGATGACCTCGACGGCAGCAAACGTCAGTGAGATCGCCCGGATGGCTCCTATGCGCTGGAAGCAGCGCGACCACGTCCGGACGTATGTCGCCACCGTCCGCGACCTCGACAACGCCGTCCGCGACGCGCGGGTGTTGGCGCGAAAGACGTCGGCCCTGCTGCGTCATGGAGAGTCGGTACCGCCCAACATGGACCTCGCGATCGATGCACTGGCCAACGCCATCGGGATCTTCGCCGACGACTTGTCCGAGCGCGACGACTTCGCCGAAGCACGGCAGGAGCTCGTCGAGGCGGCGCGCATGGCATCGGCCGCCCTTCCCGATGCGATGACGATGAACAGTGCATCCATCGCCGCTCAGGTCCGGTCGCTGGCGGCCGATCTGCTCTACGCAAGTGGCTACAGCCGTGACGAGATAGATGAACGGCTCGAGTTCGACTAAGCGTTTTCGAGAGTTCAAGGGTGGTTCACCTCGGTCGGGTGAGGTGAGTCCATGAACTCACACACCGGAAAGACCGGCGGGCGCACCGTCGTCGGCGTCGCGGTGGCTGCGGCAATCATCGGCGATGGCATGGGCGACTCGGAGATCACGTGGGCTCGCAACTACCAGTTCGGGGCCGACGGTCAGTTCCCCGGCATCGACGCGCTCCCTTTGACGGGTCAGTACACGACCTTCTCGCTCACGAAGGACGGCACGGTCGACTACGTGCCCGACCCCGCCGCCACGGGATCGGCCTGGGCGACCGGCACGAAGACCTACGACAACGCCGTGTCGGCGGCGTACGGACCGCAGGCGGCGATCTTCGTCGGTCTGACTGACCAGACCGACATGTTCTTCACCATCTCGCGTGCGCTCCATCTCACGAAGTAGCTCGATCACACGATCCGCGGTCGTCGGAATGCGCTTCCGGCGGCCGCGGCTCGCGGGTGTTCGACAGGGCGCGCGGACCTGCGCTACGTTGCTCGGGTTACTCCGCGAGGAGCCCAGACTGTCGAAGGAGGTGGACCCATGAAGAACATCATCACGATGACCTTCGGCCACAACGGCCATGACGCCGTCGCGTCCTTCAACGGTCCGACCTCCGGAGCAGCGCACCTGAAGTAGCCCACATCTGTTGGCACTCCTGCCGCTTCGGATCTCTGATCCGGAGCGGTTTTCTCATGTCCCTACCAACCCTGTCCCTACCAACCCTGCCCACACCACTACCCATCAATTCGCCACCCAGAAAGGAGGCGCGACATGACCACCAAGCTCGATTCACCACTCATGCCCGCTCAGAACCCGACGAAGCCCACCACGGCCACAGGAACTGGAGAGGGGGTGATGGTGATGGCAGTGTTCGAGTCCCGCAAGGGGCGAAGCCGCACGGTCCGCGCCTGGGACGAGTTGTCCGGGATCGGTCGCGAGGCGCTCCTGGAGTCAATGCGGCAACGCCGCAAGGCTGAGGAGCAGCAGCGACAGATGTACACCGCGATGTTCAGTCTGCGCAGCAACCGTTGATCGACCCCACCCCTCGCGACATCGCACGTCGCGAGGGGTGGGGGCGGAGGCTAGCGGGAGCCGATTGCCGCGTGGAGGGCCAGGATGCGCTTGGCATCGCGCACGTGCAGCTCCTCGACCATGCGGCCGTTGAACGTGACGACCCCCTGGCCTGCGGCCTTGCCCTTCTCGAACGTCGAGATCATCTGTTGTGCGTGTTCGACGTCGTCGGCGGAGGGGCCGAACACGGCATTGGCCGGCTCGACCTGGCTCGGATGGATCAACGTCTTGCCGTCGAATCCCATCTCGCGCCCCTGGCGGGCCTCCGCGTCGAAGCCTTCGAGGTTCTTCACGTCGTTGTAGACACCGTCGAGGATGACCTTGCCCGCCGCGCGCGCGGCGAGCAGCGAGAGCGACAGCGCCGTGAGCACCAACGGCGTGCGGCCGGGGACGTGGAGGCCGTACGTCTCGTTGACGACGTCGTTGGTGCCCATCACGATGACCGTCAGGCGTTCGTGGGCCGCGCAGATCTCCTCGGCGTGCAGCAGCGCGATCGGCGTCTCGATCATGGCCCAGAGCTGAGTCGTGGCCGGCGCTCCGGCCGACTCGAGCGAGGCGACGAGCCGCAGGACCTCGCCGGCGGAGTTGACCTTCGGGACGAGCACGGCATCGGGTCCGGCCTTCGCGGCCGCAGCGATGTCGGCGTCGTGCCACTCGGTGCCGATGCCGTTGACCCGGATGGCGAGCTCGCGATGTCCGTAGTCACCGGACTGCACCGCGGCACACACCCGGTCCCGCGCCTCGGGCTTCGAGTCGGGCGACACCGCGTCCTCGAGGTCGAGGATCAGGGCGTCGGCATCGATGCCCTTGGCCTTCTCGAGTGCGCGCTCGTTGGCTCCGGGCATGTACAGGACGGAGCGGCGCGGGCGAAGGGAGTTGTTGTCAGTCACGGAAGCTCCTCAGAGGTCGTAGGCGGCGGCAAGATCGGCATCGCGCTCGGCGAGCGCCCGGGCGAGGTCGAGCATGACCTGGCACTGCTTGCAAGACGCGTCGTCCTCCATCTTGCCGTTGATCATGACGGCACCCGAGCCGTCGCCCATGGCCTCGACGACTTCTTTGGCATGCGCGACGTCAGCCGGGTCGGGGGAGAAGACCTTGCGCGCGATGTCGATCTGCACGGGGTGCAGGCTCCACGCCCCGACGCAGCCAAGAAGGAAGGCGTTGCGGAACTGGTCTTCACACGCGAGGACGTCCTTGATGTCACCGAATGGTCCGTAGAACGGCAGGATGTCGTTGGCCGCGCACGCGTCGACCATGCGCGCGATCGTGTAGTGCCACAGGTCCTGCTGATACGTCGCACGCCCCGTCGTGAGGTCGTCGCCGGTGGGATCCTCGCGCACGAGGTAGCCGGGGTGACCACCGCCCACGCGGGTGGTCTTCATGCGGCGGCTGGCGGCGAGGTCGGCGGGCCCCAGGGAGATGCCCTGCATGCGGGGGCTGGCACCGGCGATCTCCTCGACGTTGGTCATTCCCTCGGCAGTCTCGAGGATCGCGTGAATGAGGATCGGCCTTGTGATGCCGGCGCGTGCCTCCAGCTGCGCGAGGAGACGGTCGACGTAGTGGATGTCCTGCGCGCCCTCGACCTTCGGCACCATGACGACGTCGAGCTTGTCGCCGATCTCGGTGACGAGGGTGATGAGGTCGTCGAGCGCCCACGGCGAGTCGAGGCTGTTGATGCGGGTCCACAGCTGCGTCGGCCCGAAGTCGGTCTGCTTCGCGATGTCGACGAGCCCCAGCCGCGCGGCTTCCTTGTTCTCGGTCTTGATCGCGTCTTCGAGGTTGCCCAGGATGATGTCGACCTTGGGTGCGATGGCCGGCACCTTTGCCCGCATCTTCTCGTTGCTCGGGTCGAAGAAGTGGATCATCCGGCTGGGCCGGAACGGGATGTCCGCGACGGGCGTCGGCGCACCGACGGCGAGGGGGCGGAGGAACGCTCGGGGGTTGCGCACGCGGGTCCTTCTCTAGGTTGGCAAAGCTCTGTGTGGGCAGAGTCTGCGGACGACAAAACTCTTTTCAGTATGGCGATCGGCGTGGCGGCGCGGCTAGGGCGGGGGTCACACCACGGAGAACATGGGCCGCCGAGCCGGCGTGCCGGTGGGCCGCCGGGCGTGGGGTCAGGCGGCTTGGCGGTGGGTGGTTGGTCGTCGTCGGCGGCGGCGGCGGAGGGGTCGGCCGTCGCGGTTGGTGAAGGTGAAGCCGTTGACGGCGTTGCCGGCGATGTGCAGCAGGTCGCGGTGCAATAAATGGTGGCAGCGGGTGCAGAGTCCGACCAACAGGTCGAGGTCGGTGGGGCCGCCGAGTGACCACCAGATGGTGTGATGCACCTCAAGGTGCGTGTGTTGGCAGCCGGGGGTGGCGCAGACACCGTGCTGTCGGGCGATGACGGCTCGGCGTTGTCTGAGGGAGGGGTCGTGGCGGGTGGTGCCGACGTTGAGGACTTGTGCCTGGCGGTGGCCGTCGCCTTCGTCCATGAGGAACGCGGTCAGGTCGCTGACGCAGAGGAAGTACATCAACAGGTTCGGGCCGATCGTCCCGTGCCCGGCGAGGGTTGCCGGTTCGGTGGTCGGCATGGGTTCGGGGGTGAAGTGAGGCCGCTCGGTGGTGTTCTTGACGTGCTTGGCGGCGGCGGTGATGGTGTCGGCGTCAACGAACACCGACAGGTGGGGGCGGACTCCCTTGTCGGATGGCAGGCCGTCGTCCAGGACGGATGACAGCAGGTCGTCGAGTCCTTGGACGCGGCGTTGTGGGCCGGTGCGGGTGTCGTCCTTGTCGTGTGGTGCGGACACGGAGTCCAGGACCTTCTTGAGCTTCAACCCGGTGATGGTGTTGAGGAAACCGGCGACGTGAAACCCGTCGGGGACGGCGTTGACGGTGATGTCTTCCTTGTCCATGCCACGTTCCCAGGCGTCGTCGAGGTCGTGGGGGTGGACCTTGTCCTTGAGGTGCTTGACGGCCTCGAACAGCTCGCCGGGTTCGTTGTCGAGCGCGACCTGCACGAACACGTCCTCGAAGTGGCGCATGGGCGCCAACCCGACGTGCGCCAGACCGTAGACGAACACCCGGACGTGGGCTGCGCTGATCTGACCTGACATCGCCGCGTCGGCGACCAGGGGCAGGTCGCGCAGCGCGGCGACGTTCTTGACCAGCGCGGTGGCCTGACCGGCGTTCATCCGCAGCTGGTGACGGACCCACGTGCTCAGGGTCGAGGCGCCGTCGAGCTCGAAGTCTCTGGAGGTTTGCAGGTCGGCCAGCAGCACGGCTTTCACAGCATCGAGAGCGTCCTGCGCGGTCTGCACAGCCCTCAGCTGGCCGCGCACGTCACCTGATCGCAGCGTCTGCGCGGCGGTGCGCATCGCGTCGATGGTGGGCCGGGGATCCATGCCTACAGTCTACTCGAACAGGTGTTCGATGACAAGGGAATCGTACTGGAATGAAGGGTTATTCGTAGCACCGGTGCAGTGTTCGACGTGGGTGTGACGATGGCCGGACGACCCGTGTGATCCAGCACCGCCAAAGGGCGCGCGAGCACCAGGGCCGGGCTCCCACGTCAAGATCGCATCAAGATCTGCTGGTAGAGCATCAAGACCCCGACTTCTTCACAGAAGGAGGTGTCACATGGCTCTATGACCTTTGATTCCGCTGTCCTGCTGGTGATCGTGGTCGGCCTGTTGGCTTACCTCGTCGCGGCCTTGATCTTCCCCCACAAGTTCTGAGCCCGCATGAATGACACCGCATCCGGACTGCTCACCCTGGCAGTCCTCATTACTCTGCTCGCCGTCGTCCACGTCCCGCTGGGCGACTACATGGCGCGCGTGTTCGAGACCCCCCAGCACTGGCGGGTCGAGTCGCGCCTCTACCGCCTCGTCGGCGTCAACCCCGACGCCCAGCAGAGCGCCCGCTCGTACACCATGAGCGTCCTCGGCTTCTCGGTCGTCAGCCTCATCATGCTGTACCTGATCCTGGTCGGGCAGAGCGCGTTGCCCTTCGGCCGCGACCTCCCCGGCATGCCGTGGGACATGGGCGTCAACACCGCCGTCTCGTTCGTGACCAACACCAACTGGCAGTCGTACGGCGGTGAGTCGACCCTCGGTTTCGCTGCCCAGGCGGGTGGCCTCGCGGTGCAGAACTTCTTGTCTGCGGCCGTCGGCATCGCCGTCGCGGTGGCCCTGATCCGTGGCTTCGCCCGTTCACGCAGCGGCGAGCTGGGCAACTTCTGGGTCGATCTCACGCGCATCACCCTGCGCATCCTGCTGCCGATCGCCTTCGTCGGTGCGATCCTGCTGGTCTCGCAGGGCGCGATCCAGAACTTTGCCGACCACACCGTCCAGACGATCACCGGCGGCACGCAGGTCATCCCCGGTGGCCCTGTGGCCAGTCAGGAATCGATCAACCTGCTCGGCACCAACGGCGGTGGGTTCTTCAACGCCAACTCTGCCCACCCGTTCGAGAACCCCAACCCTCTGAGCAACCTGCTGGAGATCTTCCTCATCCTGGTCGTTCCGATCTCGCTGACCCGCACGCTGGGCACCATGGTGAAAAGTCGCAAGCAGGGTGTCTCGATCCTCGGCGCGATGACCGTCCTGATCGGTGCGTCCGTCGCCGTCACCACGTGGGCCGAGGCCGGTGCCCACTCCCAGGCCGCGCAGCTCGCCGGCGGAGCGATGGAGGGCAAGGAGACGCAGTTCGGCACCTGGGCGTCGTCCCTGTTCGCGGTGGCCACCACCAGCACGTCGACCGGTGCGGTCAACTCCGCGCACGACTCGTTGACCCCTGCCGGAGGTGGCACGGTCCTGGTCAACATGATGCTCGGCGAGGTCTCGCCGGGCGGCGTGGGAGCCGGCATCTACGGCATCCTCGTCATGGCGATCCTGACGGTGTTCATCGCCGGCCTGATGGTCGGCCGCACACCGGAGATCCTCGGCAAGAAGATCGGTGCCAAGGAGATGACCTGTGTCGCGCTCTACACCCTGAGCGTGCCCGCCATCATCCTGATCGGCATCGGCACGGCGATCGCCCTGCCCAGCTCGGCGGAGGCCATGGGCAACCCGGGCGGCCACGGTTTCAGTGAGGTGGTCTACGCCTTCACCTCCGCGGCCAACAACAACGGCAGTGCGTTCGGTGGCATCACCGTCACGTCGACGTTCTTCCAGATCGCGCTGGCCCTGGCGATGCTGCTGGGCCGGTTCATCCCGATCGTGCTGGTGCTCGCCCTCGCAGGTTCACTCGCCAAGCAGGGGAAGGTGCCGGTCACGGCCGGCACGCTACCCACCCACACACCCCTCTTCGCTGGTCTGCTCGTCGGCGTCATCCTCCTGATCACCGGCCTGACGTTCTTCCCGGCACTCGCTCTCGGACCCCTCGCGGAGGCCCTCTCATGAATCGGACACGGCCATGACGCTCCACACCCTTCTTGCGCAGCTGCCCTCGGCACTGCGGAAGCTCGATCCCCGCCACCTGTGGCGGAGCCCGGTGATGATGATTGTCTGGATCGGCTCGGTGATGACCACGCTCATCGCTGTCACCGATCCCAGCGTGTTCGCGTGGCTCATCGCCGTGTGGCTGTGGCTCACCGTCATCTTCGGCAACCTCGCCGAGGCCGTCGCGGAGGGCCGCGGCAAGGCGCAGGCCGCCTCGTTGCGGGCTGCCCGCACCGATGTCACCGCCCGCCGGCTCGACGCCGATGGCGTGGAGGAGGCAGTGGCCGGCACCCAGCTGGTCAAGGGGGACCGCGTGGTCGTCGAGGCCGGCGAGACGGTGCCCGGCGACGGAGATGTCGTCGAGGGTGTCGCCTCGGTCGACGAGTCGGCCATCACCGGCGAGTCAGCGCCGGTCATCCGTGAAGCCGGGGGCGACCGTTCGGCGGTCACCGGTGGCACCAAGGTGCTGTCGGACCGCATCGTCGTACAGATCACCTCGGCTCCCGGCGAGACCTTCATCGACCGCATGATTGCGCTCGTCGAAGGTGCGTCGCGCCGCAAGACACCCAACGAGATCGCCCTGTCGATCCTGCTCGTCAGCCTGACCATCGTGTTCGTGCTCGCCGTCGCGACGCTGAAGCCGATGGCTGACTACGCCGGCGCACCCCAGACCACCGTGGTGCTCATCGCGCTCCTCGTGTGCCTGATCCCGACCACGATCGGTGCTCTCCTCAGCGCCATCGGCATCGCCGGCATGGACCGCCTCGTGCGGGTCAACGTCCTCGCGATGTCGGGGCGCTCCGTCGAGGCCGCCGGTGACGTCAGCACTCTGCTGCTCGACAAGACCGGCACCATCACCTACGGCAACCGTCGCGCCTCGCGCTTCGTGCCCGCCGAGGGTGTCACTGCCAACCAGATGCGCGACGCGGCTCGGCTGTCGAGCCTCGCCGACCAGACGCCGGAGGGACGTTCCATCGTGGAGCTCGCCCTGGCCGAGGGCGCGGACGACGCCGACCTCCCGATCGGTGCCGAGTTCGTCGAGTTCACCGCGCAGACCCGCATGTCGGGAGTCGACCTCGTCGACGGACGGACGGTCCGCAAGGGCGCCGGCTCGTCTGTCGCCGCGTGGGTCGGACGGGACATGGACGCGGGCGTGCGCCTGACGATCGACGAGATCGCCGGCAGCGGTGGTACGCCGCTCGTCGTGGCTGAGGCCAACGGCTCGGGCTCCACGGTGCTCGGCGTCGTGCACCTCAAGGACGTCGTCAAGGAAGGCATGACCGAGCGCTTCGACGAGCTGCGTCGCATGGGCATCCGCACCGTGATGATCACGGGCGACAATCCGCTGACCGCCGAGGCCATCGCCAAGGAGGCGGGAGTCGACGACTTCCTCGCCGAGGCGACGCCCGAGGACAAGATGCGGCTCATCCGCAAGGAACAGGAGGGTGGCCGGCTCGTCGCGATGACCGGTGACGGCACCAACGACGCACCGGCGCTCGCCGCGGCTGACGTCGGTGTCGCGATGAACTCGGGCACCTCGGCGGCCAAGGAGGCCGGCAACATGGTCGACCTCGACTCCGACCCGACCAAGCTCATCGACATCGTCGGCATCGGCAAGCAGCTGCTCATCACGCGTGGTGCGCTGACGACCTTCTCGATCGCCAACGACGTCGCCAAGTACTTTGCGATCATCCCGGCGATGTTTCTGGTCGCGTATCCGTCGCTGGACACGTTGAACATCATGAACCTCGCGACGCCGGAGTCAGCCATCGCGTCAGCCGTGATCTTCAACGCCCTGGTGATCGTGGCGCTCATCCCGCTGGCCCTGCGCGGGGTGAAGTACCGCCCCGCGTCCGCCGCGTCGGTGTTGCGCCGCAACATCACGATCTACGGAGTCGGCGGCGTCATCGCCCCGTTCGTCGGGATCAAGCTCATCGACCTGATCATCTCCACCATCCCCGGAATTGGTTGATCCCATGAAGAATGACTTCCTTCGTCAAAGTGTCGCCGGTCTCAAGGTGCTGCTCGTCATGACTGTCGTGCTCGGGGTGGCCTACCCGGCAGCGGTGTGGGGCATCGGCCAGGTGGCCTTCCACGGCAGGTCGAACGGCCAGATCGTCTCGGTCAGCGGCAAGGACCGCGGTTCCAGCATCATCGGTCAGGACTTCCCGCTCACGAAGACGCAGTGGTTCCACGGGCGCGCCTCGGCCGCCGGATACGACGGACTGGCCTCGGCTGCGTCCAACCTCGGGCCGTCCAACCCCGACCTGCTGAAAGCCATCAGGGAGCGTCAGCAGCAGATCGCCAAGATCGAGGGTGTGGACGTGTCGAAGATCCCGGCCGACGCGGTCACCGCGTCAGCATCGGGTCTCGACCCGTACATCTCGCCGGAGTACGCGGCGTTGCAGGTCGACCGGGTCGCCATGACCCGCGGGCTGGATGCGTCGGTCGTTCGCGGCCTCGTCGCAGACAGCACCACGGGACGACAGATCGGTTTCCTCGGCGAGCCCAAGGTGAATGTGCTCGTGCTCAACCTGGCGCTCGAGCGACAGTGAACCGCGAGGCACCCGCCAAGGGGCAGGTGCACACTGGGTCCGTGCACAAGGGCGGCGGTCAGCGAGGCATCCTGCGGGTGTATCTGGGTGCCTCGCCCGGTGTCGGCAAGACGTTCGCGATGCTCGACGAGGGGCAGCGGCGGGCCGCGCGTGGCACCGACGTGGTCGTGGGCTTCGTCGAGACGCACGGACGCAAGCACACCGCCGAGCAGATCGGTGACCTCGAGGTTGTGCCGAGGCGCACCATCGACCACCTCGGCACCTCGCAGTCCGAGCTCGACCTGCCGGCCCTGCTCGCCCGCAACCCGGAGGTCGTGCTCGTCGACGAGCTCGCCCACACCAACGTTCCGGGTACCCAGAACGAGAAGCGCTGGCAGGACATCGAGGCGCTCCTCGACGCTGGCATCTGCGTCATCACCACCGTCAACATCCAGCATCTGGAGTCACTGAACGACGTCGTCGAGTCGATCACCGGCATCCGGCAGCGGGAGACCGTGCCCGACAAGGTCGTGCGCCAGGCCGACGCCATCGAGCTCGTCGACATGAGCCCGCAGTCGCTGCGCCGCCGCATGGCGCACGGCAACATCTACACCTCCGACAAGGTCGACGCTGCCCTCTCGCAGTTCTTCCGCGAGGGCAATCTCACGGCATTGCGTGAGCTGGCTCTGCTCTGGCTCGCCGATCGTGTCGACGAGGGCATGGACCGCTATCGCGACCAGCACGGCATCGACTCCACCTGGGCCGCGCGGGAACGCATCGTCGTGACGGTCACCGGCGGTCCGGAGTCCGAGGTGCTGCTGCGCCGCGCGGCGCGCATCGCGTCGCGCACCGGCGGCGGCGAGTGGCTCGCGCTCTATGTGACGCGCGGCGACGGCCTCGTCCAGATGGATCCAGACCGGCTGCACCGGTTGCACCGCATGACCGAGGACATGGGTGGCACGTTCCACACCTCCGTCGGCGACGACACCGCCACCGCGATCCTCGACTTTGCCCGGGCCGAGAACGCCACCCAGGTCCTGATCGGCGCCAGCCGGCGCGGACGTCTCTCCACCCTGGCCAACCCCGGCATTGGCGAGATCGTCATCGCCGAGTCGGGTGACATCGACGTGCACATCGTCACGCACGACGAGGCCCGCCGCACCAAGAACAACATCCGAGCCACGCCTGACCTGAGTCGACGCCGACGTGTCTACGGTTATGCGCTGAGTGTCATGGGCCCGTTTGCGCTGTCGGGCCTGCTGCTCGTCACGCCGGACTTCCATGGATTGTCCACCGAGGCGATGCTGTTCATGGCACTCGTCGTGGCGACGGCCATCACCGGAGGGTTGCGGCCAGCGATCATCGGCTCGGTGCTGGGCGGATTCACCCTCAACTACTTCTTCACCCCGCCGCTGGGCACTCTCACCGTCGCCAACCCCGAGAACGCCTTCGCCCTGGTGCTGTTCGTGGTCGTGGCGATTGCCGTGTCGTCCGTCGTCGACCTCGCTGCCCGCCGAACGGCCCAGGCCGAGAAGGCGAGCGCCGAGGCCGATGCCCTCACGGTGCTGTCGCACAGCCTGCTGCACGCTGGCGACTTCCGGTCGTTGCTGGCGAGTGCGTGCGAGCTGTTCGGCATGCGCGGCGCCGCCATCATCGACACTGACGGCGAGCAGGTCGTCGCCTACGGCACGCCGATCGAGGACGCGGCCGCCGCCGACGTGTGCGTCAGGGTCGACGACGAGTCGCAGCTCGTGCTCGTGGGTCGCTCGCTCCCGGCCGCAGACCAACGACTGCTCAAGGCGTTCGCGGCACACGCCTCGGTGCTGGGAGAGCGACGTCGCGCCGCCAAGGAGAGCAGCGAGCGGCGGGTGCTGGCCGAGACGGACCGCACCCGCACAGCCCTGCTGGCAGCTGTCTCGCACGACCTTCGCTCGCCCCTCGCTGCTGTCAAGGCCGCGGTGGGCAGCTTGCGCAACGATGACATCGAGTGGTCGTCCGAGGACGAGGAGGCGCTGCTCGCCACCGTCGAGGAGGGTGCAGACCGTCTCGACTACCTCGTGGCCAATCTGCTTGACATGAGCCGCCTGCAGATGGGCGCCGTGAAGGCGCATGTCGACGAGGTCGAGCTGGAGGCGACGATCCACACCGCGCTCAGCTCGCTACCCGGGCAGGAGCGCGTCGAGGTCAGCATCGCCGACGACGCCGCCCTGGTGGTGGCGGACGGGGGCCTGCTGGAGCGGGTGATCGCCAACCTCGCGGGGAACGCGCTCAGCTACGCGCCCGGCGACACCTCCGTGCGCATCGATGCCTCGGCATCCGCAGAACGGGTGCTGGTGCGGGTCGTCGACACCGGTCCCGGCGTCGAGGTGGAGCAGCGGGAGCGACTCTTCGAACCGTTCCAGCGGCTGGGCGACGTGCCCCGGGGCGAAGGCGTCGGCCTCGGGCTCGCGGTCGCTCGTGGCCTCACCGAGGCGATGGGCGGCACGCTGACGGCCGAGGACACGCCGGGTGGCGGGCTGACGTTCGTGCTCGACCTGCCACGCACCGGTAAAAGGTTGGAGGCGAACCAGGCATGACGTTCGTGCTTGCCGTCGACGACGACCCGGCCATTCTTCGCACCCTGTCGATCAACCTGCGCGCGCGCGGCTACGAGGTCCAGACCGCCGGCGACGGCCGCTCCGCCCTGCAGATCGTCGACGAACGTATGCCTGACGTCGTGATCCTCGACCTCGGACTCCCCGATCTCGACGGCGTGGCAGTCATCAAGCGACTGCGGTCGAACAGCCAGGTTCCCGTTGTCGTGCCCTCCGCCAGGCACGAGTCGGACGACAAGGTCGAGGCGCTCGACGAGGGCGCCGACGACTTCGTCACCAAGCCCTTCGAGATGGAGGAGCTGCTCGCCCGGGTCCGGGCCGCCATCCGTCGCGGCGGCGGCGATGGCGGCGGCGGGGGTGCACCGCTCGTGATCGAGGTCGGGGAGGTGCGACTCGACGTCACGGAGCGCAGAGCCACTCGAAGCGGTCAGGACGTCCGACTCACCCCGACCGAGTGGCACATCGTCGAGGTCCTTGGCCGCCGTGAGGGACGCCTCGTGCGCCAGTCCGAGCTTCTCCACGAGGTCTGGGGCCCGGGCTACAAACGTGAGACCAACTACCTGCGCGTGTATCTCGCGCAGCTGCGACGCAAGCTCGAGCTCGACCCGTCACGCCCCACGCTGTTCGTCACCGACCCCGGCATCGGCTACCGCCTCGTCGTCTGACCCTCGTCACGCAGGGCCATGGCATCGGCAACCTCGGCATTTCCTGCCTCACGCCGTAGTCCCGCGACGACCCCGGCGCGGTCCTCGGCGGAGCGGTTCTGGCTGAGCTTGGCCTTCGCCTCGACCTTCACGACCGTCATCTCGAGCCCGACGATCGCCCGGAGGTTCTTCTCGACGTAGGTCTCGGGTGCATCCGTCACGGCCCAGGGACGATCGCGATGCTGCTCGTGGCGGTCGGTGAGCTCGGTGACCGCCCGTCGCACCCACTCGGTGTCGTCGTGGACGAGAACGGTTCCGGTCAGGTGCACGGCCGAGTAGTTCCACGTCGGGACCACTCGACCGTGGTCGGCCTTCGAGGGGTACCAGGACGGGGAGACGTAGGCCTGTGGTCCCGCGATGATCATGAGCACAGGCTCGTTGTCCACGATCTCGCGCCAGTGCGAGTTGGCCCGGGCCATGTGGGCCACAACCGTGTCGCCGTCGGCACTCCAGAGAATCGGCAGCAACGTGGCGAGCGGTGTGCCGTCCGTCCCGGTTGTCACGACGTGGGCGCTGCCGATCGACTCCACGAAGGCTCGGACCTCGTCGGGATCGTCCATCACGTTGAACCGCGGGATGTACACGGCAGCAGCCTAGGCGCGCCGGTGCGTCACGTGGCACCTCGGTGGGATCACACAATCGTCCACCGCTTCTTTCAGGAGAGTGTCCGGCATGCCCGCCGGGATGATCAGGCGTCGTCGCTGTTGCTCAGCCCGCGGCGAGCCGAGAGCAGCTCGAACTCCGGTCGTCCGGCGACGAAGTTCTCCACCGAGTCGAGCACGTCGACCACGTGGCGGCTGTCGGCGGCCACGACGGCGACTCCGACACCGGCGCGACGATGCAGGTTCAAGCTCCCGGTCTCGGCGGCAGCGACGGTGAACGTGCGCCGGAGGTCGGCGACCAAGGGCCGCACGAAGGAGCGTTTCTCCTTGAGCGAGTGCACGTCGCCCAGCAGGATGTCGAACTCGATCCAGCCGATCCACATCACGGATTCCGGTCTTCCCCGAAAAGGAACCGCAGCTCGAGGACGTCCATCAGACCATCATGGCCTCTCCCGCTGCGGGAAGCGGACGGGATCCGCCTGCCAAGCCCCCGCTGACAGGCCCTGCGAGTATCGAGTCGTGATGTCGCAGCTGCTCCGCCTCGTGGTTTCCTGCATGGTGCTGGGCATCGGCGTGGCGATGCTTTTGCTGGCGGCGCTGGGGTCAGACGGCTACTCCACGATGATCAACGGGCTGTCGATCGCGCTCGGTACCGAGTTCTGGGTCGTCAACCTCGTCGTCGGCGTCATTCTGGTGGCGATGGCCTGGTCGCGAGGGATCAGGCCGGGGCTTGGCACCATCACCCAACCGATCGTGGTCGGCCTGGTGGTGTCGGCGCTGCTCGACAACGTCACCGAGCCCGACGGGCTGTGGGTGCGGGTGATGCTGCTCGTCGTGTCATGTCCAGTACTGGCGGCCGGAGTTGCGGGCTACCTCGCGGTGGACGCCGGGGCCGGGCCCACCGAGGCGGCCGCGCTCGCCTTCGACCCACCGGTGCCCTTCAGGTGGAGCTACAGCGTCGTGCAAGGTGGAGGTGCGCTGGTCGGATGGCTGTGTGGTGCCGCCGTCGGACCCGGCACGATCATCGTGATCGTGCTTCTCGGACCCCTCATCGACCTGATGTCGTCGCGGTTCACGCAGCGCGTCTGACCCGTCAGGCTGCGGAGGTTGCCCTGAGCTCGTCGACGAGGCTCGGACGGGTCGGCAACCAGCCCAGCTCGGTGCGCGCGCGCTCACCGGTGGCCTGCTGGTCGAGCAGGAGCGCTTCACCGAACGCCCCGAGACGGCCAATCGTCGCGTCGTCGCTCTCGGGCGCAACGTCGTCGGACAACGCTTCTCCGAGCTCGCGCACCGTCGGGTTCTGTCCGCTGACCGCGATGTAGGACTGGCCGCCCGGGGCCTGCTCGACCGCGCGCACGTAGAGGTCGGCCAGGTCGTCGACGTGCACCGTGGTCCAGTGCTGATCGCCACTGCCGATCAGCGGGAGGGGTCCGTCCTCGACGGCCGCACCGGCAAGCATCGCGGAGATGCCCCGGCCGTGACCGTAGACGATGCCGGGCTGGATCACGGTGGCCTTGACCTCAGACCCGAGAAGTCGGCTCTCGCCCTCGGGACGCCAACCGGTGATCGCGATGGGCGCAAGAACGCTGGTCTCGGAGATCGAAGGGTTGCTGCCGTACGTCCAGATGCCACCGGTGTGGACGAACGCCTTGTTGGTGCCGGCGAAGGCGTCGATGATCGCGTCGATGACGGCGGCGTTGAGCTGCGCGTCCCTCTCGTCGCTGCCGGCCGCTGTGTGGATCGCGGCGTCATGCCCGCGCAGCTCGGCGGACAGCCACGCGGAATCGAACAGGTCACCGATGACGGCCGTGGCGCCGGAGTCTGTCGCCCTCAGCGACGACTGCTGGCTGCGAACGATCGCGGTGACGTTGTGCCCTGCCGCGACGAGGCGGTCGAGAACCGCTGATCCGATGTATCCGGTGGCCCCGGTGAGCAAGATCTTCATGTCTTTCACAACCGGGGCCCGCTGGCGCCTATTCCGGCATCCGGGTGGACATCGGGTGAACAGCCCGGGTGGCGCAGTCGATGCAGGTCCGAGCCGTCGGGCGAGCCTCGAGCCGTGCGGACGGGATGCGCCGACCACACGACAAGCAGATTCCGTAGACGCCGCGGTCGAGCCGGGTGCCAGCTTCCTCGATCTCGGCGAGGTGCCGCTTGGTCTGCTCGATCAGCGCGTCGACCTGGGAGCGCTCGAACGCGATGGTCGAGCCCTCCGGGTCGTGCTCGTCGTCGGCGTTGGAGTCCAGCGATGCCGCCACGATGTCGGCGTGGTCGCTCTGGAGGGATGCGAGCCTGCGCATCGTCGCCTGGTGCTCGGCCGCCAGGATCGTCGCGGCCGCGTCATGGTCCATGCGTGTGCACCCCCAACAGAAGTGAAGGCCCCGTTCGGCGAGGAACGGGACCTTCACAGTGCGGCAACAGGGACTCGAACCCCGAACCCGCTGATTAAGAGTCAGCTGCTCTGCCAATTGAGCTATTGCCGCGAAGCGGGTGCAACGGTATCAGCCGCTCAGGGTCGTCCAAAATCGCGGTCGGTCTCGAGGATCGCGTGGGCGGCATTGTGACCGCCGATACCGCTGACGGCGCCCCCTCGACGAGCTCCGCTGCCGCACATCAGGACCCGCGGATGACTGGTGTCGACGCCCCATCGGTGAGCAGCATCGTGTGCTCTCTCGCCCTCCTCCAGCCACGGCCACTGCAGGTCGCCGTGGAAGATGTGGCCGCCCGGCATGCCCAGCATGTCCTCGATCTGGGCTGGCGTCTTGCGCTCGACGCCCAGGATCAGCGGCTCGATCGGCTCGGCGAGATGTTCGTCGATCGCGGCGAGGAGCTGGGCGTACGCGAGCTCGGCCGCCGTGTCGTCGGGGAGGGTCTCGTACGGGGTGTGCAGCCCGAACCAGGTCAGCGTCTGGGCGTCAGTGGCGGCGAGATCGGGCCCGAGTATCGATCGGTCGGTGAGGGTGTGGCAGTAGAGCTCACCCACCGCCCGGTCGGGCAGCAGGCCGCTGGCCGCTCGCCGGTAGGCGGACTCCAGCTCGCTCATCGCCTCGCCGAGGTGAAACGTGCCCGCGAACGCGATGGCCGGGTCGACGCCGGACTTCAGGCGAGGAAGTCGCGAGACCAGCAGGTTGACCTTGAACTGCGACCCCGAGGGCTTGGACGGGAGCGGCTCGCCCAACATCCGCGCGAGGACGTAGGGGGCCACACCGCTCAGCACGAGGTCGGCCTCGACAGCGAACCCGTCGCCGACGACCACGACCCCGTCGTCCCGCGCCACGATGGTGGTCACCTCCGACTCGGTGCAGATCGTGGCGCCGGACTCGCGAGCCACGCGCTCGAGCTCGCCGGTGACCGCCCCCATGCCGCCGACCGGCACGCGCCACTCGCCGGTGCCGTTGCCGATCAGGTGGTAGATGAAGCACCTGTTCTGGATGAGCGTCTCGTCGTGCAGCGAGGCGAAAGTGCCGATCAGCGCGTCCGTCCCGACGATTCCGCGGACGAGGTCGTGGGCGAACCGCCTCTCGATGGCGGCGCCGAGCGGCTCGTCGACAAGATCGGTCCAGATGCTCATCGAGGACTGGTCGCGGAGGTTGCCGATGTGGGGGAGAGGCGACAGGAGGGTCGGCGCGATGACCTCGGCCAGCCCGGCGACCTCGGCGTAGAAGAGCTGCCACGCCCGGTGCTCGTCGTCCGAGCCGGTGAGGGCACGGAACGACTCGGCCGTCGCCTCGCCCTCGACGGTCTCGACCAGCAGGCCACCACCGTCGTACGGCGTGTAGGACGCTGTGTCGCGGGAGCGGAGCTCCAACGTCAACCCCAGCTCGTCGATGATCTGCTGCGGCATCAAGCTGACGAGGTAGGAGAATCGGGAAAGGTTGGCGTCGATGCCGTCGAAGGGCCGGGCGCTGATCGCGGCCCCCCCGACGTGGGCCAGCCGTTCGAGCACCACGACGGCCTTGCCGGCTCGGGCCAGATAGGCCGCCGCCACCAGAGCGTTGTGTCCGCCGCCGACGATCGCTACGTCATACGTCGTCGTCATGTGTCAGCGACTCGTCGAGCGACGGTACTGGGCGTTGGCGAGCGGGACGAAGATGAGCAGCACCGCGGCCGCCCAGATCAGCGTGTACAGCTCGGGGTGCATCAACGGCCATGCCGTCGGACCAGCAGCTCGGGGGTCGGGGTCGGGGTTGCCGAACAGGTTTCGCGCCGCCTGCGTGACGGCCGACACGGGATTCCACTCGGCGAACGCCCGCAGCGGGCCGGGCAGCGTGCCGAGAGGGACGAACGTGTTCGCCACGAACGTGAGCGGGAAGATGATGATGAACGAGGCGTTGTTGACCACCTCGGGGCTCGGCACCAGCAGCCCGACCCAGGCCATGACCCACGAGATGGCGTAGGCGAAGACAAGTAGCAGGACGTACCCCCACAGGGCATCGAAGAATGACGTGCGGATGCGCCATCCGACGGCGAGACCCGTCAGGGACATCACGACCAGCACGATGATGTTGTTGACCACGTCGGACAGGGTGCGGCCGGCCAGCACGGCGGACGGTGCCATGGGCAGCGACCGGAAGCGGTCGACGATCCCTTTCTGCACGTCGTCGGCGATGCCTGCACCGGTGATGGTGGCGCCGAAGACAACCGTCTGGGCGAAGATGCCGGCGATGAGGAACTCGCGGTAGCCGCTTCCCCCTCCCTGCTGGTCGATGGCGCCACCGAAGACGTAGGCGAACAGCAGCACGAACATGACGGACTGGACGGTGACGACCACCAGCATTTCGGGCATGCGCCGGATGTGGATCAGGTTGCGCCATACGATCGTCGCCGACG
>NZ_JACMOM010000052.1 GCF_014378035.1 Aeromicrobium sp. | reverse complement strand
CTCCTCGCAGGGTGCGGCGCTCGACGACTTCGGGTTCGTCCAGACCGAGGCTGAGGCCGAGGCCGGGATGGTCAAGACACTCGAAGCCATCGTGTGCCCGGACTTCGTCGACCACCGTCTCGACGCGATTGGCTACGGGTTCACCATCCCGTTCCTGACGCAGAAGGCGTACCCCGAACTGGTCGCTGACGCGCTCAAGTTCGCGGGTGTCCTGTGGGCGCACAAGATGAACCGTCGCCGCATCGGGCAGATCCTCACCCTCTCGGATGCCGTCACGTTCGAGGGCTACGGTCCCAGCGTCACGGACTCGCTTGAGGTGCTGAGCCTCATCGCTCTCAACGAGCGCCGGAAGTGGAACCTCGGGCGCAACGCGATCATAGAGGTCAAGTTGCCCGACATCGCGTTGGAGGTCTTCCGCTCCGACATGTCGCGTCGCTCGGGCCTCGCGCTCGACGATGTCGCCACCGAGCAGAAGATCAACGCTCACTTCGCAGCGCGCGGCCTCGCGGTCGAGTACCTGTCGGACTGGTCGGAAATCTCCTACGGCAGCGCGGTCGTGCTCCCCGGTTCTTTCCCGGCCGTGATGTACCCCTCGGGCACGTTCGTCGAGGCTGTTGAGGAAGTCGTCAACCTCTCCGCGATCTACGATGCCGCGAGCATCACGGTCAACGAGTACACCGGCGTGTTCTTCGAGCAGGGCCAGATGGTCGTCAAGGCTGGCTACGGCGCAACCAAGTTGACCATCCCGGTCAACACGGCGGGCGAGTCCGGAGCACTCACGCTCACCGGTTCGGGCGACGCCATCGAGGGTGCTGGCTCGTTCTGATCCAGTGGGGCCGGTTTCCAGAAACACTGGACACCGGCCCCTCTGAATCCGTTCGATCTGGAAACTAGGAGAGTGAGAGCATGACGGTTACCATCGGCACGGGCAGCGACATCCTTCGGCCTGAAACGAGCCCCCTCAAGTCGTCGGTCCTCGACCACGCTCGGGCGGCTGGCAACGTCCACGACCTCTCCGAGACCGAGGGCTTTGGCTGGCGCAACGACAACGGTCTGTGGGTCTCGTACAACGGCATCGAGACTCTGGTCCCCACCCCGATCTGCCCTGAGCCGCTGCTCAGCGACACGGGCGCTTTCAAGACCTTCGACTTTGCGGAGTGGCAGCCTGCTCTCACGTTCGCCGTTCACGGTGGCGTGCAGTGCAGGACGGTCGGGCTCGACAAGGCGGACCAGCAGGCCGAACTTGATCGCGTGTTCACGGCCAACGAGGGCAAGGGCGTGGAGCAGGCGCTCCTCGGCAATCGCTTCGTCGCTCAGGTTGCTGACGCCGCGAATCCGCTCGGCGGCTCATGGGCCGCGCCGATTGACCTGACCCCGGTGACCGACACCGTGTCGCCTCGCGTGGCTGTGGCCCTGCTGGAAGGCTGGGCAGCCCGTCACTACGCAGGAGTGCCCACCCTGCACCTCCCACGCGCTCTGGGGACGATTCTCGGCGGCGATGTGATCGAGTGGAAGGGCGACCTCGCCTTCACCCGCATGGGCTCCAAGGTTGCTTTCGGCGGCGGCTACGATGACGAGGATCAGGACGGCACGTTCATCCTCTACGCCACGGGCGAGGTCTTCGTCGAGCGCAGTTCCTCCATCAGCATCAACTCGATCACGATGCCCAACGATGGATCGGGCACCGGATCGGGCGAGAATGGGCTCGCGCCCAACACAGCCATCGCTCTTGTCGAGCGCATGTTCAGGGTCGCGGTCGACGTGTTCGTCGCCAAGGCCACAGCAACGGTGCCTGCGGTCACCGGAGGAGGGTTCGGAGTATGACTACCAACGAGCGAGCGAACTACACCGCGTTCGTCCCTGCTGGCGAGAATCGCCGGGAGACAGCGCGTGCTCTCGTCGACTTGGCAAACGCCAACGGGATCGCCCAGACCAGCATCCAGTCGACTCACGGAGGATTCAACGTCACCGACGAGGTAGCCGACCTACTCTATGCTGAGGTCGACGACACCGAGGCTGACGACACCGAGGCTGCCGACCCTCACACAGACTCCGTTTCCGGAAACCCGGATACGGCTCCTACCGCCAAGGCTCCTGCCAAGACGGCCCCCACCAAAAAGAGGAAGTGATTCATCGTGGCTACCCAGTGCTTCTCACAGGTCCGGGGTCGCGTCATTCGCGTGACCAAGTTGGACGCCTGTGGCATCCCTGACGCCGGGCAGTCAGCCGTCGTCGTGTCCAAGCGAGTCTCCTCGGTCACCATCGACGAGGTTACCGACAGCGGCACGAACATCCGTGAGCGCAACTTCGGTGACGAGTTGACGATCACGGACGACTCGTACGATCAGGTGCTCGGCTACTCCGGAGCCATCGCGCTCTGTGGTGTCGACCCGGCCTTGATCTCGGTCTTCACCGGCCAGCCCGTCGTCCAGAACGCCTCGGGTGACATCGTGGGCTTCGACGCCAACACCGGCATCGACCTCGACTCGTTCGGTTTCGCCATCGAAGTCTGGTCGAAGATCGCAGGCGGCGCTTGCGATGCCAGCGGTCGCCGCAAGTGGGGCTACACGGTCTTCCCGTTCTTCAAGGGTGGTCGCCTCGGCGGCTTCTCGTTCGAGAACGCGGCGGTGCAGTTCTCGATCACGGGCGCACAGACCCGTGATGGCTCGCAGTGGGGTGTCGGCCCGTTCCGCGTCGACCGTGGTGTCAGCCCGACGTTCACGCCGTCGCCGCTGTTCACGCCGCTGACGTCCAAGACGCACTACCGCAACCAGTTGGTCACCCTCGACCCGCCTGTCGCGTCCTGTGGTGCGTTCCCGATCACCGCTGGTTCCTTCTGATCTGGGGGTAGGGCTCCTCCGGGGGTAGCCATGAGGGGCGGTCAATCGAGAGTCGGTTGACCGCCCCTACCAGTACCAGCACCGTTTCCAGAAACACCCGCACAGGAGCAGAGAAGGACTATCATGGCCGAATACCCGCTTCGGGGATTGTACAACTGGGACGATGACCTCAAGGTCTACATCGACGCACTCCCCGCTGCACAGGTCTCCACGCCCGGTAGTGCTCTGGAAGTTGCCGTTGCTGCCAAGGTCGGCAACCAGATCGCCACGACCGGCACCGCTGCGGAGGTTGCGGTTGTCGGCAAGATCGCAGCGACTACCGCCCCGCGATGGAAGGCCGCCACGGCATACGCAGCCGGTGACCTCGTGGTCAACCCATACGGGCAGACCGTCGCAGTCGTGACCGCACACACAGCATCCGACGCCTATGACGCGGCAAAGTTTCAGGCACCCGCGCCAGTAGTCCCGTCGATGACTGTGTATGAGACCACCTCCGACCCGCGCAAAGAAGTCCTGTTTCAAGATGGGGCAACCCTTTATGCCCACGACCAAGCGGCGGCGGGCACGATCTACAAGTCGGTCAACAGCGGCAAGACATGGACCGCGCAGGGCGTAACTGGGTTCCGGGTGTTCAACCTGCACCGCATCAACACCACCAACACGCTCATCGCCATCCAAGAAACTGTCAGGGGCACGGCAGGGCTGAACCCAAAGGTAGTTCGCTCCACCGACGACGGCGCTACGTGGACGCAGGTCACTACCCTTAACTTCCCCGGTCTCGGCCACCAGAGCATGTGCTCACCTGCAAGCGGCGTGATCCTGTTGGCCGAATACGGCAACGTTGGCAACACCGTTTACAGGCTGATGCGCTCAACAGACGACGGCCAGACGTTTACCGCTGTGCTCTCGTCGACAGGGACGGACAGCGCGTCCGACCCTGGACATATTCACTCCGTCACCCGCGACCCCTACACGGGCGCGCTTGTCGCCTTCATGGACCGCTCTCAGCCGCAGGTCTACACCTCCGCTGACAACGGGGCGACGTGGACTCTGGTCGGAACGTCAATACAGGAATACCACCCGAACTTCGTAGCCCCGATGTACTTCCCCGGCCATATCGCATGGGGCGTCGACAACCAGTCGCTCGGCAAAATCTACCGACTGTCACGGGCCGACTTCTACGCTGGCAACTGGAACAAGCCCGAGACCGTCGCGCAACTGAACCGGAAAGTCTTCTACGACACGTTTCCGATTCGCCCCGACGTTTGGGTCATCAGCGGTGCGACAGAGTCCGTCGGCGGCGATACTGCCGGGACGGGCAGTTATGCGCAAGAGGTCTACGTCGTGTCTGCCGGTGGCTCTCTTGTCGCTGGCGGGGTGTCGCACTCGACCGCTCTCAGCGTCAACGTGGACGCACTCGCGGGGCAACGTGCCAGTCTCCCCGGATATCCTGCCGCCGCTCCTGACCAGAAGGGGCGCTCATGGATCAACCTCAACACAGCCACGGGCGGCGGGTTCGCGGCGGTTGCGTACTCGGTCGGTGACGCACCGGCAATGCCCCGCACATTGGGTGGCTTTATCACCGACCCGATCATGGCTCCCACCACTTCGCTGCGGGCTAGGTCATCATCGGGTGTCGCTCAGCCGATCCTCACGTTGGACAGCACCGACCGTGTACGCCTGAACAACCCTGTCAGTGCCGCCAACCCTGAAATACGTCTGTATGAGAGCGCGACCGGGCTGATGGGCTTCATCTTCGGCGGCGCGGCAACGATCCTGGTACAACCTAAGCTCGTCGACTTCACCGGCTCCGTCATACAACTCAACGGCACATCTGGCCCAGCCCTGTACTCAGGCACAGGACCGCCCGAGGGTGTCGTTACCGCGCCGCGCGGGTCGGTCTATCTCAACAAGGTCGGCGGAGCAGGATCATCGGCGTTCATCAAGAACATGGGAGTCGGGAATATCGGCTGGGTCGCGTTCGGTGGCGGTCGAACAGTTGTGACCGTTACGACCAACTATGCGATGGTCCGCTCCGATGACGTCATCATCACCGACAAGACGACAGGTGTTGTGACGCTACTCAACGCGGCAAACAGTGACGTCGGAATCGGCCGCACGATCACTGTCAAGAACGTCAACGCCTCCGCGGCCTCCGTGGCTGCGACGGCACCCTCCACGATCGACGGCGCCACATCGGTCTCTCTCGCACAGTGGGCCAAAGTCACGGTAGTCAGCGATGGCACCAACTGGCTCACGATCTAACCAAACACCCACCGCCACCCGCCACGGCGGGACTTCGACGACCTGCCTGTTTCCAGAAACGAGAAACACAGGCCAGATGACCTGCAAGAGATCGACGTAGTACCATAAAGCAACTCCTAGCCCTCTCGGGCGTATGAGGCAGAGGGACAGTCAGCCATAGCAAGAGACCCAGAGGCGGGAGATCACGTGGACCTGACCGAGCGCCTACTCCTTCTACGTTCTTTGATGTTCGTGGAGGGGATACTCTGCGGCCTGCTGTTCGCTTGGATCATCGGGGTAACTTTCTTTCACCATTCCCTGTCGTATCGGATAGTCGTCCTCGGTTTTGGGGGCCTGCTTTCCTACGTGACAGCCGTACAGGTGAAAGCGTACAAACTCAGAGCCCCGTTTGATTCGTATTCCACCCTCGGATTGATCGCAATGACGATCCTTCTGGTAGGACTGGTGCTGCGCGTCCTGTACAGCGACTCGGATAATGCGGGGGGATAACAGTGGAGTCTTCGATAGCCGTTGCCATGATCACATCGGCGGCGGGAATCTTCATCGCCCTGATCGGTGCCTACGCTTCGTCAGGGCGGGCTGTCGCCGCTGCCACTCAGCCACTCAAAGAGGACATCGAGCGCTTGAAAAGACTCGCCGTACAACTGGGGGGAGACCCTGATGACGCCTAAGCCGAACAGCCAAAGAGTCATGTACATCTTGATCACGTTGGCGTTCTTGGTATCAGCCGCTTCGTTCTTGCAGGGGTACGTCAGCCAAGTAGGCAAGACCGACGTGGCCGTCGACACCGCCAACAACGAAAAGAAGCAGAAGACTGCGGTGGTTGACAAGGCCAGCACTCTCGCACAGCAGGTCACGACCGCCTGCGCTGAATCCAAGGGCAAGGCGCTGCAAGACCTTCGTGACGCGGGGCTGTGCCGTCAGGCGGCGGTAACCAAGTCCACCATCGACGACGTGACTGACAAGTCCAACTCTGCTCCGACCACCACAGGCCCGACCCAGACTCAGGTGAACGCTGCTGTGCGGTTCATCCTGTCGGGCATAGACTTGGTCGGGCCCTCGGGCAGCAGGGGGCCGAAAGGCACCGCTGCCCCCGCCCCGACCATCGACCAGTTGGTCGACGCTCTGGTGTCCTTCTGCTCCACGCAAAATGACTGCCGGGGGGCGAACGGCGATGCTGGGGCTAAGGGCGATACCGGCGACAAGGGCGCTACCGGTGATACCGGCAGTACCGGCGACACTGGCAGCGCGGGAAAGAACGCCCCCGCCATCACCACGGCGAGTTGCAACTCTGACGGCCTGATCGTGTTCGGCTTCGACGATGGGAGCAGCGTCACGGTGACCGACTCGGACTGCCGCGTTGGCGTGGCTGCGCCCCCTCCTGCCGGATAGCAGCGGGTATGCTGTGCCACGCACAGTGACCATCGGTTTCTGGAAACGAAAGGCACATGATGAGCGTCCTTACGCTGGCGGGTAGCCCGATCAACTGGGCCAAGCCCCCCAAGTCGACCACGCGGGTCATGTGGTCGCGCCGCGACATGTACGGGCGCAAGGTCACCGGGTCACTGTGGACCATCGCCCTGCTGGACCGCACCGATGCGCTATCCGTCAAGAAGTTCGGCAGGCACCTCGTCGTCATCCAGCCCCCGTTCAATACCGGGGTCAAGGCCAGCGCCGGAACGCATGACTACGATGCCTGCCTCGATGTCTATATCCCCGGCGTCACGTGGGGTACGCAGGAGAAGTTCTTCCGCGCCAACGGCTGGGGAGCCTACTGGCGTCGTCCGCCCCTGTTCGGCAACCACATCCACATGTTCGCCCTGCCGCCGCGTGAGGGCAAGAGCATCGCGGACGACTACCGAGTCTTCGGGTTCAAGGTCGGAAAGTTCGTAGACGGCGGCTGGTCGCTGTACGGGCGCAAGCCCTACGGCGCTCAGATTGATGCCTACTACGCGCACCGGGACGGGCTCGCCCGCAACTATCGGGATACCCATTGGTTCCCGTCCAGCATCGAGTCCACGATCTTCGACCTCCGCTCCTACATCAGGTCCAAGGTTCCGGTCGTGCGGACTGTGCGCTGGTATGAGCACCGCCACCTGAACACGTGGGGGGACGACGGGATCGAGGGCTCTCGCACCCTCGACGCCCGCAGGCCGTTCATGCTCACTGCCCTGACCAGCGGCAAGCCCGAGGTCATCACCCTCAACGAGGTCCGGCCCTCTCAGGTCGCCCAGTGGCGAGAGGGATTCACCAAGGCCGGGTACATCGTCCCGCTGGCGTCGGCAGGGAACCTTGTCGCCGTCCTCAAGGGCACCGAGGTCACGTATGCCAAGTCGGTCACCATGCCCTCCTACGCCCAAGGTGGCGGACGCAAGGAGACCGTTGGTCGGGTACGAGCCAAGATCAATGGCTCGTGGGCTCAGATCGTCGTGACTCATTTCGACTTCCGTCGCGGCGCGAAGTTCGACGCGATCCGCGTCCAGCAGGGGAAGTACACGATCAAGTTGGCCGCGAGCCTCGCCCGGTATCGTCCCATGTCGAACTGGAAGACTCGCACCAGCATCGGTCTGACCGAGAACTCCAACACGTGGGTCCGCGACACGGCGTTCAAGCCCGCAGGATTCAACCCGGCCGTGAAGTCCAGCCTCAACGCCATTTATAGTGGCCGAGCAGCGCGATCCAATAAGATCATCAGTACGCGATCCAACTACCCGATCATCGCAGTCACCTATGGAAAGAAGTAATGATCATGCTTACTGCACTGGCTAAGGCCAAAGAGATTGCCAAGTCGCTGAGCACGCTGCTCTCTGGCATCATCATCGCGGTACTCGCGTTCGGAGTCGATGAGCCCGCAGCCAAGTACCTTGCCATCGCGGCGGTCATCCTCGGCGCAGTCATCACATGGGCCACCCCCAACGCGGAGACTCCCGTTCAGCAGGACGCACGCTTGGCTGGTGAGGATGCCCTGATACGCACTGACGGCTTGTCCTACGAAGGCGCTGGCGGCGGTGCCTATGAGAGCGACCCCACCGACGCGATGACCGGAACCCCGGAGACTACGGTTCTGTATGAGTCGGGCGACCCCGAGGGAGCGGTTTCCGGAAACTCTGTCGGCGCTGCTCCGCTTGAGGAAGACCTGCCGGACGCCGCGAGGCCCACCGGGCTCGGGTAGCCTAGTATCCACACACCACGAAGGGCGCAACGATGACATGCACATGGGAGCCGGACCCGGCTTGCCTCGGCGCGGAGTGGACAGGACTTGACCCTCTGGTACAGGAGCGAGCGCTGATGCTCGCCACGTCGTCCTTGCAGGCGCTCACCCTGAACCGAGTCGGGACATGCCCGATCACCATTCGGCCATGCCCGGTGGAGCGCCCCTGTGGCTGCAAGTGGAACCCGCACCCGATCCGTCCCGGCGAGTGGCTGAACGCTTGCGGCTGCCGTAGGGCACGCTACTGCGGCCCACTGAGCGAGGTCGACATCGACGGCCCCATCGGCTACATCGACAGCATCAAGGTCGATGGCGTCGAACTAGTGCTGGACACCGGCGACTGGCGCATCGACAACGGACACCTCCTCGTTTGGCAGGGCACGGGCACGTCGCCCATCCCCGAGACACAGGATCTCGACAAGCCAGACAGCGCGGTCGGCACGTGGAGCATCACGTACTCGAAGTCCTACCCCGTGCTGGCCGACGCCCGTCTCGCCGTCGCGTTTCTCGCAATGGAGTTCGCGGAGGCGTGCGCTCCACAGGGTGCCTGCTCCCTGCCGCGAGGGGTGACCAGCGTCGTGCGCAACGGCGTGTCATTCAGCATCGAGGCAGGTCTGTTCCCCAACGGGCTGACCGGAATCGACATCGTTGACCAGTTCATCCTCAAGTGGGCACCCGCTGGGGCTCCGATCCAAGCGGCGCAGGTCCACAACCCGCGCACGCGCAAGGCTAGGATCACCTCCACACTGCCTGTGCGGCGATTGGGCGGCTCCGTATGACCATCGGGGGGCTCGGGTCCGACGAAACTCTCCCGCCCGCTGTGCTGGCCTTGGAGAACGCCATTGTGGAGTTCACTGGGTGCATCCGGGACGCCCTGCCGGATATCTGCTCGGTCGGGTTCACCCTCGGTGAGTCCTACGTCCCGTTCGATCCCGACCCCGGCGACTCCTGCTCGGCCACCGAGGCTCAGTGCTCGCAGGCATGGATCAGGATTACCGACGTGCAGCCTGCGCCCGGTGGGCTGGAAGGTTTCAGCGGCCAGAACTGCGCTCTGTCGCTCATCGCCGGGCTTGAGGTCGGCGTGCTCCGCTGCATGGAGGTGCCCAAGAAGGGACGGGCTCCGACCGAGACGGACGTACTGGTCTACGGGATGCAGTCGCTCGCGGACATGAACGCCATCCTGTGCGCCGCTCTCAGTTGCGAGGTCTGGGAGGGCATCAACGTCGGACAGTGGCAGCCACAGGGGCCGCTCGGTGGACAGTACGGTGGCGTGTGGGCGTTCACCGTGGAACTCTGACGGGTTTCTGGAAACATGCCCCAGTCCAAGATTGTCCGAAAGCGCGGGTCAGTCATGGCTGTCACAGCCACGGCCGAGGTGCTGTTCATGCCCACCGGCCCGGTTGGTCGGTTCTCGAACACGCTGTCCAACCGCGTCACCGCAGCGACCAGAGGGTTCGCCCCACGCAACAGCCGCCCGACGTGGGGCCACGAGCCCGCAGCGCACGGCCGGTCGCTCAAGCGATCTTTCACGTCCAGCAGCGCCACGCGCGGGCTACGGATCTACACGGCAGTCGGGTCGTCGTCCAAGTACAGCGCGTTCGTCGATCAGGGCACAGGTATCTACGCCGGTAACTCGCCGTGGGAAGCGACGATCCTCCCACCGGGGGCTGTGGGTAGCCCCAGCCTGTATGAGCACACATGGATTCCCTCTCCCAAGAGTGGGAAGCGTGTCGGGACTGTGATCATCAAGGGCCAGCACCCGCAATACTTCTTCTCGCGTGGGCTCACGGCCGGGCTCCGGTCTGTTCACATAGCGACGGCGACCATGCCGGGCACCAGCCTCGCAGGTGCTGTCGACACGTTCCCCGAGGAACTGGCCTCTCACGTCACCGCAGCGACGGAACCTGAGATCGCGTTCCTCGCGTCGCTCACCGAATGGCGTCGGTGGAGGGACGAGGCATGGAGTAGGCACGACCCCCTCGGACATGGTGGTGCCCGCACTGCCGAGCACCAGCGCCGCGCCGACGCACAGGGCTTGCGCGTGCAGGCTCAGCGTGCGCGGCGTGCAGCAGCGAAGCCGAGCCCGGAGCAGCGTACCGCCGACAACCGCCGTCGACAGGCCAAGCGTCGGGCGCGCTTGAAAGAAGCCAAGACGACTGTGAACACCCGGTCCCAGCAGAAGATAGCCGAGAGGGCACGGTTCCTGCACGCGGCCATCGAGAAGTACGGTGCCCGCGTTGACCCCTCGTCGTTGGAGTTCCGTAGCGGGTACTGGTACATCGAGGTTCTTGAGCGGGTCGTTGCGAGACCCGGTGGGCCGACTCTCCTGCTCCCCCGCGAGATTCGTGGCCGCAAGATCGGCTGACCGTTTCCAGAAACGCCCCCTGAATCCACGACGTGATACCGTATGACACAAGCGACGCTCCACCAGACGATAGGAACCGACATGAAGAAGTTCGTCACAGCCGTACAGGACACCGAGGGCGAAGACGAGGACAGAGGCGTACCGATTGAGTTCGACCTCGACGGCCGCGAGATGAAGGCGTACCGACCGCACGAGGGGCAGTTGACGTTCATGCTCGCCGCTCTCGGTCGCGGCCAGACCGACGACCAGCGCTACGCGGCCATCGTCAACATCATGATGTCCTCCCTGAAAGGTGACGATCAGGACCACTTGGAGTCACGGCTCCTGTCCAACTCCCGCAAGGAAAGATTGCGGCTCAAGCAGTTGGAAGAGATCTTCGAGTACCTCATCTCGGAGTGGTTCGCGGACCCTACCCAGTCGCCGTCCGACTCTGCCGAATCGGAGCCGAGCGCTTTGCAGAAATCACCGCCTGCTACTACCTGATCCCCAACCTCACGGCGCTTCCGCCGTGGAAGTTCACATCCTTGGTCTACGCTTGGGCGATCGAACGGGTTGAGCACGGTAAACTCGACGAGTGGCTTACCGAACTCAACGACCTGCTGGAATGGCAGGACGGCGACAGCGCGGCGTCCGAGGAGTCCGAATCGGCCTCATTCTTCAACATGCAGAACAAGGCGGGTAACCAATGAAGCGTGGCACCGAGGTCGGTCGCGGCTATGTGCAGTTGGAGATCAACGGCGACGGGATGAACGACGATATCGTCGATTCCATTGACAGCGCCGGGCCGGGTGTCGTGAAGGCAGGAAAGGAACACGGCGAGGGCTATGGCGATGGGTTCGAGGAGGGATTCTTCGACCGCATAACGGACACGCTCACCGAGAAGTTGGAGTCTGAACTCAACCGGAACTTCAAGAACATGGGGCAGCGCCTCGGGCGGTCCCTGTCCAAGAACCTTGGGTCCGCTGTCGGTGAGAAGATCGACGAGATCGAAGTCTCGATGGGTCGGATGCTCGACAACATGGAGAACCGGATCGGATCTGTTTCTGGAAACGGAGGCGGGGGTGGCGGCGGCAACCGCCCTCCTGCTGGCGGTCTCGGTGATGGCACTCCTGACGACCCCAATCGCGCGTTCTACGCAGCGTTCCAAAAGGCTCGCGTTTCCCTGCATGAGTCGGCCAACCGCATGATCGAAAAAGCGGACAAGGCCAAGTTTGATCAAGAGAAGGCACTCCTCAAACAGCAGAGCGCGCTCTACGATGCGGCGGCCAAGGCGCACAGGAGGGATGTTGATTCTTTCAGTAAACTGTGGAACGCCGCTCACGCCGAGAACATCAAGCGAACGCAGAGAAGCGCGGACAGGTTCACTCGTATCTGGGCCGCAGCGCACGCGGAGGATATCAAGCGGAGTCGCGCGGCTGACAAAGCCCGAAACGGGGGCCGTGGCAGTGATCGGTCGATGGGTAGTCGAGTCGGGGATCTTCTCGGCGGGGGCTCCCGCAACAACGCGCTCAACCTGTTCGGCAAGTCAATCGGCGGCATCGTCTCGATGGTCGAGAAGATGGG
>NZ_JACMOM010000320.1 GCF_014378035.1 Aeromicrobium sp. | reverse complement strand
CGGCCTCCTTGTCCACGACGTTGCTGCTGCGCAGCGCGTCGAGGAGCTTGGTCTTTCCGTGGTCGACGTGACCCATGACGGTGACGACCGGCGGACGTGCCGCGAGGTCGTCCTCGTTGCCCTCGTCCTCGCCGAACTCGAGGTCGAACGACTCGAGCAGCTCGCGGTCCTCTTCCTCCGGCGAGATGACCTCGACCTTGTAGTTGAGCTCTTCACCGAGGAGCAGCAGCGTCTCGTCGTTGGCCGACTGCGTGGCCGTGACGATTTCGCCAAGGTGGAACAGCACCTCGACGAGTGATGCGGAGTCGCCGCCGATCTTGTCGGCGAAGTCGGCCAGGGACGATCCGCGGGTGAGGCGCACGGTCTCGCCGTTGCCCCTGCGGACACGGACGCCGCCGATGGCGGGCGCCTGCATCTGGTCGTACTCCTGACGCTTCGCGCGCTTGCTCTTGCGTCCACGTCGGACCGGTCCACCGGCGCGACCGAACGCGCCCTGGGTGCCGCCACGAGTGTTGCGGCCACCGGGACCTCCGGTGCGCGGGGGGCCGCTGAAGCCGCCACCCGGTGTACCGCCGGGACCACTGCGACCGGGTGCTCCGCCGCCGCCGGGACGTCCGGCGAGACCGCCGCCGGGTGCTCCGCGACCGGGCGCTCCACCAGGACCGCCGCGACCGGGCGCTCCACCGGGACCGCCGCGACCGGGCGCACCGCGTCCGGTCGAGGGTCCGGAAAGGCCGGACTGCCGGGGCATCATCGCCGGGTTGGGGCGAGGCATGCCGGGGTTGGCTGCCGGTGCCGCACCGTCACGCGCGGCCGGCGGGCGCGGAGCGCGCTGCATGCCCTGCGTGGACGAGAACGGGTTGTTGCCGGGCCGGGCGCCGGGCGTGCGAGGACCGGGACGTGGTCCTCCGGCCGCGGGCGCCTCTCCCTCGGCCGCTGCCGACGCGGCGGGAGCCTCGACCTCAGCCGGACTCTCGGCTGGTTCCTCGGGGGCCGGGGCCGCCGCGACGGGAGGTGCGGGCTCGGGCTCAGGTGTCGGCGCGACGCGGGGTCCGGGCATGGGGCCGGGGACGCGCGTCGGTGCCGCCGGGGTCGCTTGTGCCGCGGCCGGGGCAACCTCGGCAGGGCGGGCGTCAGCAACCGGTGCGGCGGCAACCGGAGGAGCATCGACGGGCGCGGCCGCGGCCTCCTTCTTGGGCGCTGCCTTGGCGGCCTTCTTGGCGCCCTGCGCTCGCAGGGCTTCTCCGTGCACCTCGTTGAGGCGACGGACGACGGGGGCTTCGACGGTCGAGGAGGCCGACTTCACGTACTCACCCATGTCTTTCAGGGTGGACAGGACGACCTTGCTCTCAACACCGAACTCGCGCGCGAGCTCGTGGACTCTTACAGCCACTCTTCTCCTTCAGGGGGGTCCGACCCCGAGGAGGATCAGACCACTAGTTGATGTTCGGACTCATTGCGCAGTACTCATTGCGCAGTACTCATCGGCCGGAAGCCGTTCGTGCAGTCATGAGCGGATGCTCCGATTCGTCTCGCGGAGCGCATGGTGCGCTCCTCGTGGTCATTCAGCTGATTCGTGGATCACCGTCGCGAGGGAGTCCAGGTCGAGCGGTCCTTCGACTCGAAGGGCCCGACCGAACGCCTTGCGGCGAGTCGCCAGCTCCAGGCACCGGATCGCGGGGTGCAGATGCGCCCCCCGTCCCGGCATCGTGCCCCGCAGATCGGGTGTCACGACCGTGGCCGTGGACCCTTGAACTGCGACGACTCGCACCAGAGTGGACTTGTCCGAACGCTTTCGACAACCGATGCACGTCCGAACAACCTTGGCCAGTCTACCCGTTTCGCGAAGCGGTTGCGCCACTGGTTCCTGACCCATCATTTCGGGGCGGCGCCTCGGTGTCGGACCGGATGTCGATGCGCCAGCCCGTGAGCTTCGCGGCGAGCCTGGCGTTCTGGCCCTCCTTGCCGATGGCGAGGGACAGCTGGAAGTCGGGCACCACGACGCGCGCAGATCGGGTTGCGACGTCGACGAGCGTGACGCTCTTGACCTGCGAGGGTGACAGCGCCTCGGCGATGAACTCGGCGGGGTCGTCGCTGAAGTCGACGATGTCGATCTTCTCGCCGTGCAGCTCGTGCATGACGTTGCGCACCCGCTGACCCATCGGCCCGATGCAGGAGCCCTTGGCGTTGACGCCGGGGACGTTCGCGCGCACGGCGATCTTGCTGCGGTGGCCCGCCTCGCGCGCGATCGCGATGATCTCGACCGATCCGTCGGCGATTTCCGGGGCCTCGAGGGCGAACAGCAGCTTGACCAGGTTGGGGTGGGTACGGGAGACCTTGACCCGGGGGCCGCGCAACCCCTTCTCGACCTCGTACACGTAGGCCTTGAGTCGTTCACCATGCGCGTACTTCTCCTCGGGCACCCGCTCAGAGGCTGTCAGGATGGCCTCGATTCGGCCGAGGTCGAGCATCACGTCACCGGGGTTCCGGCCTTGCTGGATGACGCCGGACACGATGTCACCCACCCGACCGGCGAACTCGCCGTACTTCGACTCGTCCTCGGCATCGCGGATGCGCTGCATGATGAGCTGGCGCGCGATCGTGGCAGCGAAACGACCGAAGTTGTCGGGAGTGTCGTCGAACTCGGCTGAGAAGGCGGGCTCGGGTCGCGGGGGCGGTTGCTCGCCCTCCTCCGGCTCGGGTGGGGTTTCGACTACGAGACGCTCCTTGGCCCACACCGTGACGTGTCCGCTCTTGCGGTCGAGCTCGACCCGCGCGTGCGACTGGGAGCCCCCGGTCTTGTGGTAGGCCGAGAGCAGCGCCATCTCGATAGCGTCGACGACCACCTCGAAGGGAATGTCCTTCTCGTGCTCGAGGGCGCGCAGTGCGGCCATGTCGATGTCCATGTCAGGCGTCCTTCCTGTTGAGCTCGGTTTGCACGAGCGCTGTCTTGATGTGGTCGTACGTCAGCAGCACGGGTTGTCCCTTGACGGCCAGCTCGACGCTCTCGTCGTTGCTGGAGGTGATGCGTCCCTCGACCTTGGAGTCGTCGGTCAGGACGACCTTGACGTAGCGGTCGGCGTTACGGCGCCAGTGCCGCGGAAGAGCGAGGGGACGCTCGACGCCACGGGACGTGACCTCGAGCGTGTAGGGCTGCGTGCCCATGACGTCGGACTCGTCGAGGACCAGGCCGAGCTCGCGCGTGGCTTCGGTGATGTGGTCGATGCCGACCCCGCCGTCGCGGTCGACGGCGATGCGCAGGACGCTTCGCTTGCCGGCCTTGCTGAGATCGACGGCCTCCAGATCGAGCCCGAGGGCCGACACGCACTCGTGGACGAGGGTCTCCAGACTGTCCGTCATGGATCGTCCTCCGTGTTCTGTTGTCGGCACTCGATGCCGTTCCCGCCCGATGCAGTGTCGGCACCACCCTACCGAACCCCGACGGGCTAATCTGCCGTAGTGATCAGCCGTCGCGCACTCCTCGCCACCGGGGCCGTCACCGCCGGCGTCACGGGTGCGCTCGTCGTCGCCGACCTCACCCACCGGCTGGATGATGTCGCGAAGGTGTTGGGGGTCGAGCCCCACCCCGAGCCCGACCCTCGCGACGACCGGCTCATCATCCGGGTCGCCAAGGCGCAGGGGGCTCTGCTCGCCACCGTGAAGGCGACGGACGCCGCACACTCCTCGTTGAATCTCGACAGCTTCGTGACGATCAGCCGGGCTCACCTCCGGGCCGTCGGCCGCGCCCCCTCCTCACCCTCGTCGGAGGTCAAGCCGCCACCGGCAGATGCTGCCACCGCCGTCCGCTCCCTCGAGACGGCGTACTCCGCGGAGTCACGCTCCCGGGCTGGCGATGCCCGACGCGCGGTCTCCCCCGACCTCGCACGCGTCCTCGCCTCGATGTCGGCAGGCCTCGCCCAGTGCGCCAGGTCGGTAGGTGCGCTGGCGTGACGACCACGGCGACGCTGCAGGCCTGGCTCGCGCTCGAGCACCAAGCCGTGTGGCTCTACCCCGTCATCGGAGCGCGTTTCGAACGCCTCACCGAGCGGGCACGCGACTCGTACGAGAACCATCTCCTCGATCGAGACCGGCTACTCGGCCGGCTCCGCGATGATGGCGTGGTGCCGGTGGCCACCGCCCTCGCGTACGACGTCGGGCCGCTCGACACCCCGACGCTGGCCTTGTCGATGGCGCGGCGGCTCGAGCGGTCGATCGCGGCGACCTGCCTGGCCCTGGCAGGACAAGGCAGCGGCGACCTACGCGTCCTGGCGACGGTCGGCCTTCGCCGAGCGGCGCTGGCCGAGCTCACCTGGGGCGGCAATGCGAAGGCCTTCCCCGGCCTCCCCTGACCCCCCGCTTTCCCAGCTTCCGAGGAGTCAGGAACGGAGGTGATCGACCAGGGCGGTGACCTCGACATCGCGCTTCTCGCCCGTGGCGCGGTCCTTGACCTCGACCAAACCGTCGGCGAAGCCCTTGCCCACGACCACGATGGTGGGTACGCCGATCAGCTCGGCGTCCTTGAACTTGACGCCGAGCGAGACCTTGCCGGGACGATCGTCGAACAGCACGTCGAGCCCCGCGGCCTGCAGGTCGAGGTAGGCCTGCTCGGCCCCGGCGACGACTGCCTCGTCCTTGCCGGCGACGATCAGGTGGATGTCGAACGGGGCCAGCTCACGCGGCCACACCAGGCCGGCGTCGTCGTGGGCGTACTCCGCGACGGCCGCGACGGCACGCGAGACGCCCACGCCGTAGGACCCCATCGTGACCGTGACGAGCTTGCCGTTCTCGTCGAGCACCTTCAGGTCGAGAGCCTCGGCGTACAGCCGGCCGAGCTGGAAGATGTGTCCCATCTCGATGCCCCGGGCGAGCTCGAGGGGCCCTGACCCGTCGGGTGCAGGATCGCCCGCACGCACCTCGGCGGCCTCGATCGTGCCGTCAGAGACGAAGTCACGGCCCGCGACGAGGTCGAGCACGTGCGATCCCTGCACGTCGGCACCGGTGACCCACCGTGAGCCTTCGACGACGCGGGGGTCGGTCAGGTAGCGGATGCCGGTCACGCTCTCAGAACCGAGGGCACCGGGGCCGATGTAGCCCTTGACGAGGGCGGGATGGGCCGCGAAGTCGGCTTCGTCAAAAGGCTCGACGGCTGCCGGCGCCACGTGCGCCTCGAGCCTCTTGGCGTCGACCTCGCGGTTGCCGGGCAGACCGATCGCGAGCGGCACCCGATCACCGTCGGGCTGGCGCAGCATCACCAGCACGTTCTTGAGGGTGTCGGCAGCCTCCCAGGGGCGGTCGTCGCGCGGGAACGCCTCGTTCAGGTGCGCCACGAGTGAATCGATCGTCGGGGTTCCGGGAGTCTGCTCCGGGTGCGCTGCCGGTAGCCCGTCCAGCGGGATCGAGTCGGGGACGACCGTCGTGACGGCCTCGACATTGGCCGCGTAGCCGCCGGGTGAACGGACGAAGGTGTCCTCCCCGGTCTCGGCGACGGCGAGGAACTCCTCGCTGGCCGAGCCACCCATGGCGCCAGACGTCGCGCGCACGATGACGTACTCGAACCCCAGACGGTCGAAGATGCGTACGTACGCCTCGCGGTGCGCCTGGTACGACGCCTCCAGACCCTCGTCGTGGACGTCGAAGGAGTAGGAGTCCTTCATGATGAACTCGCGCCCGCGCAGGATGCCCGCACGGGGGCGCGCCTCGTCGCGGTACTTCGTCTGAATCTGGTAGAGGCTCAGCGGCAGGTCCTTGTAGGACGAGTAGAGGTCCTTGACCAGCAACGTGAAGAATTCCTCGTGAGTCGGACCGAGCATCATGTCGTTGCCCTTGCGGTCCTTGACCCGGAACACGTTGGGCCCGTAGTCGGTCCACCGTCCCGACACCTCGTAGGGCTCGCGGGGCAGCAGTGCTGGGAAGCGCACCTCCTGCGACCCGATCGCGTCCATCTCTTCGCGGACGATCTTCTCGACCTTGGCAAGCACCTTCAGGCCGAGCGGAAGCCAGGAATAGATGCCCGGCGCCACCCGCCGCACGTATCCCGCGCGCACCAGGAGCTTGTGGCTCGGCACCTCGGCGTCGGCCGGATCGTCGCGAAGGGTGCGGAGGAAGAACCGGGACATACGCATGCCGCGACCCTACTAGGGGCCGACTCCGCGAGAAGTGGCGGGCAAAGCACCGAAATTCTTCATTGTCGGCCGATATTCGGTGCCGCAGCCGCCACATCGTGGCCAGTGGTGGGGGTCAGGTGCGAGCGGCCTTCATGGCCGTGCGGATCATCGGCAGCTGCAGGGGAAGTCGCGCGACCGTGCCGGCCTTGAACCAGCCGGGAGTCTTCTCGCTGCGCATCGCGCTGACCGTCATCTGCACGTTGGCCGGCAGCACCGCCAGCAGCAGGCCGGCGGACGCGAGACCACCGAGGCGCCGGGTCCGGGGGTGCAGCATCATCGCCGCGCACACGATCTCGACGGCACCCGAGGCGTAGACGAGCTCGCGCTTGTAGGGCAGCGGCTTCGGCACGATCGACTCGAACGGCTCGGGCCTGACGAAATGCCCCACGCCGGAGACCGTGAACAGCGCGGCGAGGAAGGTGATGTCGCGATTCATGGGGCGAGCGTAGCGGCGGACCCGGGGGACGGTCCGATGGGCTCGGCCGAGGTGGTGGCCACCGCAAGGTGATGCGCGTGGCGAAGGATCGTCAACAGCGTGGGGTGTTGACCTCGCTCGGACCGTCGTCGAAGGTCATCGAGACCGTGCCGCTGCGGCATCGTGTGTCGATCGTCTGGATCAGCCGCCGGATCACGCGGCGACAGTTGCCTCTGCAGACGTCTGTCAGAGCAGGATCGAGGCGAATGTCTCCGTGTGCTCGAATCCGACCCGCTCGTACGCTCGTCGGGCGGCCACGTTGTGATCGTTGACGTACAGCGTGACCACCGGCGACACCGTGGCGCGGACCTGCTGGACGACCCCGGCGATGGCCGCAGCGGCGATACCGCGCCCTCGCAGGTCCGGGCGGACGTAGACACCCTGCAGCTGGCAAACGCTGGTCGTGGCAGCCCCCACCTCGGTCTTGAACAGCACCTCGTCGTCCTCGATGATCGCGAATGACCAGCCCTGCGAGATGAGCTGTGCGACTCGGGCGCGGTAGCCACTTCTGCCCCCGGCCTCCGGGTCGACACCGACCTCCTCGGTGAACATCGCGACGCATGACGGGTAGACCGTGTCGAACTCGTCGAGCATCACCCGGCGGACGCGGGGGTCAGGTTCGACGGGGCTGTCGCGGTCGAGCACCATGAACGGCTGGTCGAGCCGGGGCGACCGGGCCGGGCCCCACTGCGCCTCGAGACGTTTCCACAGCGGCAGCACGGCGTCGCGCAGCCCGACGATCGACGACGGCCGGATGTTGTCGCTGAGGGCCTGCTCCGCAAAGGCCTCGATGGCGCCCGGAGTGGCCACGACGGGCACGATGTTGGCACCGGCATGACAGGCCGACACCAGCTCGTCGTCCTCGAAATAGCCCCAGACCTGGCCGCCGAGCCATCTCGCCTGCAGCTTGGTGGCGTCGACCCGGTTGCGGACGAAGAGATTGACCAGGGGGTCTCGGTCGAGGAGCAGGTTCAGATCTGGAAGGTCGCGCGGCGTCAACGCACGAAGGTGCGTCGTCGTCCTGAGCACAGCGCCTCCCCGGAGTGGTGGGACCAGACTACGTGCCGAGGGGGCCTTGTCCCCGTCGAGCCTGCATGGGCCCTCGCGGAACCCGGCTGCGAGGTTCAGCTGACACTGACGGCGGCCGAGCCACCATCGACTGGCTCCATGTCCTCGGCGAGGCGCATGGCCTCCTCGATGAGAGTCTCGACGATCTTGGACTCGGGGACGGTCTTGATGACCTCGCCCTTGACGAAGATCTGGCCCTTGCCGTTGCCCGAAGCCACACCGAGATCGGCCTCACGGGCCTCGCCGGGTCCGTTGACGACGCAACCCATGACGGCGACCCGAAGCGGAACCTCGAGGCCCTCGAGACCTGCCGTGACCTGCTCGGCCAGAGTGTAGACATCGACCTGCGCGCGACCACACGACGGGCACGACACGATCTCGAGCTTGCGCGGACGCAGGTTGAGCGACTGCAGGATCTGGATGCCGACCTTGACCTCCTCGACCGGCGGGGCCGACAGCGACACGCGGATGGTGTCGCCGATGCCCTTGCTGAGCAACGATCCGAAGGCGACCGAGCTCTTGATGGTGCCCTGGAACGCCGGGCCTGCCTCGGTGACCCCGAGGTGCAGCGGCCAGTCGCCACGCTCGGACAGCATCTCGTAGGCCTGCACCATGACGACGGGGTCGTTGTGCTTGACCGAGATCTTGAAGTCGTGGAAGTCGTGCTCCTCGAACAACGACGCCTCCCAGACCGCAGACTCGACGAGCGCCTCGGGCGTGGCCTTGCCGTACTTGTCGAAGATGCGCTTGACGAGCGAGCCGGCGTTGACGCCGATCCGGATCGAGGTACCGCGGTCCTTGGCGGCCCTGGCGATCTCCTTGACCTGGTCGTCGAACTTGCGGATGTTGCCGGGGTTGACCCGGACCGCCGCGCAGCCGGCATCGATGGCCGCGAACACGTATTTGGGCTGGAAGTGGATGTCGGCGATGACCGGCAGCTGTGAGTGCTCGGCGATCTCCTTGAGGGCGTCGGCGTCGTCCTGGCTGGGGCAGGCCACGCGCACGATGTCGCAGCCAGCGGCCGTCAGCTCGGCAATCTGCTGGAGCGTCGTGTTGACGTCGGAGGTCAACGTCGTCGTCATCGACTGGACCGACACCGGGGCATCGCCACCCACGTCGATCTTGCCCACTTTGATTTTGCGGGTCTTGCGCCGTGGAGCGAGGACGGGCGGCGGCATCGCCGGGAGCCCGAGGTCGACCATGCTCGGGTCGGTCATGTCAGCTTGACCGGGTTGACGATGTCGGCGTATATCAGGATCACACTCATCAGCATAAGGAGGGCACCCACGCCGTAGGCGACGGGCAACATCTTGGCGACGTCGACGTAGCCGGGATCGGGCCGGCCGCGGACCTTCGCAATGCCCCTGCGGACCGCCTCCCAGAGCGCGCCCGCGATGTGACCGCCGTCGAGGGGAAGCAGCGGAATGAAGTTGAACATCGCCAGGAACAGGTTGAGGCCGGCCAGGAGCACGAGCACCCGCTGCGCCCGTTCGCTCCAGCTCGGATCGTTGATGGTGAAGGACTCCCCCGCGACCCGGCTCGCCCCGACGACGCTGATCGGGCCGTCGGCCGGACGCTCGGCGCCGAATGCTGCCTTGGTGACCTCGACCATGCGCTGCGGCAGGTGCACGATCGCCTCGGCGGTGCCCTTGACGTACTGACCCATGACGGTGGCGACGTACCCCGGGCCCTGACGTACGTACGACTGGGTGGGTGAGACGCCGAGGAACCCGACGTCGACGGTCTTGGTGGGGTCGTTGACGTCGGTGCGCGCGAGCACGGACGTCGCGACGGTGCGCTCCTGGGCCCGGCCGCCGCGGGTGAAGCCGATGGTGGCCTCGCCGCTGCCGTTGGCACGGATGAGGGCGGTGAGCTGGTCCCACTCCCTGATGGTCGTTCCGTTGAACGTCGTGATCTTGTCGCCGGCGGCGAGGCCAGCCGTCTTGGCGGGAGTCACAGGGTCGTCGGCGGTGCAGGTGCGCCCGGCCTGCGCGTCGCTGATGGCGCAGTCGGACACCGACTGCACCGTGGTCGACGGGGTGAGCGCCCCAAAGCCCATGAAGACGATGGCGAAGAGAAATATCGCGATGACGATGTTGACCATGGGGCCGCCGGCCATGACGATGAGCTTCTGCCACCACGGCTTGCGGTAGAAGAGTCGGTCGAGGTCGTTGTCGTCGACGTGCTCGTACTCGGCGTTGCGCGCGTCGGAGATGAGCTGCGTGAACATGCCGGTGTTGGTCCTGCGGACCTCGTGCGGGTCGGCATCGCGGTCCGGTGGAAGCATGCCGACGAGCTTGACGTAGCCGCCGAGCGGGATGGACTTGATGCCGTACTCAGTCTCGCCGCGCTTGGTCGACCAGACCGTGTTGCCGAAGCCGACGAAGTACTGGGTCACCTTGATGCCGAACTTCTTGGCAGGGATCATGTGGCCGAGCTCGTGCAGGGCGATCGAGACGACGACGCCGAGCACGAAGACCACGACACCAAGGGTGTAGATCAGGGCGTTCATCGTTGCTCCACCAGCTCCGCGGCCCGGGTCCGGGCCCATGCATCGGCGTCGAGGACGCCTTCGAGAGTCATCTCTTGGCGGGCGACGTCCGGGTCTGCGAGGTGCTCCTCGAGGACAGCTCCCACCAGGTCAACAATGCCGAGGAAGTCCAAATCGCTGTCGACGAACGCCCTGACGCACACCTCGTTGGCGGCGTTGAGCACCGCGGGGCCCGTCCGACCGAAGGTGCCTGCCCTCCGCGCGAGCATGACGGCCGGAAACGCCTCGTTGTCGAGGGGAAAGAACTCCCACGTGGCGGGACGGGTCCAGTCGCACCCTGCGGCGGCGGCGGGGACGCGGTCGGGCCACGACAAGCCGAGCGCGATGGGCAGCTTCATGTCCGGCGGCGAGGCCTGCACCATCGTGGCCCCGTCGGTGAACTCGACCATCGAGTGGACGATCGACGTCGGGTGCACCACGACGTCGATGCGATCGAAGCCGATGTCGAACAACAGGTTGGCCTCGATGACCTCGAGCCCCTTGTTGATGAGGGTCGCGGAGTTGATGGTGATGACCGGCCCCATATCCCACGTCGGGTGCGCCATCGCCTGCTCGGGCGTGACATCGGCGAGCTCGGCCCGCGTGCGTCCACGGAACGGACCGCCGCTCGCGGTGACGATGAGCCGGCGGACGTCCTCGCGACGCTCGCCGCGCATGGCCTGGGCGAGGGCCGAGTGCTCGGAGTCGACCGGGACGAGCTGGCCCGGCTTGGCCGCGCCGGTCACGAGCTCGCCACCGATGATCAGGGACTCCTTGTTGGCCAGCGCCAGCGTCACCCCGGCGTCGAGTGCGGCGAGCGTGGGCAGCAGGCCGTCCGCGCCAGCCATGCCGTTGAGCACGACATCGCACTCGGTGCGCGCGACCTGCGTCGCGGCGGCGGGCCCGGCGAGCAGCCGGGGCACGCGGTGGTCACCGTGGGCGTATCCGTGCTTCTGGGCCTCCGCATACAGCGCGAGCTGCACGTCCTCTGCGGCGCTGGCCCGAGCGACGGCGACCAGCGGCACGTCGAACTCGATGGCCTGCTGCGCCAGGAGCGCCGGGTTGCTGCCACCGGCGGCGAGGGCGACGACCTCGAACCGATCGGGGTTGGCAGCAATGACCTCGAGGGCCTGTGTGCCGATCGAGCCCGTCGAGCCGAGAATGGCCACTCGCTTGCGCATGTGGACATTGTCCCGCATCCCGCGTCGAGGGCCTACTTGATCTCCGCCTTGAACGTGCAGGATGGCGGCACCGAGGTGCCGCCATCCTGTGTTTCGACCCGGTCCACGCGAACGACGTGATGTTCTGTCGCACCGCCCTGCGTCCCCCGGGAAGCCTTTACTTGACCTCTGACCTCAGCACTGCCCACACACCCAGGGCGAGCGGGATCACGAACCAGATCAGCCCGGACGTGCCGAGATGGGCCCACTCCTCGCCGCTGGGCCCACCGTCGAACAACGGCGTCTGCGAGAAGTTGAAGTCGATCCAGGGCCGCAGGTTCTGGAACCAGTCCTGGAACCCTGCGAGGACCGCAAAGATCGACGGCAGGACGAACGAGTAGACGAAGTAGGCCACGATCGCACCGGCGGAGTTCCTGATCAGCACGCCGAGCATGAATCCGACCAGCAGCCCGAAGATGTTCCCCAGGATGATCAGCAGCATGTCGGACACCTTCATGTCCCACACCGCATCGACTCCGGCGATGGCCGAACCGATGATGTTGCCCAGTGCGCCGATCGCGAAGGCCAGCAGCATCGAGACGATCGCCACGAGGACGGCGGCGATGGCCTTGGCCACGATGACCTGCCCCCGGTGCGGGAGCAGGGTGAACGTGATCAGACCCGTCCGCTGACTCCACTCGCCCGTCACGGACAGGATCGCGACGATGGGCAACAGGATCGTCATCGGGAAGCCGACCGCCGCGCCGAACAGCCCGAAGCCGAGGTCGGAGTCGTTGGCGATCAGGATGACGCCGACCGTCGCGATCAGGGCGACGATGCCGATGCTGGCCATGAGCCATGCTCCGGACCGGGTGTCGAACATCTTTCGAAGCTCGACCTTGACCACCCGCAGGAGCGGGATCGGGTCTTTGGTGGTGTCGATCGTGGCGATCGCAGTGGTGCTCATGCCGAGACTCCTTCGGGGATGGTGCGTTCACGTTGGGTGCCAGCGGTGAGCTCGAGGAACATCTCTTCGAGGCCTGCGCCCTCGGCGGGTCGCAGCTCAATGAGGGCGACTCCGGCAGCGGCGGTGAGTCCGCCGACCTCTTCGGGTGTCGACTCGGTGCGCATTCCGCCGTCGCCGGACGGCGCGGCCGTGAGGCCCGCTGCGGTCAGGGCATTGGCCAGGGCCGACGCATCGCCCGCCCTGACGAACGTCCCTGCCGTCTGCAGCAGATCAGCCTTCGTGCCCTCGGCCACGATGCGTCCCTCACCGATGACGATGATCTCATCAGCAATGACCTCGATCTCGTGCAGCAGGTGCGACGAGAGCAGCACGGTGCCACCGCGGTTGGCGTACTCGCGGAGCAGGAGGCGCATCCAGTGGATGCCGGCCGGATCGAGGCCGTTGGCGGGCTCGTCCAGGACCAAGATCTTCGGGTCGCCGAGCAGGGCGTTCGCGATACCTAGGCGCTGCCGCATGCCGAGTGAGTAGTTACGCACGCGGCGCTTGGACTCCTGGGGCGTCAGGCTGACGACCTTGAGCATCTCGTCGACCCGTGACATCGGGAGGCCCATCGTCAACGCACTGAGGGTCAGGATCTCACGCCCTGTTCGTCCGGCGTGCTGTGCGGAGGCGTCCAGCAGGACGCCGATCTGCGTGCCGGGGTTCGGGATGTCCTGGTAGTGGACGCCGCCGACGCGAGCGTCGCCGGACGTTGCGGGCGTCAGTCCGGCGATGATGCGCATCGTGGTCGACTTGCCGGCACCGTTGGGCCCGAGGAAGCCGGTGACGGCTCCCGGTCGGCACTCGAATGAGACATTGTCGACGGCTTTGTCGCCACCGTACGTCTTGGTGAGTCCTTCAACTGTGATCATGCCGCCAGTCTGCCTTGCCCCGGACGCCTCGTGCATCGGTCCGGTGACCATTGTGTGTCAGCCGAAAGTATGAGAGGCCGTAGCCACTCGGCCGTCGTCCAGCAGCCACCTTCGCCCTAGCCTTGGCTCGTGCAGGACATCGACTACCAACCCCGGCTCTCCCGCTGGAGCCAGGTCTGGCGCCTTGGCGTAGTCATTGTCATCTCGGGCTTCGCGTGGGCTCCCATGGCCGAGTACCAGTGGAAGCACAACCACGTGTGGCTCGCGATCGACCTGTCCGTGGGCGCGGCCAGCCTGGTGCTGGTGTGGTGGCGGCGCAGGTTCCCCGTGGCTGTCGCCTTGATCACGGCGATGGCGTCCGCCGTCTCAGGAACAGCGGCGGGACCCGCAACCCTCGCGCTGGTGTCGATGGCCACGAGGCGGCGGTGGCGCGAGATACTGCCGGTCACCGTCGTGACTTTCGCCAGCGCCATCGTCATGGAGTGGCTCAACAAGGGAAACAACGATCCGGCATTCATCACCGGGCCGGTCATCGTCGCGGCCATCGCTGTCACGGTGGGCTGGGGCCTCTACATCGGCTCCCGCCGCGAGCTGCTCAAAACCCTGCGCGAACGGGCCGACTCCGCCGAAGCCGACCAGGTGGCGCGCGCCACCCAGGCTCGGACGAACGAGCGCGCCCGCATCGCACGGGAGATGCATGACGTCCTCGCCCACCGCATCTCGCTCGTCACGATGCACGCCGGTGCCCTGACGTTTCGCCGAGACCTCGACGCCGAACAGATGCGAGACACTGCCGCCATCATCCAGGAGAACTCGCACCAGGCCCTCGTCGAGCTGCGTGCGGTGCTCGGCATCCTGCGCGAGGAGCCCGGCGATGCCGCTCCCGAGCTTCCCCAGCCCTCGGCCGAGGACCTGCCCGACCTGATACTGGAGGCCGGCCGATCTGGCATGCGCATCGAGACCGAGCGGGGTTTCGTGCTCGACGACGTGCCCGAGATGCTCGGGCGCACCCTTTACCGCGTCGTTCAGGAGGGTCTGACCAACGCCCGCAAGCATGCGCCCGACACCCGCGTCACCGTCAACCTCGATGGCGGACCCGCAGACGGCCTGACCGTCGAGGTGCGCAACCCGTTGCGCATCGGCTCGGCGATGACGGGTGCCCCTGCCTCGGGCCTCGGACTGATCGGCCTCACCGAGCGCACGACCTTGGCCGGCGGGCGCATGTCACACCTTGTGTCGGCCGACCGCGAGTTCGTCCTGCGCGCCTGGCTACCGTGGCCCTCATGACGGTGCGCGTGCTGCTGGCCGATGATGACGCCCTCGTGCGTGCGGGCCTGGCCCTGATGCTCGGCGGGTCGGACGCCATCACCGTGGTTGGCGAGGCGGCCAACGGGCAGCAGGCTCTCGACGCTGTCAAGGCGGGCGGCATCGACGTCGTGCTGATGGACATCCGCATGCCGGTCATGGACGGCATCGAGGCCACGTCACTGGTACGGAGCCTCGACGGTGCGCCCAAGGTCATCGTCCTGACGACCTTCGATGCCGACGAGTACGTCGTGCGGGCCCTGGCTGCCGGTGCCACGGGCTTCCTGCTCAAGGACACACCTCCGTCCGACATCGTCGCCGCCGTCGGCAAGGTGGCCGCGGGCGAGCCGATGCTCTCCCCCACGATCACGGTGCAGCTCATCCGCCAGGTCACCGATGCTGCACCCGACCACCGGGCCGGGGAGGCTCTGGCCAGGCTCTCGTGCCTGACGGAGCGGGAGAAGGGGGTGGCCGTCGCGATCGGGCGCGGCTCGTCCAACGCCGAGATCGCCACTGCCCTGCACCTGAGCGTCGCCACCGTCAAGGCACACATCTCCCACATCTTCACCAAGCTCGACGCGACCAACCGGGTGCAGGTCGCGATCACGATGCACCAGGCCGGTCTCCTCTAGCCTGCCCCTCGTGGGTCATCACCACCGATCGGCGTCCCCGGGGTCTTGACGCTGATGACGTCACATGTCCGAGCCCGGCGGCCACGGCCGTGCAGCCATATCGTGGACACATGCCCTCTCCCTTCACGTCTGCGCTCGACGCCCTGCTCGACAAGTCGGTGCTGCTCGGATACTCATCGATCGGTCCGGCAGTGCGTCGCCGGTGGTGGCCCGCCGACCCGCCCGTCGGCTCGTTGACCGGTCGCCATGTCGTCGTCACCGGGGCCAGCGGAGGTCTGGGACAGGCCGCGGCGACGGGTATCGCTCGCTACGGCGCGACGGTGCACCTCGTGGGGCGCACGGCTTCGAGGCTCACCGAGTCGGCCGAAGCGATCCGACGTGCCGTGCCCGATGCTGAGCTGCTCGAGGAGGTCTGTGACGTCAGTGACCTCGACGCCGTGCGGACCTACGCCGCTGAGCTTCGCGGCAGGCTCGGCGCCCTGCACGCGATCGTGCATGATGCCGGAGTCATGCCTCCGGAGAGGTCGGAGTCCGCGCAGGGTCACGAGCTGGCGCTGGCGACCCATGTGCTCGGACCGTTGCTGCTCACCGAGGAGATGCGGCCGGCGCTCGCCGCCTCCGAGTCACCGCGAGTGGTCATCGTGTCGTCGGGCGGGATGTACAGCGCACCGCTCAACGCGTCGATCAGCGACGACCTCGAGTACCGGTATGGGCGGTACGAGGGCATCCGCGCCTACGCCCGAACCAAGCGCCTCCAGGTGACGATGGCCGAGCTGCTCGCCGAACGCTATGCCTCAGACGGCATCGCGGCGCACAGCATGCACCCCGGCTGGGCCGACACCCCCGGCATCACCGACTCGATGCCCAGCTTCTCGAAGGTCGTCGGCCCGATCCTGCGCACCGCGGAGGACGGCGCCGACACCATCGCCTGGCTCACCGCTGCCGATCGCGCGGCCCTGGGGACCGGCCGATTCTGGTGCGACCGTCGTCCCCGCGACGCGTCGTACCTCCCCTGGCAGCACGACGACCCCGCCGCGCGCCGCAGCGTGTGGGAGCAGTGCTGCGCCGCCGTCGGCATCGACCCCCACGTTGCATAGAACATCAGCCCCCCAGCGGCCTGGCCCACACGGCCAGGTCAGGCTGGGTCGAGCTCCTTCTGGCCCCAGGGTGAGCCGTAGGCGGTGAGCAGCTCAAGGAACGGCTCGGCGTCGAATGCCTCCGGGCCCAACACACCCGCGCCTGCCCAGACCCCGGTGGCCAGCAGCTCGAGTGCGACGACGGGGTGGATCGCAGTCTGCCAGACGACGCACTGGTGTCCGTACTCCTTCATCGACCAGTCGTTGTCGACGACGTGGTAGAGGTACGTCGACCTCGGCTGTCCGTCCTTGCCGGTGCCCGTCACCCAGACGCCGGCGCAGGTCTTGCCGTGCATCCGGTCGCCCAGCGTCGCCGGGTTGGGGAGGCACGCCGCGACCACGTCACGGGGGCTGACCGCGACGACGGTCGGACGTCCACCGACGATCGACGTCACGTTGACCTTCTCGGTCGAGTCGAGCCCGAGCTTGTGCAACGTGCGGAGCACGTCGATGAACTCGTTGCCGAGCCCGTACTTGAACGTCGCACGCTTCGTGTCGACCCATCGTGGCATCAGGAGCACCTCCTCGTGCTCGACGTTGACGCACTCGACCGGTCCGATGCCCTCGGGGAAGTCGAAGATCTCCGGCTCACTGAACGGCGGTGTCGTGAACCACGCGCCGTCCTGCCAGATGACGGGAGGGTTGAGGCACTCCTCGATCGTCGTCCAGATCGAGAACGAGGGAGCGAAGTCATGGCCATCGACCGTGAGGTTGGCGCCGTCGCGGGTGCCGAGCTCGTCGATCGAGGAGAACAGGTGGTCAGCGGCGTAGCGGGCGAAGACGTCGGACAACCCGGGCTCGACACCCATGCCGCACAGCGCGAGCCGGCCGGCGGACTCCCACGTGCCGGCAACCGCGAACTGCTCGTCGCCGAGCTTGACCCCGGTCTCGGAGTGCGGGTTGTCGGGGTGCGGCTTCGAGAGACTCATCGCCATGTCCAGGTAGTCCGCCCCGGCGGCGAAGGCACCGTCGAAGATCGGCATGACGAATCGGGGGTCGATGGCGTTCATGACGTGCGTCGCGCCCACCTCACGTGCGAGTGCCTCGACCGAGCCAGCGTCGGAGGCGTCGACCTGGGCTGCGGTGAAGCGGTCGTCGTCCACCCCCGCGACGGCACGCTCGGCACTCTCCAGCGCGTAGTCGGCGACCACGATCGACTCGAAGAAGTCGCGGCGTGCGGCGATGGCGCAGAACGCGGAGCCAACACCGCCGGCGCCGACAAGAAGGATCTTCATCTCAGGCCTCCAGGTTCGTCATGACGTGCTTGATGCGGGTGTAGTCCTCGAAGCCGTACATCGAAAGGTCCTTACCGTAGCCGGAATGCTTGAAACCACCATGGGGCATCTCGGCGACGATCGGGATGTGCGTGTTGATCCACACGCAACCGAAGTCGAGCCTGCGGGCCATGCGCATCGCCCGGCCGTGGTCCTTGGTCCACACCGACGACGACAGTCCGTACTGGACGCCGTTGGCCCAGCGCACAGCCTCGTCCTCGTCGGTGAACTCCTGCACGGTGATGACCGGACCGAAGATCTCGTCCTGGCTGGCGTGGTCGTCCTGGCGCAGCCCGGAGAGCACCGTCGGCTCGAAGAAGTAGCCCTCCCCCAGCGAAGCGACGCGTGAGCCACCGGTCTCGAGGTTGGCGTGGTCGGGCAGGGAGTCGATGAACTCCTGGACATGTGTCAGCTGGTTGGCGTTGTTGACCGGCCCGAAGTAGGTGTCCTCGTCGTCGGGCATGCCCACCTTGGTGCCGCGTGCCGCCTCGACCAAGGCGGCGGTGAACTCGGCGGCGATGCGCGGGTGCACCAGCACCCGCGTCGCGGCAGTGCAGTCCTGGCCCGCGTTGAAGTAGCCTGCGCCGGCGATGCCTGCGGCCGCGGCGGCGATGTCGGCGTCGTCGAACACCACCACCGGTGCCTTGCCACCGAGCTCGAGGTGCGGCTTCTTGAGGCCGGCAGCGGCGGAGGCCGCGACCTCCATCCCTGCGCGCACCGACCCGGTGATGGCGACCATCTGCGGGGTCGGGTGGGTGACGAGCGCACGCCCGGTGTCCCGGTCGCCGCACACGACGTTGAGCACGCCCGGCGGGAAGAACTCCTGAGCGATCTCGGCCAGCAACGCCGTGGAGGCCGGTGTCGTGTCACTCGGTTTGAGGACGATCGTGTTGCCCGCGGCCAGAGCCGGGCCAATCTTCCAGATCGCCATCATGAGCGGGTAGTTCCACGGTGTGACTTGTGCGACGACGCCGATCGGCTCTCGCCGAATCATCGACGTGTGACCCCGCATGTACTCCCCCGCCGACCGCCCCTCCAGCGTGCGGGCGGCGCCGGCGAAGAACGTCAGCACCTCGGTGGCCTGGTACATCTCCTCGCTCATCGTGAGCGACTTGGGCTTGCCGGTGTCGCGCGACTCGACGTCGACGATCTCTGCGGCTCGCTCCTCGACCGCGGCAGCCAGCTTGTTGAGTGCCCTGAACCGTTCGTACGGCGTCGTGTCGCGCCAGGTCTCGAAGGCCGTGGCTGCAGCACCGAACGCGCGGTCGACGTCCTCGGCCCCGGACAGGGGTGCGGACGTGTAGACCTGACCCGTCGACGGATCCTCGACGTCGTACGTCGCTCCACCTGCCGCCGCGACTAGCTCTCCGTTGATGACGTTGGTGATCGCGTGTTCCATGGCTCCATGTAACCCCACGGGCTCTACGCGATGCAACGGATTCCGAAGTAAACTATGGATAAGACGACTAAATCACTTGAAATTAGTACCCGAGTCTTGCGAGAATGGCGACATGACCCTGAGCCACGAAGACTACTCACGCCAGCAGAAGGCCGCGAAGGAGCATCTGTGGATGCACTTCTCCCGCCACGGATCCTACGAGGAGAACGACATCCCCGTGATCGTCAAGGGAGAAGGCGCATACATCTGGGACAACAAGGGCAAGCGCTACCTTGACGCGCTTGCCGGACTGTTCGTCGTCCAGGCCGGTCACGGTCGCGAAGAGCTGGCCGCGGCCGCCTACAAGCAGGCCAAGGAGCTTTCCTTCTTCCCGCTGTGGACGTTCGCGCACCCCACCGCCATCGAGCTGGCCGAACGACTCGCCGCGTACGCGCCGGGCGACCTCAACCGGGTGTTCTTCACGACCGGCGGTGGCGAGGCAGTCGAGACCGCGTGGAAGGCAGCGAAACAGTACTTCAAGCTGACCGGCAAGCCGCTCAAGACCAAGGTCATCAGCCGGCAGATCGCGTACCACGGCACGACTCACGGAGCCCTGTCCATCACCGGCATCCCCGCGCTCAAGCAGATGTTCGAGCCGCTGGTGCCGTCGACGGTGCACGTGGCGAACACCAACTTCTACCGCGCGCCCGAGCACGGCGACGACATCGACGCATTCAGCATGTGGGCCGCCGACCAGATCGAGCTGGCCATCATGGCCGAGGGTGCTGACACCGTCGCCGCCGTCTTCCTCGAGCCGGTGCAGAACGCCGGCGGCTGCTTCCCACCCCCGCCCGGGTACTTCCAGCGCGTCCGGGAGATCTGCGACCGGCACGACGTGCTGCTCGTGTCGGACGAGGTCATCTGCGCGTTCGGTCGCCTCGGTGAGATGTTTGCTGCCAACCGCTACGGCTTCGTGCCCGACATGATCACGTGCGCGAAGGGCCTCACGTCGGGCTACTCCCCCCTCGGCGCCATGATCGCGTCGGACCGCATCATGGAGCCGTTCCTGCAGGGGCACACGAGCTTCGCCCACGGCTACACGTTCGGTGGGCACCCCGTGTCGACCGCGGTCGCGATGGCCAACCTGGACATCTTCGAACGCGAGAAGCTGAACGAGCACGTGCGTGACACGGAGGGCGACTTCCGCGCGACCCTCGAGAAGCTGCGCGACCTCGACATCGTCGGCGATGTCCGCGGCGACGGCTTCTTCTACGGGATCGAGCTGGTGAAGGACAAGACGACGAAGGAGTCGTTCAGCGACGCCGAGTCCGAGATGTTGCTCCGCGGCTTCCTGTCGAAGGCGTTGTTCGCCAACGGCCTCTACTGCCGCGCCGACGACCGCGGCGACCCCGTCATCCAGCTCTCGCCGCCGCTCATCGCCGACCAGAGCCACTTCGATGAGATCGAGCAGATCCTGCGAAGCGTCCTGACGGAAGCCCAGAGCCTGATCTGAGGAGCCACCCCGCGGCGAGCCGACGCCTCATCCTCGCCGCGGGGGGCACCAAGGCCCAGCAGCCCGCTACGGCCCACCCGCAAGCCATCTCCTTGACGTCGCGCAAGCTGCGCGATGACCAAGAAGGTGTCTCGTGGGTGGGCCGTAGTTGGCTCGAGAGCAAGTTGGCTCGAGAGCATTGCTGGAGCGGACAAGGTTACCCGTGGAGCGGAGCGGAGGTCAGCACCCGACGTGTGACCCCCGCCAGGATTCAGGCAGCCAATGCCTTCTGCCCCCGCCGGCGGAAGATCTCCCCACCGACGACGATCGAGATGGCGATGACGAACATCGCCGTGCCGATGACGTTGACCTCCATCGGAACACCCCGCTGTGCTGAGCCATAGACGAACATCGGGAAGGTCACCGACTGGCCGGCGTTGAGGTTCGTGATGATGAAGTCGTCGAACGACAACGAGAAGCTCAGCAGCGCCGCCGCGATAATTCCGGGCAGGACCAGCGGGAAGGTGATGCGCCGGAACGTCTCGAACTCGTTGGCGTAAAGGTCCATCGCCGCCTGCTCGAGATTGTCGTCGAGCCCGCCGAGGCGGGCCTTGACCGTCACGATGACGAACGACAGGCAGAACATCACGTGCGCGATGAGGATCGTGATGAAGCCGAGCCTGCCGCCGAACCCGCTCGACACGAACAGCGCCAGCAGCGACGAACCCATCACGATCTCGGGTGAAGCCATGGGCAGGAAGATGATCAGGTTGGCGGCTTTGCGTCCGGCAAAACGGTGCCGGACGAGAGCAAAAGCGGCGAGGGTGCCCAGGATCGTCGCAATGATCGTCGCTGCGAGAGCGATCTCGATGCTCAGGAGCACCGAGTCACCCATGCCGCTCGGCTTGAAGGGGTGCAGCCAGTTGCTGAACGTGAAGCTTTGGAACTTGTAGACGTTCCTGGACTTGCTGCTGTCGTTGAAGCTCATCAGCACCACCACCGCGATCGGCACGAAGGTGTAGACGAGGACCAGGAGACCCAGGCCGAGAATCAGGTGGTCACCGATCCATCGCCGGGCGCGGGCCATGGGGCTCATACGAGATCCTCTGTTCCTGAAGTACGGACATAGATCAGAACCGCCACGACGATGACGATCATCAACGTCACCGACAGGGCGCCGGCCGCAGCGTAGTCGCCCTGTGTCGTGAAGAGGCTCTGGATGACGTTGCCGACCATGCGCTGGTTGGGGCTGCCGAGAAGCTGCGAGTTGATGTAGTCGCCGGCTGCCGGGATGAAGGTCAGCAGCGTGCCGGCCACGACGCCCGGCAGCGACAGCGGGAACGTGACTTTGAAGAACCCACGGAGCGGAGAGGCGTAGAGATCGCTCGACGCCTCGATGAGCCTGATGTCGATCTTCTCGAGGCTGGCATACAGCGGCAGCACCATGAACGGCAGGAAGTTGTAGGTCAGCCCTGCGATGACCGCGACCGGTGTCGCCAGGAGCCGGGAGTCGGCGCCCATGATGTGCACGGTCTGCAGCGCGTCGACGACGAATCCGTCATCGGCGAGGATCAGCTTCCACGACAGGGTGCGGAGCAGGAAGCTGGTGAAGAACGGCGCAATGACCAGCACGAGCATGAGGTTCTTCCACCGCCCTGCCTTGAACGCGATCGCATATGCCAGCACGTAGCCGATGACCAGGCACAGTGCCGTGGCGACACCGGAGTACCACAGCGATCTCCACAGCTGGCTCTTGTACTGGCTGATGGCGTCGACGTAGTTGCCGAAGTGCCACGTCATGTTGTAACCGGTCAGCACCGACCCGTTGGGGTCGAACAGGCTCGTGGAGATCAGCGAGTAGAAAGGGATGAGGAAGAACAGACCAAGCCAGACGGCGCCGGGCAGGATGAGCCAGTAGCCGGTGAGCTTGCGTTTTGTCTTCGGGGCGTGGCCGCGCGGTGCGTCCGGCAAGGTGTCGAGGTTCGCCACGTCAGTCGTCCTCGATGCCGGCTTTGGCATCCTGGCTGGCGTCCAGGAGGAAGGCGTATTCCGGGCGCCACGAGATGTCGACCTTGGTGCCCACCGAGAGCATCCGGCGCGCACCGGTGTTCTGCTCGAACACCATGAGCTCCTGCGCCCACGGCATGCGCACCATGTACTGAGTGCTCACGCCGACAAAGCTGACGTCGGTGACGTAGCCGCCTGTGATGACGTCGCCCGGCGCGTCGATCGGGTGCCCCGCCTCGGCGATGAGCACCTTCTCCGGACGGATGCCCAGCCAGCCCTGGCCCGAGTCAGAGTGTGCCCGCTCGGCCGGGATCGACGCGAGCGCACCCTGCACCCGCACCTTGACGTGCTCACCATCCCGGCCCTCGATCTCGCCGGCGATCAGGTTCGACTGCCCGAGGAAGTTGGCGACGAAGGTCGTGCGCGGGTTCTCGTAGAGCTCGCTCGGCGCGCCCATCTGCTCGATGACGCCATGGTTCATCACAGCGATGGTGTCGGCCATCGTCATGGCCTCCTCCTGGTCGTGGGTGACGTGCACGAACGTCAGGCCGACCTCGGTCTGGATGCGCTTGAGCTCGAGCTGCATGCCGCGTCGCAGCTTGAGGTCGAGGGCGCCGAGCGGCTCATCGAGCAGCAGCACCTCGGGCTTGTTGATCAGGGCCCGCGCGAGGGCGACGCGTTGCTGCTGGCCACCGGACATCTGGGCCGGCTTCTTGTGCGCCTGCGACGTCAGCTCGACCAGCTCGAGCATGTCGGCCACCTGCTTCTTGACGTCCTTGACGCCGCGCCGCTCGAGACCGAACGCGACGTTCTTGGAGATGTCGAGGTGAGGGAACAGGGCGTAGTTCTGGAACACCGTGTTGACCGGACGACGGTAGGGCTTCTCGTAGGTCACATCGGTGTCGCCGAGGTGGATCGTGCCCGATGTCGGTGTCTCCAGGCCGGCGACCATGCGCAGCGTCGTGGTCTTGCCGCAACCTGACGGGCCGAGCAGGGCGAAGAAGCTGCCCTGTGGCACGACGAGGTCGAGGGACTTGACGGCGGTGAAGGTCGCGTACTCCTTGGTCAGATCAGCCAGTCGCAACGACCGATCACCATGGTCTGCAGACCTGTCGGTCGGCGCCTCATGAACCTGTGACATCAGCAAAATCCCCTTCGTAGGTGCGCATCTTGGCCTCATCGAGCGCCATGAAGCCGTGGGTCACGGCGAGTGTTTCCGCTGTCGGGAAGATCAGCGGGTTGTCGACCTGCTCGGGGTCGACCTTCTCCATCGCCGCCTGTGCACCCTTCACAGGACAGATGTAGCTGTTGTAGGCCGCGAGCTTGGCGGCCACCTCGGGCTCGTAAAAGTAATTGATCCACTGCTCGGCGTTGGCCTGGTGGGTCGCGAGGTTGGGCACGAGCATGTTGTCGGCCCAGATCATGTGACCCTCCTCCGGCGTGACGAAGACGAGGTTGTCGTCACCGGCATTCGCGATGTCGCCCGACCACGCCTCACACGCCACAATGTTGCCTGACGCCAGGTCCTGGACGTACTCGTTGCCGGTGAACGACCTGACCTGCCCGTCACTGCGTGCCTTGCGCAGGCGGTCGATGGACGTCTGCCACTGGGCGTCGGTGAAATCGTTGGGATCAGCGCCGTCGACCAGCAGCAGGAAGCCCATCGTGTCGCGCATCTCGGTGAGCAGGGCGATGCGGCCCTTGAGGTCCGGTCGCGTGACAAGCTCCTCGAACGACTTGACCTCCTTGGTCTTGGACTTGTTGTAGGCGATGCCCGTCAGGCCGCTCTGCCACGGTGCGGAGTAGTCGCGCTTCTTGTCCCACGACGGGCTCTTGAGCGAGTCGATGATGTTGGCGTGCAGGTTGGGCACCTTGGCCGCGTCGAGCTTCTGGATCCAGCCGACCTGGATCATCCGGGCCGCCATCCAGTCGGTCAGCGCGAAGAGATCACGCTTCGATGAGCTGCACGACCCGAGCTGGTTCGAGACCTTGGCAAAGAACTCGTTGTTGTCGTTGACGTCGGCGGTGTATCTGACGTTGATGCCGGTGTCCTTCTCGAACTGGGTCATCGTCGAGACGTACTTGCCGTCGTCCTGGTCGATGTACTCGGGCCAGTTGGAGAACACCAGCTGCTTCTGCGTGGCGGAAACATCCTTGGCGAAGCAGCTCGCGGGGTTCTGCTTTCGGTCGGGGGTGCCGAAGCCCGTCAGCGCGAGGGCACTCACGCCCGCGAACGCCAGACCACCCGTGCCCTTGATCAATGTTCGCCGGTCAAGCTCCGCCATGTGCCACCCTCGCTCCTCGTGTGTCCACAGATCCTCGCAAGATTCTTGGCCTGAGACAAGGGATTCCGCAGTAAATCCTGTGTTTGGATCCTGAAAGCGTCAAAATTCCGCTCAGATACAAGGGGTGGAAGCGAACATGTACGGCACAATGATCGACATGACCGAACGCAACGGCCCCATCGACCGAAGCCCCGCGACACCCCGTCGCTCCGGGCTCGACACCGTCGCCAAGCAGATCATCGAGCTGCTGCAAGACGACGGACGGTTGTCCTACTCAGCCATCGCCAAGGAGGTCGGGCTGTCTGAGGCTGCCGTCCGTCACCGCGTGCAGAAGCTCATCGACACCGGCGTCATGCAGGTCGTGGCCGTGACCGATCCGATGCAGATGGGCTTCGCCCGCCAGGCCATGGTCGGCATCAAGGTCAGCGGCAACGTACGTGATGTCGCCACAGAGCTCTCCACGATGGAGAAGCTCGACTACATCGTCATCACTACAGGTCGCTTCGACATCCTCGCCGAGCTGGTCGCCGAGAGCGACGACGAGCTGCTCGACATCGTGTCGCAGCAGATCAGCGCCATTGACAAGGTCGTGACCACGGAGACGTTCGTGTACCTCCGGCTCGAGAAGCAGACCTACGCGTGGGGTGTCAAGTGAGCGTTCAGGAGATCGTCTCGCCTGCGATGAGAGTTTCGAACACCTCGGCGTACAGCTCAAGCATCAACCCCTCGTAGCCCTCCGGGTCGGACTCCGGCGCCGGGGCCGGGTCGAGTCGACCCGCCCGGATGAGGACCGCCCAGGGAATCTCGGTATCGGGTGTCGTGAGCACGGGTGGCGTGCCCCCGAAGCCGAAGTCGGCTGTGCTCTGCGGCACCGCACCGATACGGGCACACGCCAGCACAGCCACGACCTGCTCGCGTCCGTCGCGCAGGTCGATGGCCACGCTGGTGCCCTCGTGCACGCCCGTGTCGCGCAGCGCCCCCGCCAGCGACGCCGACTCGTGCAGCAGCTGGGCGTACGACATCGGGCCACGCTCGTCGTCGAGGGCGGGGTGATCGGCAAGGCCTCCGATGACGTGCTCGTCGAGGGTGCGGTAGATCAGGCTCGTCATGTGTCCATCGTGTCACCCGGGGCGCTCGACCGTGCGCCCAGACTGGGGCCGCTCAGACTGGACCGCTCAGACCCCGCGGAAGACCGGCGTGCGCTTCTCGACCCTGGCGGTCGCCGCCTCCTGCACGTCGACGCTGGCCCAGACATCGGTGAAGCTGGCGCGGGTCGCAGGGTCGTCTGCCACGGTGCTGTTGAGGACGAGCTTGTTGTGCGCAAGTGCCAATGGTGCGAGCGTGGCGATGTCGTGAGCCCACGAGAGCGCGTCGGCCGTGGTGCCAGGTCGGTCGGCCAACCCGCACGCCAGCGCGGAACCACGGTCGAGGGCCCCGGCGGCGAGCACCAGCCGGCGCGCCGGGCCGGCGCCGGCGAGCTCGGCGAGGGTGCGGATCGTCCACGCGTCGACGGCCATGCCGTTGCGGGCCGTCGGCACAGCGAACTTCGCGGTCTCCTCGACCACCCGCAGGTCGCAGGCAATGGCGAGCTGGGTGCCCGCTCCGATGGCGGGGCCGTTGACGGCCGCGATGATCGGCACCGGCACCTTGGTGAGGTGGTGCAGCATCCCGTAGAGCGCCTCGAGAAATTCGGGACCGTACACCCCGTCGAGGTCGGCTCCGGCGCAGAAAGCCGTGCCCCTCCCGGTGATGACGATGGCCCGCGCTCCCCCGATGACCGCCTCGTCGACTGCGTCGTGGATCGCGGTGCACAGCTCGAGGTTGAGTGCGTTGCGCCGACGTTCACGCTGCAGCTCGATGACGACGACGTCTCCGTCACGGGCGCTGGCGATCATGTCTCTCCTGGACTGGAACGGATGGGGCTCGCCTCACCGTATCGGCCCCGACGCCGAAGCCACCGGGAAGGCCAACGGGCCGAGAGCTCAGATCGCGAACGACTCGAGAAGGCTGGCGACACCGTCCTCGTCATTGGAGGAGATGCGGTCCGTGGCGGCGGCGAGCACCTCCGGGTGGGCGTTGGCGACGGCGAAGCTGCGGCCGGCCCAGGCCAGCATCGGCAGGTCGTTGGGCATGTCGCCGCAGGCCCACACCTCCGAGGACCTGATTGAGCGCTCGTCGCACCACGCCGCGAGGCCCGTGGCCTTCGTGACGCCGGGGGCCGTCATTTCCGCGAGCCCCATCGCACCGGAGAAGCCGAGCTCGACCCTGCCGCCGACGACCTGCGCCACCAGACTGAGGAAATCATCAGGCCGGGAGGCAGCGGACCTGGCGAGCAGCTTGCCGACCGTCGACCCGGCGATCTCCGCGAACGGACCCACCACGTGACCGTCGTCGAACTCCCCGGCGTAGATGTAGGCCGGCTCCCTGCCCATGCCGTCGGCCCGCTCGACGGCGAATGCCACGTCAGGAATAGCGGCGCGCAGGTCGGTGACGACGGCCGCGATGTCGGCCCGGTCGAAGCTACGACTCGACGACACGGTCCGTGACGCCACGTCGTAGACGAAAGCACCGTTGCCGCAGATCGCCACACCGTGCTCGCCCACCGCATGAGCCAGCTCATCGAGCCAGCGAGGTGGTCGGGCAGTGACGAACAGCGTCGGCACACCGGACGCCGCGGCAGCGGCAATCGCGTCGCGCGTACGGGTGGAGAGCGAGCCGTCGCTGCGGAGCAGCGTTCCGTCGAGGTCGGTCGCGAGCAGCCGGGGGCGGGCCGACACGCTCAGACTTCCACCGCGGCGAGCTGGCCGCACGCGCCGTCGATGTCGCTGCCCCGGGTGTCGCGGACCGTCGTGGGGATGCCCTTGGCGATGAGCCGGCGGACGAACTCGCGCTCGTCCTCGGGCCGCGAGGCTGTCCACTTGGAGCCGGGAGTGGGGTTGAGCGGGATCAGGTTGACGTGCACCCATCCCCAGTCGCCGTACGACTGCAGCACGTCGCCGAGCAGGTCGGCGCGCCACGCCTGATCGTTGATGTCCTTGATCATGGCGTACTCGATGGAGACGCGGCGCTTGGTGGTCTCCGCGTACTCCCACGCCGCTCCGACCGCCTCGTGCACGGACCAGCGGGTGTTGATTGGCACGAGCTCGTTGCGCAGCTCGTCGTCGGGTGCGTGCAGTGACAGGGCGAGCGTGACAGGGATGCCCTCGGTGGCGAGCTGCTTCATGCGCGGGACCAGGCCGACTGTGCTGATCGTGATGTTGCGAGCCGACATCCCGAGGCCGTCGGGAGTCGGCGCGACCATGCGCCGGACAGCGCCGATGACGGCCTTGTAGTTGGCCATCGGCTCGCCCATGCCCATGAAGACGACGTTGGACAACCGACCGGGACCACCGGCCACCTTTCCCGTGGCCATCGCACTCGCACCGTCGACGACCTGGTCGACGATCTCGGCGCAGCTCATGTTGCGCTCGAGCCCACCCTGGCCCGTGGCGCAGAACGGGCACGCCATGCCACAGCCGGCCTGGCTCGACACACAGATCGTGGCGCGATCGGCGTAGCGCATCAGGACCGACTCGACGAGGGCGCCGTCGAAGAGCTTCCACAGCGTCTTGCGGGTGGTTCCCTTGTCGGCCTCGAGGGTGCGCAGCGGGTTGAGCAGCGTCGGCAGCAGCTCGGCGACGATGCGGTCGCGGCTCGCAGCCGGGAGGTCGGTCATGTTGGCGGGGTCGCGCTCGAGACGTCCGTAGTAGTGGTGGGCCACCTGCTTGACGCGGAAGGCCGGCTCACCGAGCGTCTCGGCAACGGCAGTGCGCTCATCGGCGCTCAGGTCAGCGAGGTGGCGCGGGGGCTTCTTGCGCCCACGCGGCTGCTCGAAGACGAGCGGGAGGTTGCGGGAAGACTCAGACACCTCACCATTCTCTCACCCGGTGACGAGAGCCCGAAATCGTCAGCGGCGCGGCAGCTGTGCGACGAACTGGAGCTTGTCGAGCACAGGCGCCGGGATGACGAATGGGTACAGCGCACCCTTTCCCATGCTGCGGTTGATCTGGTTGAGGGCGATGCTCAACGGGATCCAGACCTCGATCACCAGGTCGCGAAACGATGCGGACTCCTGCGGCTCCGCGACGGCCGCGAGATTGTGAGCCGACGCCGTCTCGATCGTGTCGCAGATGTGCAGGTAATGCGCGAAGGTCTCGGCGAAGTCCTCGAACGGGTGCATGGTCGCGTACCTGCTGATGTAATGATCTTCCCAGCCTGCCGGCGGGCCCTTCGCATAGTGCCTCTCGATGGCGTCGGCGTAGTTGTCCTCCTCGTTGCCGAACAGATCCCTGGCCTGCTGGATCAGGGCGCCGCGAACGTGCTGCCACTCGATGTAGTGCCCGATCTCGTGGCGGAAGTGGCCCAGCATCGTGCGGTAGGGCTCGTCGAGGTCGACCCGCACCTTCTCGCGGTGAGCGTCGTCGCTCTCGGCGAGGTCGAGCGTGATGACGCCGCTCTCGTGACCCGTCGTGACGTCCTCGGCGACGCTCGACAGCAGGTCGAACGCGAGACCGTTCTCCTCGTCCTGGCTGCGGGGGACGATCGGGAACCCCAGAGTGTCGAGCTCGACCACGAGACGACGTTTGGCCTCCTCGGCGATCTTGAACTCCCTGAGACCCCCAAGGTCTTCGTCGCTCGGGCGGGTGCGGGTCAATCCGCAGCTGAAGCAGTAGCCACCGGGTACCTCGGTCAACCACGTGCATCCCGAGAGGGCCAGGTTGGTGCACCTGTACCAGGTGCTGCCGTCGGCGTCGACGTACCGGCCGTTGTCGTCGACCGGGACGATGGCCCGTTCTTCACGGGAGAACGCCAGGTCGGTCTGGCAGGAGACACAGATCGTGTTCTCGAAGAACAGCGAGCTGCCGCACACGCGACAGGAGAAGACCCTCACTCCACCATTCTTTCAACGTCGCCGGAGCCCGCGCATGCGCGGGTCACCCCTCGTGGGCTGGCGCCACGTCGACCTCGACCGCGAGCGACGACTTCTTGGCCTCGGTGAAGATGACGCCCTTGACCGGCGGCACGTCGGCGTAGTCGCGTCCCCACGCCAACGTGACGTAGCGATCGTTGGCCCACTGGTCGTTGGCCGGGTCGAGGGCCAGCCAGCCGCCGTTCGGGATCCACACCGCCGCCCACGCATGGGTGGCATCGGCGCCGACAATGCGCTCCTTGCCCGGCGGAGGTGTCGTCGCGAGATAGCCACTGGTGTAACGCACGGCCAGGCCGTGGGTGCGCAGGCAGGCAAGCGTCAGGTGGGCGAAGTCCTGGCAGACCCCTGCTCGCTTGTCGAAGATGTCGTCGACTGTGGTGGTCACGGTCGTGGCGGTCTTGTCGTACGCGAAGTCGGCGTGCACGCGATGCATCAGGTCGGTGACGGCGTCGCCGATGGGTCGTCCCGGCGTCAGTGACAGTGCGGCATAGGCGTGCGCCTCCGCCGTGTGGTCGGCCAGCGACGACGCCAGCGCGAAGTCTTGCACCTTCCACGCGTCCGCGACGTCGTCACCTCGCAGCATCGGCCGTGCGCTCTCCCACGGAACGTCGAGCGTGGTCTGGTCATAGGTCGGCGCCTCGACCTCGACCTCGCTCGTGGCGAGGATCTCGAGCTGCTGGTGCGGTGTCGTGACCTGGAAGTAGGTGACGGTGTTGCCGTAGTAGTCGGTGTCGTCGGTGCAGTCCGACGCAGCCGGGTCGATGACGATGGCGTGGGACGCCACCTGCTGCCACGGCAGCTCACGTGGCACGAGGTAGGCGATGCCGAGGCTGTCGCTGACGTCCTCGTCGTAGGAGTACGTCGTGCGGTGGGAGACCCGATATCTCATTCCTCGACCGCCTGGGCGTTGGCGAAGCCGAACGAGCGCGGTACCGGTGCGGGGGCGAAGTGCAGCTCGCCGACGGCGTCCGCGAAACGGGTCAGCTGGTTGCGGTAGCCATCGAGGAAGCGCTCGAGGTTGGGTCGGTTCTCACCATCAATGGCCGTGAGCGCAGCGATCTCGACGCGTTCGAGCTCGTCGGCGAGGTCGTCGAGCAGCCGCTCGGGGCGAGTGGACCCGGTGGAGCCGGGCATGGCGGTGAGGTTCTGGCGCAGATCGGCTATCCCGAACGCCAGCGAGCGCGGGTTGTCGGCGTCGAGCAGCAGAAGCTCGAGCACGCCAGCCAGACGTACGTAGCCGCGGTAGCGACGCCGGTGCGTCACGGCACTCTCCGCAGCAGAAAGCACGGCGTTGTGCACGTCGCGATCGACGTCGATGCCACGACGTACGGTCGTGGTCGAGCGCAGCAGGTGGCACAGCTGGAGTCCACGCTCGATGGCTCGACCGGCGCCAATCATGCGTGAGCCCGGGTCGCGCATCATGTTGGACGTGACCCCCTGCAACGACAGGATGCCGGTGAGCATGCGGCCCGCGCTCTCAGCGACCTGGTGGCTGTAGTGGTAGCTGACCAGGGCGGACGACGCACGATCGGTCGAGCTGAACGCCTGCCACGTGTCGGGCGAGAGCTGGTCGCGGACGCTCTGCGCCGTTTCACGCAGGGCGCTGATGGACTGGGCGACCGAGCCGGGCCGGTGTGCATCGAGCAGCAGCGATCGGAAGTCCTCGTCGAGCTGCCCCTCCTCGAAGGGAGCACCGCTGAGGCGCGCGATCGCCGTCATGAGCACCGCGAGGCTCGCTCCGCCCGCCGTCTGTGGCCGCGACCGGAAGTCCTCGGCGCTGGCGTGCGCCGTCAGCACGAGCCGGAGCATGTCTTCGGCGCGTTCGGCATAGCGCCCGAACCAGAACATGTCCTCGAGCACGCGCGGCACCATCGCCACGGGCGCCCGCACGTTGGTCAGCGGCAGCACGTCCGTCAGGCCCTGGTCGGCGTCGTCGGGCTTGTCCTTCAGCACCCAGACGTCCTTGCTCGACGCCGGCAGCCCCGCCTCGAACACCGTGGCCAACCCTCCGACGAGCGGCCGGTAGGTCGAGCCGTAGCGCAGGGTGAACGTTCGCAGCGTCAGCACCTGCGGACGCACGCCACGGACATCGAGGGTCGGCGACTGTGACAGCGCGAGCGGCTCCTGTCCGACGTAACGGTGTGGCTCGCCGCGGATGATGTCACGCAGCTCATCTGCGGGCAGGTGGTCGACGTCGAGTGGGCTGTCGATGGCCCGGATGACGAGGCCGTCGAGGTTGTCGAGGATGTAGGCCAGCGAGCGGTCGTCGCCAGCCCAGTAGGTCTGCACCGACGGCAGTCGCAGCGGCTCGTCGAGCAGGGTCTCGCACATCGCTGACATGAACGGCAGGAGCGCCGGGTTCTCGAGCACGCCCGCGCCGAGGCCGTTGACGACGCGCACGGAGCCTCGCCGAACGGCTTCGGACAGCCCCGCCACCCCGAGCTGTGAGTTCTTGCGGAGCTCGAGCGCGTCGCTCCAGGCAGCATCGACGCGGCGCAGGATGACGTCAACCCGCTCGAGCCGCCCGAGCACCCGCAACCACACGGCACCCTCGCGCATGACGAGGTCGCTGCCCTCGACCAGCGGGAAGCCCAGGCTCGACGCGACGAACGCCTGGTCGTAGGCGGTCTCGGAGTGGGTGCCCGGCGAGAGCACCACCACGCGTGGGTTCGGGCTGTTGCCCGGCGCGGAGTCGATCAGTGTCGATCGCATCGCCTGGAAGAACGGAGCCATGCGGTGCAAGCCCGCCTGTCGGTAGAGCTCTGGCATGACCCGGGAGATGACCCGACGGTTCTCCATGGCGTAACCGATGCCCGACGGCGCCTGGGCGCGGTCGGCGAGCACCTGCCACTCCCCCGCGGCGTTGCGACCGAGGTCGGCTGCCGAGAGCAGCAACGGGTGGGGGTCACTCGCCGAGGCACGGGCCCCGACGCGCAAAAAACCCTGGTGGCCGAAGACGACCGAGGGTGGGAGAACCCCCGACGACAGCAGACGCTGCGGCCCGTAGAGATCGACCAGGATCGCGTTCAGCAGCTCTGTCCGCTGCGCGAGGCCCACTTCGAGCGGCACCCATTCCGCCGCATCGATGATCAGCGGGAAGGGGTCGAGCCGCCACGGCCCGGGCTCCTGCTCCGGCGGCGTGTACGTGACACCGTCGTTGGCCAGAAACCTCTCGATGTCACCGCTGACCCGTCGCAGGTCGGCCTCGGTGATCTGGATGGCGCTCTCGGCGAGCATCCGCCACCCCGGCCGCAGAGTGCCGTCGGCAGCGACGACCTCGTCGTAGTGCGGGGCCTCCGTGGTGAGGGTCGGCTGCGTGATGGCGGCGGAGTAGTCGCGAAGTGCGGTCACGAATCGTCTCCGTGGGCAGCGTCCTCAGGCACGGTCGCGCTGCGTGTGGTGCCGGCGGGAACCGTTCGACGCAGGTCGAGCGTATGGGGGTACTCGTCACTGGCGGCACGACGTCCGGCCTCCTGCATCGCGGCCACGTCGACCGCGCCGGGCGTGTGCCCGAACGGCTCGAAGCGGCTCGACCGGCGCGCCTCGGCCTCACGGGCGTTGATCGGCGGATGATCGTGGGCGCGTCCGCCGGGATGCACGACGTGATAGGTCGCCCCGCCCAGCGAGGTCGCCGACGGGACATCGATGACGTCGAACCTCAAGGGTGAGTGCACCTCGATCGACGGGTGCAGCGCGGAGGGCGGCTGCCAGGCGCGGTAGCGGACCCCGGCGAAGAACTCGCCGGCGACGCCGGTGGGTGTCAGTGGCACGGGGACACCTTGGCACGTCACGAGGTGCTGGTGCGGCAGAACACTCCGCACCAGCCCCTGCAGGCGCTCGACGGATGAGTCGACGTAGCGTGCCATGCCGCCGGACGTCGCCTCCTCGCCCAGGACGTGCCACGGCTCGATCGCCGAGCGGAGCTCGATCTCGACGTCGCCGGCGCGGGTGACCCCGATGCGCGGGAACCGGAACTCGGTGAACGGGTCGAGCCACGACTCCTGGAAGTCGATGCCGTGCGCCCGCAGGTCGGCGACCACCGAGCCGATGTCGCGTGTCGCACCGTGCGGCAGCAGGAAGTCCTCGTGCAGCGCGGTGCCCCAGCGCACCAGCGGGGCACGGTAGGGCTTCTCCCAGAACATCGCCACGAGCGAACGCACCAGCAGTGACTGCACGAGCGCCATCCGGGCATGGGGCGGCATCTCGAACCCCCGCAGCTCCAGCAGTCCGAGCCGTCCGCGTGAGGAGTCCGGGCTGTACATCTTGTCGACACAGAACTCGGCGCGGTGGGTGTTGCCGGTCAGGTCGGTGAGCAGGTGCCTCAGCGCCCGGTCGACGAGCCACGGTCGAGGCTCCTCGGCCGAAGCGGTGAGGCGGTCGATCTCGCTGAACGCGATCTCCGCCTCATAGAGCGCTTCCGGCCGGCCCTCGTCGAAACGGGGCGCTTGACTGGTGGGGCCGATGAACCGCCCGGAGAACAGGTACGACAGCGAGGGGTGACGCTGCCAATAGGTCATCAGGCTGACCAGCAGGTCGGGACGCCGCAGCATCGGGGACGCGGCCGGCTCCTGCCCACCCAGGGTGATGTGGTTGCCGCCGCCCGTACCGGTGTGCACGCCGTCGAGGTCGAACTTCTCGGTGGTGAGCCGTGCTTGACGGGCAATGTCGTAGAGGGTCGTGGTCAGCTCCCGCAGCTCTGCCCACGAGGCGGTCGGGTGGACGTTGACCTCGATGACGCCGGGGTCGCTCGCCACGACCAGCTGCGTCAGGCGCGAGTCGGGGGGCGGACCGTAGCCCTCGAGCACGATTCGCTGGCCGAGCGACGTCGCCGCCTGGTCGACGACGCGCAGCACGTCGGCATAGTCCTCCAGTCGCTCGGTGGGCGGTAGGAACACGTGCACGAACCCGTTGCGACCCTCGACCGTGAGCGCCGTGGTCGGCTCTTTGACGGGGTCGACGACAGCCACCGCCGGGATGCCGGCGACGAGCGCGGGGCCGGCCTCGACGTACGACGGGTCGCCCGTCGCCTCGGGGTCTTCCCACGTGATGGCGTCGAGCGGCAGACGCAGACCCACGGCCGACGTTCCGGGCAGGAGCACGATCCGTCCACGCCTCAACGACCAGTCGGGGCTCGTCCACTCCTCACCCGGCACGAGTGGCAGCACCCACCCGGTGGGCTCGGTGACGGTGGCGTCGACACCCGCGGCCCAGGTGGCGTCGGGATGCCCGGGGTCGAGCGACGGCCGATCGCCGTCGGGCCGGCGCAGGGCGACGACCAGCTCGGACAACGGGTCCTCGAAAGCGGGACGCAGCTGGGTGGCCGGCAGGCCGAGAAGGCGCGTCACCTCGCGCCCGAACGCCTCCGCCTGTGCGCGGGCACCGGTCTGGGCAGACTCGGGGTCCCACGGGTCGGCCAGCAACCCCGGGTCGGACCACAACGGCACACCGTCGCCGCGCCACTGCAGCGCGATCTGCCAACGCGGAAGCGGCTCGCCCGGATACCACTTGCCCTGCCCCCGGTGCACGACCCCTCCACCGGCGTAGACCTCGAGGAGCCGCCCGGCGAGCTCACTGGCCTTGATCCTCTTCTCCTCGCCGTCGGCCTCGGTGTTCCACTGCTCGGACGTCACGTCGTCGAGCCCCACGAACGTCGGCTCACCGCCTTGGGTGAGCCGGACGTCGCCGGCTTCGAGCCGGACGTCGACGGCGGCTCCGAGTGAGTCGATGCGCTCCCACTGGTCGTCGGTGTAGGGCTTGGTGACACGAGGATCCTCATGGATCCGACGGACGGTGTTGTGGAACGAGAACCCCACCTCGGCCTGCTCCATCAGCGCACCGGAGATCGGGGCCGCCGACGACGGGTGCGGGGTGGCTGACAGCGGGATGTGTCCTTCGCCGGCGAACAGCGAGGACGTCGGGTCCAGACCGATCCACCCTGCGCCGGGCACGAAGACCTCCGCCCACGCGTGCAGGTCGGTGAAGTCCTCGGTGGGGCCGCTCGGTCCGTCGAGGCTCATGGTGTCGGACGCGAGCTGGACGAGATAGCCCGACACGAAGCGCGCCGCGAGACCATGCTGACGCAGCAGCGACACCAGCAGCCAGGCGCTGTCACGACACGACCCGACGCCCCGGCGCAATGTCTCGTCGGGCGACTGCACGCCAGCCTCCATGCGGACCGAGTAGGTCACCGCCCGGTAGACCGCAGCGTTGAGCTGCACCAGGAACGGCACCATCGCCATGCCGCCGTCGGGGAGCTCAGGCAGGGCCTCGCGGAAGGCGGTGACCACGGGTCCGGGCTGTTGAGCACCGTCGCCACCGACTGGTCGTAGGTAGGGGGCGAGGTCGGCCATGAGCGAGGCCTCGTAGGTGAAGGGGAATGTCTCGGCGTAGTCCTCGATGAAGAAGTCGAACGGGTTGACGACCATCAGGTCGGCCACGAGGCCGACGGTGATGTCGAGCTTCGTCACCTTCTCGGGGAACACCAGCCTCGCGAGCCAGTTGCCGAAGGGGTCCTGCTGCCAGTTGATGAAGTGGGTGCCCGGACTGACGGTGAGCGAATACGCCTCGATGGGGGTACGGCTGTGCGGCGCGGGGCGCAGGCGTACGACGTGCGGGCCGAGTGAAACCGGCCGTCCGAAGTCGTACGTGGTGCGGTGCTCGAGTGCGACCTTGATGGACATGCCTCCACCCTCCCTCGAACCAATTACGGCGACGTGACCGGGACCAGCGTGTGCAGGATCAGCCACGCGATCGGGGCCACCGCGATGAGTGAGTCGAGCCGGTCCATCAGGCCGCCGTGGCCCGGCAGGATGTCGCCCATGTCCTTGATGCCGAGGTCACGCTTGATCAGTGACTCCGACAAGTCGCCGAGCGTCGCGAACACGACACCCGCCACACCCAGCAGGATGCCGACCCACCAGTCGCCGTCGAGGCCGTAGGTGACGGTGAGAATGCCCGCCGCGATGCCGAAGATGAGCGACCCCGCGAAGCCCTCCCATGACTTCTTCGGGCTGATCGTCGGCGCCATGGGGTGCTTGCCGAGGAGGACGCCTGCGATGTAGCCGCCGATGTCGGAGGCAATCGTCGCCACCACGAAGGCCACGATGCGCCACGTGCCGTCGGTCTCCGCCAGCATCAGCACCACGAAGACGCCCATGAGGAACAGGTAGGTGAGAACGAAGATGCCGGCGCTGCTGTCGCGGACAAAGCCGTCGGCACCCTCGGACAGACGCCATACCAGCGTCCCGATGACCGTGAGGGCCAGCGCGACGGACGCCGTCTCGGTGCCCCCGAAATAGCCACCGACCAGCATGATGACACCGCCGACCAGGACCGGAGGCATCGGGATCGTGATGTCGGCGGTCGCGAAAGCCCGCGCAAGCTCGAACAGGCCGATGACGAGGGCGACGGCGACGACCGCGATGAACGCTTCCTTGACGAAGAACAGCGAGGTGATGACCACCGCGCCGAGGCTCAGGCCCACCGCGATCGAGGCCGGCAGGTTGCGACCTGCCCGGCTGACCTTCTCGGCGGGGACAGGCGTCTCGTCGGCGGGTGGATCAGACCTCAAGGAGCTCTGCTTCTTTGTTCTTGAGCAGCTCATCGACGATGTCGACATACTTCTTCGTGAGGCCGTCGAGGCGCTTCTCCGCACCAGTGTTGTCGTCCTTGCTGATCTCGGAGTCCTTCTCGGCCCTGTCCATCGCCTGCTTGGCGGTGCGGCGCAGGTTGCGCACCGCCACGCGTCCCTCCTCCGCCTTGGACTTCGCCAGCTTGATGTACTCCTTGCGGCGGTCCTCAGTCAGCTCGGGCAGCGTCACGCGCAGGACCTTGCCGTCGTCGCTGGGATTGACGCCGAGATCGGACTCGCGGATGGCCTTCTCGATCGCTGGCTTCGCGCCCGCGTCGTACGGCTGGATGATGACGGTGCGCGGCTCGGGCACCTGGAAGCCGGCGAGCTGGTTGAGCGGGGTCTGCTGGCCGTAGTACTCGGCCGTGATCTGGGCGAACATCGCCGGTTGCGCACGGCCCGTGCGGATCGCAGCGAACTCCTCGCGGGTATGCTCGACGGCCTTGGCCATCTTGCTGTCAGCGTCACGCAGGGTCTGGTCAATCACGATGTCTCCCCATCCGGGTATGCGTCTGGCCCGCCTAGGCGGCGTGGACCAGCGTTCCGATCTTCTCACCACGGAGCACGCGGGCGATGTTGCCCTCGCCCTCCATGCCGAACACGATCATGGGCAGCCTGTTCTCCATGCAGAGGGCAAATGCCGCCGCGTCGACGACCTTGAGGCCCATCCGAAGTGCGTCGTCGAAGGTGATTTCATCAAACTTCTTCGCCGTCGGATCGGTGCGCGGGTCGGCGGAGTAGACGCCGTCGACGCCGCTCTTGGACATCAGCACCGCGTCGGCACCGATCTCCAGAGCCCGCTGTGCCGAGACGGTGTCGGTGGAGAAGTAGGGCATGCCCGCCCCGGCGCCGAAGATGACGACCCGGCCCTTCTCGAGGTGACGGATCGCACGGCGCGGGATGTAGGGCTCGGCGACCTGACCCATCGTGATGGCCGACTGGACCCGGGTCTCGACGCCCTGCTTCTCACAGAAGTCCTGCAAGGCCAGGCAGTTCATCACGGTGCCAAGCATACCGATGTAGTCGGCTCTCGACCTGTCCATGCCCCGCTGGCTGAGCTCAGCGCCGCGGAAGAAGTTGCCCCCGCCGACGACGATGGCGACTTCGACGCCCGCGGACACCGCCTCGGCGATCTGCTTAGCGATGCCGTTGACCACGTCGGGGTCGATGCCGATCTTGCCGCCACCGAACACCTCGCCGGAGAGCTTCAGCAGCACCCGCTTGAGCTCATGACGAGAGGCCGGATCATCGACCTGAGGTGCAGTGGTCATGATTCGGCCTCTCGTTCAGCAGATGGTGTGCTTCAACGGGTGTTGCTGTGCCTGGTCGTGCGGGTGCTCAGGCGCCGATCTCGATGTGGGCGAAACGTGTGAGCGTCACTCCGGCATCGTCGAGCAGCGACTTGACGGTCTTCTTGTTGTCCTGGACCGACGTTTGGTCGAGCAGCACCGTGTCCTTGAAGAAGCCGTTCAGCCGGCCCTCGGTGATCTTGGCGATGGCCTGCTCCGGCTTGCCTTCTTCGCGAGCCGTCGCCTCGGCAATCTCGCGCTCCTTGGCGACGACGTCAGCCGGCACCTCTTCGCGCGTGAGATAGCGAGGACGCATGGCGGCGATCTGCATCGCCACCCCGCGGGCCACCTCGTGCGCCTTGTCGTTGCCGTCGTCCTCGAACTGCACGAGGACGCCCACCGCGTGGGGAAGGTCGCTGGCGCGGCGGTGCATGTAGGTGGCGACCGTGCCATCGAAGCTCGCGACCCGACCGAGCTCGAGCTTCTCGCCGATCAGGATCGCGAGGTCGGCGACGGCTTCGGTGACCGTCTTGCCCGACTCGAGGGTGGCGGTCGCGAACTCCTCCGCGTTGGCCGGCTTGACCGTGTCGGCGAGGACTGCGAGCTCCTCTGCCAGTGCGATGAACTGCTCGTTCTTCGCGACGAAATCGGTCTCGGAGTTCAGCTCGACGATGGCGTTGCCGAAGTTGGCGACGAGCCCGGCCGTGGCGTCACGCTCGGCACCACGCTTGGCGGCCTTGGCAGCCCCCGAGATGCGGAGGACCTCGATGGCCTTCTCGAAGTCGCCGTCTACCTCGGTGAGTGCCTTCTTCGCGTCCATCATGCCGGCGCCCGTTGCGTCGCGGAGCCTCTTGACCTCTGTGGCGGTGATAGCCATGTGCTGTTCCTTTACGAGTGTCTGACAGTCAGCTGGTGGTCACTTGGCGCCGGGTGCCGTGAAGCCTGCGGCCTCAGCGGACTCGGCGGTGTCGAACCAGACCTCGGCGACGGTCTGCTCGTACCACTGGCCGTCTTCAGTGTGGAAGAGACCCGAGTCGGCGTTGCCCTTGACGGTGAAGCCCTTGGGGGCGTTGCCGCTCTTGAGCGGAGCCTTCGAGCCCGGACCATACGGAGCGGCGGCGGTGGCATCCTCAGGAGCCTTGACGGCGGGGTCCTTCGACTCTTCTGCCTTCGGCTCGGCGACGGGCTTGGCAGCAGCCTCCTTGGCGGCACCTTCGGCAGCCGGGGCCTCGGTGATGACGGCATCGGTGCTGACCGGCTCGGTGAGCGTGGCTTCGGCCGCGTCCTCCACCGGTGCCTCGGTCGGGGCAGCAGCCGGGGCTGCAGCCGGAACGGCGTCGTCGGCCGCCTTGGCGATCGCGTCGGGTGCGTCGGTCGGGGCGTCAGCCGCCTTGGAGTCGGCAGCGGCAGCCTCGGCCGCCTTCGACTCGAGCAGCTCGCGCTCCCAGTCGGCCAGGGGCTCCTCGGCGCCGAGCTCGGCGCCGGGCTCCTCTTGACCAGTCTTGCTGCCACCGCGAGCGATGAGGCCCTCGGCGACGGCGTCGGCGATGACCCGCGTCAGCAGGCCGACCGAACGAATGGCGTCGTCGTTGCCCGGGATCGGGAAGTCGACGTCATCGGGGTCGCAGTTGGTGTCGAGGATGGCGATGATCGGGATGTTGAGCTTCTTGGCCTCGTCGACCGCGAGGTGCTCCTTCTTCGTGTCGACGATCCAGACGGCTGAAGGCGTGCGGCCCATGTCGCGGATTCCACCGAGGGTGCGCGAGAGCTTCGCGTACTCGCGGCTCATGCCCAAGAGCTCTTTCTTCGTGCGGTTGGATCCCGCGACGTCGTCGAAGTCGACCTCCTCGAGCTCCTTCATGCGCTGGAGGCGCTGGTGCATCGTCTGGAAGTTCGTGAGCATGCCGCCGAGCCAACGCTGGTTGACGTAGGGCATTCCCACACGCTTCGCCTGCTCCTCGATCGGCTCCTGCGCCTGGCGCTTCGTACCGACGAACAGGATCGTGCCGCCGCGGGCCACGGTGTTCTTGACGAACTCGTAGCCGGCATCGATGTAGGCGAGCGACTGCTGCAGGTCAATGATGTAGATGCCGTTGCGCTCGGTGAAGATGAAACGCTTCATCTTGTGGTTCCACCGACGGGTCTGGTGCCCGAAGTGGACGCCGCTCTCGAGCAACTGGCGCATGGTGACGACTGCCATGGTCGTATCTCCTTGTGGCACAGACGTGCCTTGTCCTGGTTGAGTGCACTGCCGGTCGGCGGTGCCCTGGCGCCCGTGTCTATGGCCCGCTCCTGCAGTGATCAACACTGCGTGAGACCAGGACCACGACCGTATTCAGCTCTCGCGTCATACGGAGACGGGCACGCGGATTTCACTCCCGGAGGAGTGATCGGCCCCAGTCTAGGGCACCGGGGCGCCCCGGAGGAAATCCACACTGCGTTGTCCGACACGCCCTGTCCACAGCCCTTGCCACGACTGGTGCGTCGGGCCCGGCAGAGGTCTTGTCTGAAGAGCATGAACAGACGTTCGTCCGCACTCGTCCTCACCCTGATGCCGATCCTCGTGCTCGTCCGGGCACCGGCGACCCTCGCCGCATCGCCCGACCCATGGTCGTGGCCACTCGATGACCACGCGCTCGGTGAGCGCTTCGATCCGCCGCAGTCCGACTACGGGGCGGGCCACCGCGGCGTCGACATCTCGGCCAGGGCGGGCGACGTCGTGCGCGCCGTCGCCGCCGGGATCGTCACCTTCGCCGGTCAGGTGGGCGGCGTGCCCGTGGTGACGATCGACCACGGTCGCGAACGTTCTACCTATCAGCCAGTCAGGTCACACATGCACGTTGGCGACGCCGTGCAATCCGGCCAGGCCGTCGGCACCCTCCTCGGCTCGCCCAGCCACTGCGCCGGGGCGTGTCTGCACCTCGGCCGCCTTGCGGGCGACGACTACCTCGACCCGCTCGCCCTCCTCGGCGGCGGTGCTGTCCGCCTGATCGACCCCCACGGGAAGCCGCCGGCCCCACCCGCCGGTGTCGGCGAGGCACGGCTGCAGCGTCCGGTCGGCGGGCCTGTCACCTCGTCGTTCGGCATGCGGGTCCATCCGGTCACCGGCGTGCGCAAGCTGCATGACGGCACCGACTTCGGCGTGCCGTGCGGAACGCCGGTGCACTCGGCCGGCGCCGGAACCGTGGTCGGACGCTCGTTCAGCGCGGCCTACGGCAAGCGGGTGACCATCCGACACCGGCCCGGGCTGGAGACGTCCTACAACCACTTGAGCGACCAGTCCGTGTCAGTGGGCGAGCGGGTAGGCGCCCGCGACGTCGTCGGCCGCTCGGGCACCACCGGGCTGTCGACGGGCTGCCATCTGCACTTCATGGTGCTGAAGGCAGGACGAGCGGTGAATCCGCAAGATCTCCTCTGATGGCGTCTGCGTCTCCCTGCGCCTTCGTTACGCGCGGCCTCGTCACGCGCGGGGATGGGCCAGCCGGTAGGCAGACCTGAGGCGCTCGTTGCTGACGTGCGTGTAGATCTGTGTCGTGCCCAACGAGGCGTGACCCAGGATCTCTTGCACACTGCGCAGGTCGGCGCCACCCTCGAGCAGATGGGTGGCGGCGGTGTGACGCAGGCCGTGCGGGCCGATGTCGGGTGCACCATCGACGGCGGCCAGGCGCTCGTGCACGACACGTCGCACGGCTCGCTGGTCGATACGGCCCCCGCGCGCACCCAGGAACATCGCAGCGCCGCTTGACTCGATCGCCGTCGACGGCCTGCCCCGCTCGAGCCACAGCTCGACGGCCTCCGAGGCCGGCAGCCCGTAGGGCACAGACCTCTCCTTGCGCCCCTTGCCGAAGACTCGCACCACCCGCCGCCCGCGATCAAGGTCGTCGATGTCGAGCCCGACGAGCTCACCCACGCGGATGCCGGTGGCGTACAACAGCTCGAGGATCGCCAGGTCACGCAGTCCGTGGGCTCCTTCGTTGGCGAGCGACTCGACCGTCGCGTCGAGCAGTGCGCGCACCTCGAGCTCGCTGAGGGCCACCGGAAGCTCGCGGTGCGCCTTGGGGCTGGCAAGCAGCGCGCCGGCGTCCGACGGGGCGCGTCCCGTCCGGGCGAGCCAGGCCGTGAACACCCGTGCAGACGTGGCACGGCGGGCCATCGTCGTGCGCGCCTTGCCCAGCGTCTGCAGGTTGGCCAGCCAGCTGCGAAGCGTACGGATGCTCAGCCCGGCTGGCTGGTCGATGCCGAGCCGCGACGCGTGGGCGGCGAGGCTCTCGAGGTCGGCAAGGTAGGCACGTACCGAGTGGGCCGACAGGTCGCGCTCGGCGGTCAGGTGCGTCTCGTAGTCGGCCAGCACTGCCGCCCATGCCTCGCCCAACCCGACGCTCTCGTGATCTGTCATCACGTCCAGTGTGCTGCGACAGCGCGGTCAGCCCACGTCGGCGCGCCGGGAGAGCAGCCACCCGGAGCCGATCCGCGACGCCAGCGCCCGCCGCTCGAGCAGTGCGAGCGCCGGCCCGACCTGGCGCGCGGAGAGGTGCGCGACGACGGCCACCTCCGATGCCGACCGTGGCTCGCTCCAGTCGAGTCCGTCGAGTGCCTTCTGGGCGGTGGGCGGGAGCCGATCGAAGTCGGTGAGGAGCAGTGGTGCCTCGTCGGCGCTGTCGGCTCCCAGCCCGCGCATCTCCTCGACCACGTCCTTGCCACTGGTCACGAGCACCGCCTTGCCGCCCCGCAACGCCGCGTGGACTCCCGTCGACTGGCGCGACGTCACCGGACCGGGGAGACCCATGGTGGTCCGACCCAGCTGGTCGGCCCAGCTGAGGGTGTTGAGCGACCCGCTGCGCGATGCCGCCTCGATGACCACCGTGCCCTGGGTCAGCGCGGCGATGAGCCGGTTGCGTGACAGGAACCGCCCCTTCATCGGGCGTTGGCCAGGAGCCTGCTCGCTCACCACCAGACCGTCCTCGGCGATGCGCGCGAGCAGTGCCCCGTGCGACAACGGGTAGTCAATGTCGGCCCCGCAGGCCAGAACCGCCACGGTGGGAGAGCCCATCATCACCGCTCCCCGGTGGGCACAACCGTCGACACCGTAGGCAGCACCGCTGATGACGGTGTAACCCGCATCTGCACAGTCGATCGCGAGCTCGGACGCGCACTCGGCACCGTACGTCGTGCACTCACGGGCGCCGACGATCGCGACACTGGTCTGGCTCAGCGCAGCCAGGTTGCTCTTGCCCCGCACCCACAGGCCGAGCGGGGCGCCGGTCGCGCCGTGCAGCGGCTCGACGTGGTCGAGGTCGGACAGTGCCCCCGGCCACCCGTGGTCGCCCGGACACAGCCAACGCAGACCCCCGGCCGCCGCCCTGGCCCTCGCCGTCTCGACGGTCCGGTCGAGGTCGTGGCCCCGCTCCGACCAGGCCTCCGGCACACGTGGTTGCCCGCGTGCGTGACGGCCGCGGACAGCAGCGACGATCGCGCCCGGCTCGAGATCGAGCAGCAGGTCGCGCAGCCGTGGGTCGCCGGGTTCGACGACGAGGCTCAGGGCCAGGCGATCCTGCCGGGTCGAGCTCACGACGCCTGCACCATGTCGCGCAGCGCCCCGCCGAGCGGCGTGCCACGGCGCAGCGCCAGGGCTGAGCCGACGTCGTCGCCCGACGGGATGTCGTGCCCCACGAGGTCGGCAAGGCTCCATGACAGCCGCAGGATGCGGTCGGCCGATCTCGCGTTGAGCTTCTGGCTGCGGAGCTGCTGGTCGGGCAGCGCCCGGCCCCTGTCGCTGACGGGCCAGTGCTTGCGCAGCTCAGTGCCCGGAACCTCGCTGTTGAGCCGCCAGGACGTCGCCCGGAGTCGGCGGGCTTGTCGCTCACGGGCCTGCGCCACCTCGCCGGCGAGCTCAGCGGTGGATCTCGCGCCGGTCAGGGCGTTGACGAGCTCGGGCCGGGACAGCGCCGTCAGCGACCGCTGGATGTCGATGCGGTCGCGGATGGGCCCCGACAACCGATCGGAGTAGCGACGACGCATCAGGGGCGTGCAGCGGCACAGGTCGCTGACCGACGAGCTGAGACCGCACGGGCACGGGTTGGCCGCGAGCACGAGCTGGAACCGCGCTGGGTAGGCCGCGGTCTGGGCGGCACGCGAGACCACGACCCGGCCACTCTCGAGGGGCTGCCTCAGCGCCTCGAGCACGTTGGAGGCGAACTCCGGCGCCTCGTCGAGGAACAGGACGCCGTGGTGTGCCAACGAGAGGGCACCGGGACGGATCGTCCTGCTCCCGCCGCCGACGATCGAGACCGCACTCGCCGTGTGGTGCGGGTCGAGAAACGGCGGCCGCAGCAGCAGCGGTGAGGCGCTTGGCAGGACACCCGCCACTGAATGAACGGCACTGACCGCGAGCGACTGCTCGTACGAGAGGTCGGGAAGCAGACCCGGCAGTCTCTGCGCGAGCATCGTCTTGCCGATGCCAGGCGGGCCGGTCATCAGCAGGTGATGCCCGCCGGCAGCCGCGACCACGAGAGCCATGCGGGAGTCCTCCTGGCCTGCGATGTCGGCGAGGTCGAGATGGGCAAGCCGCTCACCCGACGTCCAGGACATCGACGGGAGGTCGTCGAGCGGCGGCACAGGCGGGTCGTCGGGCTCCTCACCGCCGGTGAGGAGTGCCACCGCCTGTCGTAGTGACCGCACGCCCACGACCGTGATGCCCTCGACCAGCTCGGCCTCGGGGACGTTGACCTCGGGGACGAAGATGCGCTCGAAGCCTGCCTCTGCCGCGGCCAGCGTGGCTGGCAGGACGCCACGGATGGCGCGAAGCCGCCCGTCGAGCGCGAGCTCGCCGAGGAAGGCTGCGCCGGCGAGGCTCTCTGCCGGCACCAAGGACTTGGCGGCAAAGACCGCCAACGCGATGGCCAGGTCGTAGTGCGAGCCGGACTTGGGCAGCGTCGACGGCGCCAAGTTGATCGTCACTCGCTGGTCGGGCCACGTCGTGCCGGAGTTGGACACCGCCGAGCGACACCGGTCGCGTGCCTCGTTGACCATCGTGTCGGCAAGTCCGACGAGCACCGTCGTGGGCAGCCCACCGGAGATGTCGACCTCCACCTCGATGGGACGACCTGCGAGCCCGTCGAGCGTGACCGAGTGAGTCGCGGAGGCCATCAGGCGACACCGGCGATGCGCGCGACGACCGGCGCTCCACGGGCCGGCACGACCACCGAGACGACATCGATGCGCACGCTCGGCGGGTCGACGTCGTGCACCTCGAGCCAATGCGTCGCGAGCCGTCGCAGCCGGGCGGCCTTGTGACCCGTGACCGCCTCGAACGGCCCCCCGTACGTCGTGCTCGTGCGGGTCTTGACCTCACAGATGACGAGGGTCGAGCCGTCGCGGGCCACGATGTCGATCTCACCGAACCGGCACGTCCACTGCCGGGCGAGGATCACCATGCCGAGCGACATCAGGTGATGGGCTGCCACTGCCTCGCCGAAGTCACCGAGTGCCTTGTTGCGCGCATAAGTCATCGCACCAGACTTGCGACGCGGGACTGCGACCGTCAGGGACGTTCGGCCGTGCTGTGGACATCCCCGCCATTGTCAGTGGGCTGTGGACAGGTTCAGTCGGTGCCGGGCATCTTGAAGTCGGAGTCCTGCAGCTCTTCGACGTTGACGTCCTTGAAGGTGAGGACCTTGACGCTCTTGGCGAACCGCGCGGGCCGGTAGATGTCCCACACCCACGCATCGCTCATCGACACCTCGAAGTAGGCATCGCCGGTCTCGGACCGCACCTTCACGTCGACCGAGTTGCACAGGTAGAAACGCCGATCGGTCTCGACGACGTACTTGAAGATCGAGACGACGTCGCGGTACTCGCGGTACAGCGACAGCTCCATCTCCGACTCGTAACGCTCGAGATCCTCAGAGCTCATGCCTTCACCTCGGTGCTCTCGGTCATCGGTCCTCCATGGCGGCTCGTACGTTCACGTAGGTCTTGCGGTGCTCGTCGCACGGCCCGTGCAGCCGGAGCGCGTCTTGGTGCACAGCCGTGCAGTAACCCTTGTGCGTGGCGAAATCGTATGCCGGGAAGTCCCCGTGCATCTGCACCATGATGCGGTCGCGTGTCACCTTGGCGATGACAGACGCCGCAGCAATCGATGCCGCGACCCGATCGCCCTTCCACACCGCGAGCCCGGGCACCCCGAGACCGTCGACGGGAAAGCCGTCGGTGAGCACGTAGCCGGGACGCACCGTGAGACGGGCGAGAGCTCGCCGCAAGGCCGCAATATTGGCCACGTGCAAGCCCATCCGATCGCACTCGGCTGCCTGCACGATCACGACCGCCACGTCGACCGCGCGCTCCATGATGAGGTCGAAGCACACCTCGCGGCGCCGCTGTGAGAGCAGCTTGGAGTCGGCGAGACCGGCGATGGACCGATCGAGCACGACCGCCGAGGCGACCAACGGTCCGGCGCACGCCCCCCGACCCGCCTCGTCGACGCCTGCCACCGGGTGGAGGCCCTGACGGGCGAGGGCACGCTCGTAGCCGTAGAGCCCAGCGTCGCGCCGGATGGTCGCACCCTTGGCCAGACGAGTCATTTGCCGTTGACGCCGGCAAAGGCCTCGGGCTTGTGGATGAACCCGGCACGACCCAGTGGCCACACTCGGAGCCATGCCTTGCCGACCACGGTCTGCTCACGGATGAACCCGCCGCCCGGATCGCCCTGGTGCACGCGCGAGTCGGCCGAGTTGCCCCGGTTGTCGCCCATCACCCAGAGGTGGTTCTTCGGCACCTTGACGTCGAAGACGATGTCCTTCGTGGCCGACTCGTCGAGCAGGTAGGGCTCATCGAGCTTGGTGCCGTTGACGGTGAGCTTGCCGTCGCTGCAGCACTTGACCTCGTCGCCACCGACACCGACGACCCTCTTGATGAGATGGCCACCAGTCGGGAAGAGCCCCACCGTCTCGAGCGCGCGCTGCAACGGGTTGTTCGCCTTGCGCGAGTCGGCCGCGTCGAGCCACCCTCCCGGATCGTCGAAGACGACGATGTCGCCACGCTTGACGTCACCAGTCCAGTAGGAGACCTTCTGCACCAAGATCTTGTCGTTGACGAGCATCGTGGGCTCCATCGACTCCGATGGAATGTAAAACGCCTGCAGGAAGAACGTCTTGACGATGACTGCCATCACCATGGCGGTGACGACCAGGAGAATCGACTCCTGCCAGACGGGCAACTGTCTTTTCTGGCTCTTCTGGGTCACGCGCAGAGCCTAGCCGGGGCTATCAACGGACCGGCGCTCAGACGTCGCGCTTTTCCTTGATCTTCGCGGCCTTGCCGCGGAGGTTGCGCAGGTAGTAGAGCTTGGCCCGTCGGACGTCACCGCGGATGGCGACCTCGATCTTGTCGATCACAGGTGTGTGGAGCGGGAACGTGCGCTCGACACCGACACCGAAGCTGACCTTGCGGACCGTGAACGTGCGGCCGACACCCGAGCCCTGCACCTTGATGCAGACACCCTTGAAGACCTGGATGCGCGAGCGGCTGCCCTCGATGACCTTGACGTGCACGTCAAGCGTGTCACCGGCGCGGAAGTCGGGGAGGTCGGTGCGCAGTGATGCGCTCGCAACCTGATCGATGATGTTGGTCATGGTCTGCTCCTCGGTGGTGCCACAGGTCACCCACGGATCGGTTCGTGTGTGAAGGTTGAGCGGCGGTGTGCGACGGTCCCCTGCGGCAGATCCGTCCAGCGCCAAGGGTCAATGTTGCCACACGCGTGCGGTGCACAGGAAATCGCGTCGGTCGCAGGAACACCTGGCCACCGTCCAACGTTGCACCGACGTCAACCCACCGCCATCCGCAGGAGGAATCCGTGCCGCTCGTTCGTATCGACGTCATCCAGGACCGCTGGTCCGACGACCGGCTTTCCGACCTCGCCCAAACTGTGCAGGACGTGATGGTCGACGTCTTTGCAGCGCCCGAGCGCGATCGCTATCAGGTGATCAGCGAACACCGGCCTGGTCGGATCATCGCGCTCGACACCGGACTCGGCTTCGAGCGGTCTGACGACGTGGTCATCGTGCAGGTCACGCAGCAGGGTCGCAACACCGCACAGAAGACCGCGCTCTACGCCGCGCTGGCGTCACGGCTGCACGACAGCGTCGGCCTCGACCCGAAGGACCTCGTGGTCTCGGTCGTCGAGAACACCCAGGCCGACTGGTCGTTCGGCTACGGTCGCGCCCAGTTCCTCGAGGGTGACCTCTGACCGCTGTCCCCTCGCAACCGGCGCGGCGGCTCAGCCGAGAAGGTCGGGACGGCGTTCCTGCGTGCGCGCACGGGCCTGCTCGAGACGCCACGCGGCAATGGCGCCATGGTTGCCCGACAGCAGCACGTCGGGCACGTCGAGCCCGCGCCAGCTGGACGGCTTGGTGTACACGGGGTACTCGAGCAGGCCGGCCTCGCCGTGCGATTCCTCGACGAGCGAACCCGCGTTGCCCATGAAGCCGGGAATCAGCCGCACTATCGCCTCGATCATGGCCAGCGCCGCCACCTCTCCCCCGTTGAGCACGAAGTCGCCGAGAGAAATTTCCTCGACCCGCCCCCGTTCCGCCGCATGATCGATGACTCGCTGGTCGATGCCCTCGTAGCGTCCGCAGGCGAAGAGCAGGTGCGGCACGGCGCTGAGCCTCTCGGCGTCGCGCTGGGTGAAGGGGGTGCCCGACGGCGTCGGCACGATGACGACGGTGGCCCCCGTCGTCAAAGCATCGAGCGCAGCTCCCCACGGCTCGGGTTTCATGACCATGCCCGCACCGCCGCCGTAAGGGGTGTCGTCGACGCTGCGATGCTTGTCGCGAGTGAAGTCACGTAGGTCGTGCGCCGCGAACTGCAGCAGGCCGGACGACTGCGCCTTGCCCGCGAGTGACAGCTGCAGGACGTCGAGGTAGGCCGGGAAGATGGAGACGACATCGATCTGCATGCGGACCTCAGGACGTCGAATCAGTGGCAGCGTTGTCGGCCTTGGTCGGGTCGAGCAAACCGTCGATGTCCTTGACCGTGACAAAACCGCCGGGGACGTCGATCACAGGGACGAGCTCGGTGACGAAGGGCACGAACACCTCGCGACCGTCGATGTCGACGGTCAGGGTGTCCTGGTGCGGAAGATGCAAGATGCCGGTGACGACGCCCACGGCCACGCCACCGGCACGCACCTCGAGCCCGACGAGCTGGTGGTCGTAGAACTCCTCGGGGTCGTGCGGGACATCGCTCGGGTCGATCAGCATCTCGATGGTCCGACCGTGCAGGCCCTCTGCGGCGGTGCGGTCGGGGATCTCGGTGAAAGAGACGACGAGTCGTCCGCTGTGGTGTCTGGACGTCGCGATGGTGAGCGTGCGGTCGCCACAGACGACTGACGAGCCCGGGGCGAATCGCCGTTCGGGCTCGTCAGTGCGGATGTCGACGTTCAGCTCTCCGCGGATGCCGTGTGCGCGGCCGATGCGGCCGATGACGACCTGCACGGATCAGCTCCGGCGGTCGACGTCCACGAAGTCGATGCGCGCGCCGCCACTTCCGGCGATTGCGCCCGCGACCTTGCGGATGGCCGTGGCCGTGCGGCCCTGGCGACCGATGACCTTGCCGAGGTCGTCGGGGTTGACCCTGACCTCGAACAGCTCGCCGTTGCGGGTCTGCTTGGCACGCACGACGACATCGTCAGGACTGTCGACAATGCCGGAGACGAGATGCTCGATGACCTCGATGAGGGGGGCGGCCACGATCAGGCCTTGGCCCCGTCAGCGGGAGCCTCATCAGCCTTCGGCTCCTCAGCCTTGGCGTCATCAGCCTTCGGCGTCTCGGCCTTGGCGTCATCAGCCTTCGGCTCCTCAGCCTTCGCGTCGTCGGCCTTCGGCTTGTCAGCCTTGGCGTCATCAGCCTTCGGCTTGTCAGCCTTGGGCTTGTCGGCCTTGGCGTCGTCGGCCTTCGGCTCCTCGACCTTGGCGGCGGCCTTCTTAGCGGCCGCCTTCTTGGTCGTCGCGTCAGACTTGCTCTCGCTGTGCATCTCCTTGAGGGCGTCCTGGAAGATGTCTTCCTTGCTGCGCTTCTCCTCGGCGAACTTCATGGTGTTCTTGCCACCGATGTCGCCGGTGATCTTCAGGAGCGCAGCGACGGCCTCGGTCGGCTGAGCGCCGACTCCGAGCCAGTACTGAGCGCGCTCACCGTTGACCGTGATGATCGACGGGTCGGCCTTGGGGTTGTACGTGCCGATCTCCTCGATGACCCGACCGTCGCGCTTGGTGCGCGAGTCGGCGACGACGATGCGGTAGAACGGGGTGCGGATCTTGCCCATACGCTTCAGGCGAATCTTGACTGCCACGAGTGTGGTGTCTCCTTGGAATTTTGAATGTGATGACCTGCCGGTGCCGCATGGGGACACGGCCGACGAAATCGGTGAGCCGGGTGGCGCGAAGATGAGAGGGTCCTCGCGCGTTCCGGACGCAAGGAATCATTCTGCCAGAACTCCGGGGCAGGCTCCAATCCGGCATCGAGCTGTCCGCCCGGGTGCAGTCAGAAGTCGCCGTGGCGCCCCTCACCACGGGTGAAACGAGCTGCCCCGTCGACGCCCTCGAGCAGCACGATCGGGACACCCTGAACACCTTCAAACCGCAGAGCCGCATCGAGCGGCAGGTCCCACTGCCGGTAGGCAGACGCCCGGTCGGCCCGCATGCACTCCGCCGGGAAGGCAGCAATCTGCTCGGCCAGTGCATGTGCGACGGTGAGCGACTCCCCCACCGGCACGACCCGGTTGGCCAGACCCATCTGCAGCGCCTCGTGCGCATCGACGGGTCGACCGGTGAGGATCATGTCGAGCGCCCGGCCCTGGCCCACGATGCGCGGCAGTCGCACCGTCCCTCCGTCGATCAACGGCACCCCCCAGCGTCGGCAGAACACACCGAAGACGGCGTCCTCCTCGACGACGCGGAGGTCGGCAAGAAGAGCCAGCTCGAGCCCACCGGCGACCGCGTGACCCGCGACCGCGGCAATGACTGGCTTGCGCAATTGCATCCTGCTGGGGCCCATCGGCCCACGGCCCAGCCCCTCGGGGTCCAGCTCGGGTCGGCGGTCGGGATCGTCGACTGCGGACAGATCGGCGCCGGAACAGAATGTCCCACCAGCACCGGTGAGCACGGCGACCGCCAACGAGTCGTCCTCCTCGAACCGGAGGAACGCGTCGTGCAGTCCGGCGGCCATCGGGCCGTCGACGGCATTGCGCACTTCCGGCCTGTCCATCGTGATCGTGCAGATGGAGTCGTCGACGTCGTAGCGAACGTGGCTCATGTGCCCATTGTCGTGACAGCCATCAACCAAGTGACAGTGAGGTGCAGATAGCCTGTGCCCGTGAACCTGCCGCCATGCCCCCAGTGCTCATGCGAGTACACCTATGAGATGGGCACGCTGCTGGTGTGCCCCGAGTGCGCCCACGAGTGGTCGGCGTCAGATGCCGCAGACACCGACGACTCCCCCGGTGAACGTCTGGTGAAGGACGCCTTCGGCAATGTTCTCGCCGACGGCGACTCCGTCACCGTGATCAAGGACCTCAAGGTGAAGGGCCAGTCGCTGTCGATCAAGGTCGGCACCAAGGTGCGCAACATCCGGCTCGTCGATGCTGGTGATGGCCACGACATCGACTGCAAGGTCGACGGGTTCGGATCGATGCAGCTCAAGTCGAGCATCGTCAAGAAGGCCTGAGACACCCGGGTACCGGGTCAGACCGGCGAGCTGCCGATGTTGAACATCCAGACCACCCCGAACTGGTCCCTGACCATGCCGAAGCTGTCGCCCCATGGCGCCTTGGCCAGCGGTTCGAGGATCGTGCCCGCCGCGCTGAACCCGTCGTAGTAGCCGGTGAGCTCGGCCTCATCGCTGCCGCTGAGCGAGACGGAGATGTTCGAGCCTGCCTCGAACGCCATCGACATGGGGGCGTCCGAACCCATCAGCACGAGCCCTGCCGTGCTGACGAGCTGAGCGTGCATCAGGTTGTCCTGCTCCTCCGCTGTGACGCTGTCGGGCATGGCTTCGCCGAAGGTGGTGGTGCCGAGCTCGCCGCCGAGCACGGATCGGTAGAACTCCATCGCCTGTCTGGCCTGGCCGCGGAAGCTCAGGTACGGGTTGAGCGTGGTCGCCATGGTGGTCTCCTCGTGATCGGTCTGTCCTGCCATCGTGGCCGACGGCGTGGGTCCAGGGGAAGGACCCGACGACGATCCGTCAGCTGGCCGCTCCGCTGAACTGGGCCGAGTAGAGACGTTCATAGGCGCCGCCTGCTGCCCGTAGCAAGTCGTGCGTGCCCTGCTCCACGATGTGGCCGTCCTCCATCACGATGATGTGGTCGGCGTCACGGATCGTGGAGAGCCGGTGCGCGATGACGAACGAGGTACGGCCTGAACGCAGCTGCTCCATGGCGCCCTGCACCAGCGCCTCCGTGCGGGTGTCGACCGAGCTGGTGGCTTCGTCGAGCACCAGGATCGCCGGGTCGGCGAGGAAGGCTCGCGCAATGGTCAACAGCTGGCGCTGGCCAGCGCTGACGTTGGCGCCCTCGTCCTCGATCACGGTGTCGTAGCCATCGGGCAGCGTGCGGACGAAGTGGTCGACGTACGCAGCCTCGGCCGCGGCGATGACGTCGGCCTCCACGGCACGGTGCGCCCCGTAGGCGATGTTGTCGCGGATCGTGCCCTTGAACAGCCAGGTGTCCTGCAGGACGACCCCGAAGTTCTCTCGCAGCAGCCCCCGGTCCATGTGGGCGATGTCGACGCCGTCGAGCGTGATGCGACCGCCCTGCACGTCGTAGAACCGCAGGATGAGATTGGTCAGAGTCGTCTTGCCGGCACCGGTGGGGCCGACGATCGCGACTGTCTGACCCGGCTCGGCCGTGAGGTCGAGGTGGTCGATCAGAGGCTCGTCAGGCTGGTAGGAGAACGACACGTCCTCGAAGACCACCCGGCCACGAACCGGGTCGGGGAACGGCGCGTCGGCCTTGTCAGCGCTCTCCTCCCTCTCGTCGAGCAGCGCGAACACCCGCTCGGCGGAGGCGACGCCCGACTGCAGCAGGTTGATCATGGAGGCGACCTGCGTGAGCGGCTGGGTGAACTGCCTCGAGTACTGGATGAAGGCCTGCACGTCACCGATGCTGAGGGTGCCTGATGCGACCCGCAGGCCTCCGATCACCGCGACGAGGACGTAGTTGATGTTGGACACGAACATCATCACGGGCTGGATGACACCGGAGATGAACTGCGCCTTGAACGCCGAGCTGAAGAGCTCCTCGTTGCGCTGATCGAACACCTCACGCGCCTCGGCCTGCCGCCCGAACACCTTGACGACCTCGTGCCCGGTGAAGACCTCCTCGATGTGTCCGTTCAGCCGCCCCGTGCTGGACCACTGCTTCATGAACTCCGGCTGCGAACGCCTGGTGACGGCTCTCGTGATGACGAATGCCAGCGGCAGCGTGAGCACCGCCACGAGTGACAGCAACGGCGAGATGACGAGCATCATGGCAAGAGTGCCGACGACCATCAGGATCGAGCTGAGCAGCTGACTCATGGACTGCTGGAACGACTGCGCGATGTTGTCGATGTCGTTGGTCGTGCGGGACAGCACCTCACCGCGGTCAGTGCGATCGAAGTACGACAACGGCAGCCGGTTGATCTTGGCCTCGACATCGTTGCGGAGGTCGGCGACGGTGCTCTGCACGACGACGGTGGTGAGCCGCCCCTGGAACCACTGGAGCAGCGATGCCAGGACGTAGAGCACCAGCACGCCACCGAGAACGAGGTAGAGGCTCCTGAAGTCGATGCCGGCGCCCGGCTTGAGGTCGACCGAGGCGACCAGCGAGGCGCGCTTGTCCTCGCCGGCTTGGCGCAGACGAGCAACGATCTCTGCCTTGGTGGAGCCGGCGGGGAACTGGCCCGAGAGGTAGCCGGTGAACAGGATGTCGGTCGCCCGCCCGAGCACCTTGGGACCGACCACTGACATGGCGGTCGCCACCACACCGAATGCCACGACCCCCCAGACGAGAAGGCGGTTGCGAAGCAGCCGATCGGCCAGGCGGCGGAACGTGACCCCGAAGGTGCTCGCCCGCGCGGGCGGCATGCCCATGCCGACCATCCCACCGCCGGGCCCGCGGCCGCTCATGCCGCCTCCTCCTCGGTGAGCTGGGAGAGCACGATCTCGCGATAGACGTCGCACGCCGCCATGAGCTCGGGGTGGGTGCCGGTGCCGACCACCCGGCCCTCGTCGAGCACGACGATGCGGTCGGCGTTGCGGATCGTCGACACCCGCTGGGCGACGATGACGACGGCCGCATCGGTGGTGACGGTGAGCAGCGCAGCCCTCAGTGCCGCATCGGTGGCGTAGTCGAGGGCCGAGAAGGAGTCGTCGAACAGGTAGATCGGGGGGCGCTTGACGAGGGCCCGCGCGATGGCGAGTCGCTGGCGCTGGCCACCGGAGACGTTGGTGCCCCCCTGCGAGATGGGCGCGTCGAGCTGTTGGGGCATCCGGGTGACGAAGTCGGTGGCCTGCGCGATCTCGAGCGCCTCCCACAGCTCGGCGTCGGTGGCATCGGGCCTGCCGTAGCGAAGGTTGGACGCGACGGTGCCGCTGAACAGGAAAGGTCGTTGGGGCACAAGGCCGATGGACCCCCAGACGTCCTCCGGATGCAGCGACCGCAGCTCGTGACCATCGATCTTGACCGACCCGGCGGTGACGTCGAACAGGCGCGGGATGAGTCCCAGCAGCGTCGACTTGCCACTGCCGGTCGACCCGATGATCGCGGTGGTCTCACCGGGCCTCGCCACGAGGTCGATCTCGTGCAGGACGTCCTGCTCGGCCCCCGGGAAGGCGAACGATGCTCCGTGCAGGTCGACACGGCCACCACGAAGCTGCACCCTTGGGGCTCCGTCGGGCGCGAGGACGCTCGGCTCGGTCTGAAGTATCTCGGTGATGCGCTCCGCGGAGACCTCGGCCCGCGGCCACAGCATCAGCATGAACGTCGCCATCATGACCGACATCAGGATCTGCACGAGGTAGTTCTGGAACGCCGTCAGCGTGCCGACGTCGAGCTGCCCGCTGCTGATCCGGTAGCCGCCGAACAGGGTCGCCAGGACCACCGAGGCGTTCATGATCAGCATGACGATGGGGAACATCATGGACATCAGCCTGCCGACCGCGATGGCGACCTCCATGTTGTCGCGGTTGGCGTCGCCGAAACGTTGGGCCTCGTAGTCCTCCTTGACGAACGCTCGGATCACGCGGATGCCCATGATCTGTTCGCGCATCACCCCGTTGATCGTGTCGATCTTGGTCTGCATCTGTCGGAACAGGGGCCGCATCTGCCGGATGACCAGCCCGATGCTGACGATGAGCGTGGGGATGACGAGCAACAGCAGGCCCGACAGCTGGACATCCTGGCGCAGCGCCATGAACACGCCGCCGAACGCCATGATCGGTGCCGCGACGAGCAGGGTGAGGGCCATGAAGACGATCAGCTGCACCTGCTGGACGTCGTTGGTGGTGCGGGTGATGAGCGTGGGTGCGCCCAGCTGCGTCATCTCTCGGGCGGCGAAGGTCTCGACCTTGCCGAAAACGCCCGCACGCAGATCGCGGCCGAGGGCCATCGAGGTGCGGGCGCCGAAGTAGACCGCGATGACGGTGCACAGCACCTGGAGCACCGTGATCGCCAGCATCGTCATGCCGGTGTCGATGATGAACCCCGTGTCACCGCCGACGATGCCCTTGTCGATGATGTCGGCGTTGAGACCGGGCAGATAGAGGTTGGCGAGGGTCTGGGTGAGCTGGAAGACCAGGACGAGGGCGATGGGTCGCTTGTAAGGGGCGAGATAGGTCCGCAGGAGCGGGATGAGCATTGCCCAAACCTACCTGCGCGCGACGACCGGTCAGCACGACGAACGTCCCGGGTTTCGGGGCAAGGTCAGATGACGAGGCCCACGCCCAGGACGGTGACAAGACCGGTCACCGAGAGGACGGTCTCCATCAACGACCACGTCTTGATCGTTTGTCCGACGGTGAGCCCGAAGTACTCCTTGACGAGCCAGAACCCTGCGTCGTTGACGTGGGAGAAGAACAATGAGCCCGCGCCGATGGCCAGCACCAGCAGCGACACCTCGGTGGTGCCCTGCTGCGCGGCGATGGGGGCGATGATTCCCGCGGCGGTGACCGTGGCGACCGTCGCTGACCCCGTGGCAACCCGGATGAACACCGCGACGAGCCACGCGAGCAGAAGGATCGAGAAGCCGCTGTCCTGCACCCAGCTGGCCACGACCTCCGCGATACCGGTGTCGATGAGGGTCTGCTTGAACCCGCCGCCAGCAGCCACGATGAACACGATGCCGGCGATCGGGGGCAGGCCCTTCTCGACCGTCGACATGATCTCGTCGCGGCTCATGCCTCCCCCGCGGCCCAGCGTCAGCATCGCGACGAGCACTGACAGCAGCAGGGCGACCAGCGGCGTACCGATGAAGTCGAGCCCCGTCGCCACGGGGCCCTTCGCATCGGGTGAGATGGCGTCGGCGACGGTCTTGCCCAACATCAGCACCACCGGTAGCAGCACCGTGCCGAGCGTGACCGGGAACGACGGCCGGTTCTTGCGGGGCTCCGGTGCCTCGAACGACGATGGCGCAGGCACGTCGACCCAGCGCGCCGCGACACGGGCGAACAGCGGACCCGAGACGATGATCGCCGGGATCGCGACGAGGATGCCGAGCCCCAACGTGAGTCCGAGATCGGCGTTGAGCAGGCCGACCGCGGTGAGCGGGCCCGGGTGGGGCGGGACGAAGCCGTGCATTGCCGAGAGGCCGGCCAACGCCGGGATGCCGAGCGCGATGATCGACTGCTGCGTCCTCTGGGCCACGAGGAACACGACCGGGATGACCAGGACCAGCCCGATCTCGAAGAACATGGGCAACCCGATGATGGCGCCGATCAGCGCCATGGCCCACGGCAGCGTACGGGTCGTGGAGTGGCTCACGATGGTGTCGACGATCTGGTCGGCTCCGCCGGAGTCGGCCAGCAGCTTGCCGAACATCGCGCCGAGGGCGATGAGGGTGCCGACGCTCGCGACGGTGTCGCCGACGCCTTTCGTGTAGCTCACGAGGATGTCGGCGAGGGGGCGCCCGGCGATGGCACCCACGAGGATCGAGCCGACGGTCAGCCCGAGGAACGGGTGCAGCTTGACGACCGTGATGAGCACGACGATCACGACGATGCCGATCAGTGCAGCCGCCATGAGCTGGCCCGTGCCCGCGACGGCCTTGACCGGTTCGGGTACGTCTGCCGTGGCGAGGGCGTGGAGGATCACGCGTGACCGCCTTCTGACAGCTCGACTTCTCCGAGGAACCCATCGATGATCTCGGCCGGTGTCGGAGCGACGTCGAAGGCCCAGCCGTGCTCGTCGTCCTGCAGCGGCTCGAGAGTCTTCTCCTGCGACTCCAGCAACGATGTCGGCATGAAGTGGTCGCGTCCCTGCATCCGCTTCACGATGAGGCCGTGCGCACCCGTCAGGTGCAGGAACGTCGTGCGGGGTGCGGCCGCCACGAGGACGTCACGGTAGGCGCGTCTGAGGGCCGAGCAGCTGACCACACCGCCCTCACCGTCATGCTCGGCGAGCCAGGCGCCGATCGCATCGAGCCACGGCCACCGGTCCTGATCGGTCAAGGGTGTGCCGGCGGACATCTTGGCGATGTTCGACTCGGAGTGAAAATCATCGCCGTCGGCGTAGGGCACGTGCTCACGCTCGGCGAGCTCTCGGCCCACCGCAGACTTGCCGACTCCGGAGATGCCCATGACCACGACCAGGTGCGGCTGACTCATGCCTTCGACTGTATGTCCGGACAGAGACCGGCCGGTGCACGCCCCTCTGTGTCACAGGAGGTCCTTGAGCTCCTTGGGCAGCTCGAAGTCGTCCTTGCGGCCTGCGGGGAAACCGAAGGCGCTCGCACCGTCGGGCTTGGGAGCCTCCACGGCCGAGGCTGCTCGCTTGGCAGGGTTGCCCGAGACGCGCTTGCCCTTCTTGCTCTTGGGCTTCTGCTTGGCACCGGCCCGCTTGCCGGAGCCTGGCAGTCCGGGCATACCCGGCATGCCTCCCATTCCGGGCATTCCCGGCATGCCGCCGCCCTTGGCCATCTGCTGCATCATCTTGCGCGCCTCGAAGAAACGGTCGACGAGCTGGTTGACGTCCTTGACCTGCGTGCCGGAGCCCTTGGAGATACGTGCCCGTCGCGAACCGTCGATCATCTTGGGGTTGTCGCGCTCGGTGGGTGTCATCGACAAGATGATGGCCTTGATGCGGTCGACCTCACGCTCGTCGAAGTTGGCGAGCTGCTCCTTGAACTGGCCCATGCCGGGGAGCATGCCCACGATCTTGGACATCGAGCCCATCTTGGCCATGGCTTCCATCTGACCGAGGAAGTCCTGCAGCGTGAACGAACCACCGGTGAGCTTCTCGGCAGCCTTGGCGGCCTCGTCAGCATCGAACGCCTTCTCGGCCTGCTCGATGAGCGTCATCACGTCGCCCATGTCGAGGATGCGCGAGGCCATGCGGTCGGGGTGGAAGGCATCGAAGTCGGTGAGCTTCTCGCCGGTGGACGCGAACATGATCGGGCGGCCGGTGATGGAGCGGACGGAAAGCGCAGCACCGCCGCGAGCGTCGCCATCGAGCTTGGTCAGCACCACACCGGTGAAGTCGACACCTTCGAGGAATGCCTGCGCCGTGACGACAGCATCCTGACCGATCATCGCGTCGATGACGAAGAGCACCTCGTCGGGGTCGACGGCGGCACGGATGTCGGCCGCCTGCTGCATCAGGTCAGCGTCGATGCCGAGGCGTCCGGCGGTGTCGACGACGACCACGTCGTGCAGGGTGCGGCGGGCTTCGGCCAGGCCGTCGCGCGCCACCTTGACCGGGTCGCCGACGCCGTTGCCCGGCTCGGGAGCGTAGACCGTGACGCCGGCCTGCTTGCCCACGACCTCGAGCTGGGTGACGGCGTTGGGGCGCTGGAGGTCGGCGGCCACGAGCATCGGCGACTTGCCCTGCTCCTTGAGCCACAGGCCGAGCTTGCCGGCGAGCGTCGTCTTGCCCGCACCCTGGAGACCGGCCAGCATGATGACGGTGGGCGGGTTCTTGGCGTAGCGGATACGCCGGGTCTCACCACCGAGGATTGCGACGAGCTCGTCGTTGACGATCTTGATGACCTGCTGCGCGGGGTTGAGCGACTGGCTGACCTCGGCGCCGGAGGCACGTTCCTTGACGTTGGCGATGAACTCCCGCACGACCGACACGGCGACATCGGCATCGAGCAGTGCGATGCGGATCTCGCGTGCAACAGCATCGATGTCAGCCTCGGACAGGCGACCCTTGCCGCGCAGGTTCTTGAACGCTGACTGCAGCCGATCTTGCAGGGTGTCGAACATGGGGCGGAGGCATCCTCGGGTCGGGTTGAGGGGTTTGTGCAAGCCTATCCGAGAGCGCCACCGCCCATCCCCCGACCGGGCGGTGGGTCAGCGTCCACCCCAACCCCGCGGCGGTGGGTTGGCGTCCAAGGTTCGGCTCGGCGTGGACGCTGAGGCACCGCTGTCGGGATGACTCGGCTCGGCGTGGACGCTGAGGCACCGCCCAACGAGGTGGGTCAGGAGAGGGCTGCAGCCACGGTCTCGCGTAGAGCTGCCGCCGCTTCGTCCTGGAGTCGCTGACCGTCGGCACCGACGACGTAGAAGACGTCGCGCACCTCCTCGCCGTACGTCGACATGTGGGCCGACCGGATCGAGAGCCCCAGGCCAGCGATGGCGTCACACACCGTCCAGACCAGACCGCGCCGGTCGCGGGTGCGCACCTCGATCAGCGTCGCCGTCTCGGACAACCGGGCGAGGAGTCGGACGCGTGCGTCTTTCGCATCGGCGATCGAGGTCAGCTCGAGACGTCCGGCGAGGTCGAGCTCTCCGGCCATGGCCGGTCGGAGTCGTTCGGTCAGCCTCGCCGCGTCGATGTCCGGGCGGCCGACCTCCCACAGCGACACCGCCGCGTCGCCGAGGGTGACGGTGCGCGCCGAGCGGATCGCGAGCCCCGCGAGGGCCAGCCCACCGGCGAGGTCTGCGATGACGCCGCGGCGGTTGGCGGTGACGATCTTGAGCAACGAGACCTCCCCGTGCGACTCGACCGTCAGCGTGAAGTCGGCTGGGCCGGTTGCCCCGTGATCGGGAATCGGCACGTCGGCAGGCCACCCCTCGTAGGCCTCGGGATCGGGGGTCCTGACCGAGTCGTCGAGCACCTCCCTCACCTTGTCGACGAGACCCACCACGAGACCCTGACGCCAGGTCGACCACGCCGCCGGGCTGGTGGCCTGCGCATCAGCACCCGTGAGCGCCGCGAGCAGGTCGAGGAAGTCGTCGGACCCGACGATCTCGGCGACGTTGGCCGCGGTCGACGGGTCCTCGATGTCGCGCCGGGTGGCGATCGTCGGAAGCAGCAGGTGCCACCGGACCAGCCTGCCGATCACCGCAGCGTCCGCGGGCGTGAAGCCCCAGCGCGTCGCGATGCCCACGGCCATCGGCTCCCCGACCTCTGAATGATCGCCGTCGACGCCCTTGCCGATGTCGTGCAGCAGCGCCGCGACCGCGAGCAGGTCAGGACGCGCGACGTCGCGCTGCACCTCGGCGGCATAGACGCAGGTCTCGAGACTGTGCCGGTCGACCGTGAAGCGATGCACCGGCGACGACGACCCGCGCAGCCGGATGGCTGCCCACTCCGGCAGCAGCCGATCGATGACACCAGCGAAGTCGAGCTCGACCCACACCCCGACGAGGCTCGGCCCTGCCATCAGCAGGTCGATCAGCAACCGTTGGGCCGACGCCGGCCACGGTTGGGGCAGCTCCCCCATGGTCTGCGCGAGACGCCCCGCCGATCCTGGACTCAGCGGGAGCCCCTCGCGCACGGCCGCAGCCGCCGCCCGCAGAGCCACCTCCGGATCACCTGCCGGGTCGGCCTTCTGGATGACTATCACCTCGCCGTCCAGCACCCCGACTCCCTCCGCCAGCCGTGTGACGACCGGGCCGGTGGAGGTGAAGGTGCCTTTGCGTGCCGGCGCGAGGGCCACGTCGACGCGACGCCATGCCAACGACGAGAGGTGTGCGATGCGACGTCCGAGCTGGCGGGTGTGCAGGTCGAGCTCCTCGGCGCCCGTGCCGAGAAACCGCGCCACCTCCGGGATGATCTCGGCATCGAGCCGCTCGACCCGTCGCCCGGCGGTCTCGTGCAGCGCGTCGCGCACGTCGAGCAGCGCTGACCGGAGCGCCTCGGACTCACCGTGCGGGACGTCGATCAGCCACGTTGCGACGAGCGCGCGCAGGGTGACGCTGTCACGCAGGCCGCCGCCCGATTCCTTGAGATCAGGGATGGCAGAGTCGGCGAGCCATCCGGAGCGCTCGATGCGGGCCGACCGCGCCTCACGCACCTCCTGCACGCGGGTGCGCGCCTCGCGTCGCCAGTCGGCGAGCACCTGGGCACGCAGCGTCAGGACCAGGCCCGCGTCGCCGGCGACCGCGCGCGCGTCGAGCATGCCCATCGCGGCACGATGATCGGTCGTCGCGGTCTCCCTCATCTGGACGGTGTCGCGTACGGAGTGGTCAAGGGCCACCCCGTCGTTCCAGAGGGGATACCAGATCGACTCAGCGACCTCACGGATGTACGCGTCGTCGAGCGACGGGTCGTGCAGGAGCACGACGTCAAGATCGCTGAACGGCGACAGCTCTGACCGGCCGTAGCCCCCGACGGCGACCAGCGCGATACCCGCGCCCTCGCGCGGGTCTGTGCCGTCGGCGGGCACGGCCTTCGCAAAGAGCTGACGCAAGACCCGATCGGCCTCGAGGGCACGATCACTGCGGCGTTGCGCCAGCTCTTCCCTTGCTGGCACGTCCTGGTGGGGCACGTGTCTAGAGTGCCGCCTCATCGGTCTCGCCCGTGCGGACACGCACGACCGACTCGACGGGCATCACCCAGACCTTGCCGTCACCGATCTTGCCGGTCTGTGCCGACCCAGTGATCGTGGTGACCACGCTCGCGACATCGGCATCGTCGACGACGACCTCGAGTCGAATCTTCGGGACCAGCGAGACGTCGTACTCTGCACCGCGATAGACCTCGGTGTGACCCTTCTGCTGGCCATACCCACTTGCCTCGGTGACCGTCATTCCGGCGACACCGGCGGCGGCGAGAGCCTCACGGACGTCTTCCCACTTGTGCGGCTTGATGACTGCAGTGACCAGCTTCATGCTCAAAACTCCTTCGTGAGGTGTGAACCGCCAGTGCTGCTGCCGGCATAATCGTACGCGGTCTCCAGGTGCTCGACCTGATCGATTCCGACCACCTCGTCCTCTTCGCTCAGGCGGAACCCGATGGTGACATCGAGCAGCTTGCCCAGGATGAACGCCGCCACGAAGGAAAAGCCACCGACGCAGACGACGGCGAGCGCCTGGTTGCCCAGGACGCTGATGTTGCCCCCGTAGAACAGGCCCTCCGTGCCGGAGTAGTTGGAGATCAGTCCCAGCGAAAGGGCACCAATGGCTCCACCGACGAGGTGGACGCCGACGACGTCGAGCGAGTCGTCGAAGCCGAACTTGTACTTCAGACCCACGGCGAGAGCGCAGACCGCACCCGCGACGAGGCCGAGACCGACGGCGCCGATCGGGGTGACGAAGGCACAGGCAGGCGTGATGGCCACCAGACCCGCCACGGCACCGGAGGCCGCACCGAGGCTGGTCGCCTTCTTGTCGCGGACGGTCTCGACGAGCATCCAGCCGAGCATGGCGGTGGCGGTGGCGATCATCGTGGTGAAGAAGGCCTGGCCTGCCAAGGCGTTGGCGCCGAGCGCCGAACCGGCATTGAAGCCGAACCAGCCGAACCACAGCAGTGCGGCGCCGAGCATGACGAGCGGGAGGCTGTGGGGACGCATGGGGTCGCGCTTCCAGCCGACGCGCTTGCCGAGAACGATCGCGAGCGCCAGACCAGCCGCTCCAGCATTCACGTGGACCGCCGTGCCTCCTGCGAAGTCGAGGACACCTCTGGCGGCCAACCAGCCAGCTCCGTTTCCATCAGCATCACCGAAGTCGAAGACCCAGTGCGCGACGGGGAAGTAGACCAGCGAGACCCACAGGGCCACGAAGATCAGCCAGGTGCCGAACTTGGCACGGTCGGCGATCGCTCCACTGATCAGCGCGGGCGTGATGACCGCAAACATCAGCTGGAAAGCCGCGAAGACCAAGAGCGGAATGCCGTACACGGAGCCGTTGAGCGTGGTCTCCACCGACGTCATGTGCTTCATGCCCGCCCAGTCGAAGCCACCCCACAGACCGCTGTCGCTCTCGCCGAAGGCGACCGAGAAGCCGTAGAGCACCCACAGGAGGGAGACCACGGCGATGGTGCCGAAGCTCATCATCATCATGTTGAGCACGCTCTTGCCACGGGTCATGCCGCCGTAGAAGAACGCCAGGCCGGGCGTCATGAGCAGGACCAAGGCCGAGCTGACCAGCACCCACGCTGTATCACCGGTATTCATGAAACCTCCGAAAGAAGTGTTGTCGTGCGCAGCCGGGGGGCCGACTGCTGCGCTACAGACTGGCGTCAGGGAGTTTCAGCATTCGATGCTTCGTGTTGCGGGAACATCACGAAGTCGGTCGATGTGTAAACAGCATGTTACGTGGGTGGGGACGTGCGGAGCTACGCGAGCAGCGCGTCGACGAACTCCTCGGCGTCGAAGGGTGCGAGGTCGTCGGCGCCCTCTCCGAGTCCTACGAACTTCACCGGCACGCCGAGCTCGCGCTGGACGGCGATGACGATACCGCCCTTTGCCGTGCCGTCGAGCTTGGTGAGGACGATGCCGGTGACGTCGACGACCTCACCGAAGACGCGCGCCTGAGTGAGGCCGTTCTGGCCAGTTGTCGCGTCGATGACAAGCAGCACCTCGGTGACGGGCGCCTGCTTCTCGATGACGCGCTTGACCTTGCCGAGCTCGTCCATGAGTCCGGACTTGGTGTGCAGGCGGCCGGCGGTGTCGACGAGCACCACATCGGTGCCATCGGCGATGCCGCGCTCGACGGCCTCGAAGCCGACGCTGGCCGGGTCGCCGCCCTCGGGGCCGCGCACGGTGGGCACGCCCACACGCTCGCCCCACGTCTGCAGCTGATCGGCGGCCGCCGCGCGGAACGTGTCCGCGGCACCGAGCACGACGGTCTTGGGCTCCCGCACGAGCACCCGCGCCAGCCGGCCCACCGTCGTGGTCTTGCCGGTGCCGTTGACGCCGACGACGAGGACGACTCCGGGCTTGCCGTCTGCCCCCGTTGACGCGAGCGACCGGTCGAGCGACGGGTCGATGACTCCGACAAGCTCTTCACGGAGCACTGCCTTGGCGCGGGCGGGGTCGTCCACGCCCTCGACCCGGAGCCGGGTGCGAAGGTGGTCGACGAGCTCTTGCGATGCCGCGACGCCGACGTCGGCCGCCAGAAGGGTGTCCTCGATCTCCTCCCACGCTGCGTCGTCGAGCGTCGTGCGGCCGAGAACGGCGAGGAGGCCCTTGCCCAGCGACCCCTGCGAGCGGGCGAGCCGCGTCCGCAGACGTACGAGGCGACCCTGCGCTGCTTCAGGGCGTTCGATGGTGTCGACGGCCGACGCCGGTTCGTCCTCGGAGTCGGGCTCGGGCGTCCCCTCCGTGATCGCGTCGGACACCGAGGGAGGAGGAAGCTCCTTGCGTCCTCGCGTCAGGACGAGGGCAGCGCCACCGCCGAGCACGAGGACACCGGTGGCGATGATCAGGATCAGCTCAAGCAAGGTCACCCCCCGATCCTAGGCGCGCCCACCCCGCTCGCGAGTCACGCAGGACCACTCGCGAGTCACGCAGGACCACTCGCGAGTCACGCAGAACCCCTCACGAGTCACGCAGGACCACTCGCGAGTCACGCAGAACCCTCGTGATGGACCCGGACGGTCCGCCACATCGTCACCACACTCAGCGAGCATTGCGATGACGATCGAACCGACAGATACCGCGAACACTTGCGGACGGAGCACCCCTTGCTCCCGCAGAGGGCAACTGGCACACGGCCTACTCGACCCAAGCCCACTCGTCCGCATGTCATTGGTTGCGCCCTGGCGTCGTGAAGTGCCGTCCTGAGTGACTCGCGAGCCGTCCTCAGTGACTCGCGAGCGGGGTGGTGGCGTGGCGGATGACGTCGGGAACGGGGGTCGACCTCCGGGTCTTGGCATCGACGTAGACGTGGACGTAATGCACCAGCGCGGCCGGCTCGTCGCTGTCGCCCTGGAAGAGCCCGATGCGGTAGACGATGCTCGAGGTGCCGAGCCGCGTCACGCTGAGCCCCACCTCGACGTCGGCCGGGAAGCGCAGCTCGCGGAGGTACTCGCAGCGACTCTCGGCAACCAGGCCGACGGCGTCGAGTCGTCGGGTGTCGGACCCGGTCGCGTCGATCAGGTAGCCGTTGACCGCGGTGTCGACGTAGGACAGGTAGACGACGTTGTTGACATGCCCGTAGACGTCCTCGTCGGACCAGCGGGTGGTGATCGTCCGCACGACCGGGAAGTCGGTGCGAAGGCGCGCCTCGTTGGTGTCGCCCACGATCAGGCGGACGCTTCGTCACGGAGGCGCTGGCTGATGACCGCCGAGACTCCGTCACCGCGCATCGACACGCCGTAGAGCGCGTCGGCGACCTCCATGGTGCGCTTCTGGTGGGTGATGACGATGAGCTGTGAGTTGGCGCGGAGCTCTTCGTAGATCTCGAGAAGACGGCCGAGGTTGGTGTCGTCGAGCGCCGCCTCGACCTCGTCGAGGATATAGAACGGACTGGGTCGTGCCTTGAACAGCGCCACCAGGAACGCCACCGCCACGAGCGATCGTTCGCCGCCGGACAACAGCGACAGACGCTTGACCTTCTTGCCAGGGGGACGCGCCTCGACATCGATGCCGGTGGTCAGCATGTTCTGCGGGTCGGTGAGGATCAGCGCACCCTCGCCGCCCGGGAAGAGCCGCGAGAAAACGTCCTCGAACTCGCGCTCGACGTCGTACCACGCCTCGGTGAAGACCTGCTCGACCTTGGCGTCGACCTCATCGACGATGTCGAGAAGGTCCTGCCGGGTCTTGCGGAGGTCGTCGAGCTGCTCGGACAGGAAGCGGTGGCGTTCCTCCAGCGCAGTGAACTCCTCGAGCGCCAGCGGGTTGACCTTGCCCAGCATGGCGAGTGAGCGCTCGGCACTACGCAGACGCTTGGTCTGCACGTCGCGGTCGTACGGCACGGGATCGCCCGGCTCAGCCTCATCGTCAGCCGTGATCGGCGGTACGAGCTGGTCTGGACCGAAGTCGGTGACGAGCGACTCGACGTCGAGCCCGAGCTCTTCGAGCGCTCGGCCTTCGAGCCCCTCGAGGCGCAGACGAAGCTCGGCCCGCGCCATCTCGTCCCGGTGGACCGAGTCGGTGAGGCCGTCGAGCTCAGCGCTCAGCTCGCGCAGACGGCCCCTCACTGTGCGCAGGGTCTCCTCGCGGCCGGTGCGCGACGTCTCGATCTCGGTGCGAAGCGCCGAAGCGCGAGCCACCGACTGCTCGAGGCGAGCCAGCACCTGGTCGCTCGCGACGATGACGGCACGGGCGGTCTCGGCCTCGCGGAGCTGGCGCTCGCGGCGCTCCTTGGCCCTGATCCTCGCCTCGCGCTCGGCCTCGGCCGCCTCGAACAAGGCAGTCACCTGACCGGCCAGCGCTCGGGCGCGCTCCTCGTTGGTGCGCAGCGCCAGTCGGGCCTCGGTCTCGGCACGACGAAGAGTGGATGCCTTCTCGGCGAGCTCCTCCAGGAGCGCGGTGTCAGGCTCCTCCTCGGGTGCCGACTCGGCCTGGGCGAGCCGCTCCTCGAGCTCGGCGAGTCCGGAGAGGTCGCCGGCGCGAGACTCCTTGGCCGTCGCGATGGCGGACGACAAACGGTCGGCCTCGCCGCGGGCAGCGCGGGCTGTGGCACCGAGATGGCCCAGGTTCTCAGCGACGGCGGCCATGGTCGCGTCGGACTCGTGCAGATGGCTGAGGGCCGCATCGACGCGTTCCTGCGCAGAGTCACGCTGCGCTTCGGCCGCGTCGTGCTCGAAGCGCAGACGCTCGAGCGTGTGCACGGCTCGGCCGAGGTCGTCATCGGCCTGTGTGATCGCGGCTTGCACCTCGATGAGGCTCTGCTTGGACATCGAACCGCCGGCAGCGAAGTGTGCGCCGAGAACATCTCCGTCGCGGGTGACGGCGACGACGTCCGGCGCATGCCGTATGAGCTCCTGCGACTGTTCGAGACCGTCGACCACGGCCACCTTGAACAGCAGGCGTCGCAGCGCCCCCTGGAGCGGGGCCGGACCCTCGACCACGTCTATTGCATAGGTCGCGAAGTCGGGGAGGCCGGGCCAGGTCGAGTCGTCGACCTCTCCGCCGCCGAGCAACATGCCGGCGCGGCCGAGGTCCTCGGACTTGAGCTTCTCCATCGCCGAGACAGCCGTGTCGAGGTGGTCGACGGCGACAGCATCAGCGGCCGAGCCGAGCGCGGACGCGATGGCGGTCTCGAAACCTGCACGGACGGTCAGGAGTGCGGCGACCGAGCCGAGCAGCCCGCTGATCTCGTCGGTGGCAGCCAGGAGCGCGCCGGCTCCGTCCTTGCGCGCCAGGCCAAGCTCAAGGGCTTCCTTGCGGGCGGCCAGCGCCGACTGCTGACGCTCGGCCTCATGCGCCTCCACACGCATCGAGGCAAGCTGTTCGGTGACCTCTGCGAGCGCCTGCTCGGCAAGCTCGAGCTCGTGGTCGAGCCCGGACTCACCGGCGTTGAGACCGGCGATCGTGTTCTCGAGTGCGCTGAACTCGCGCTGCGCCTCGACGGCTCTGGACTCTGCCTCCTCGCGAGCGGCAGCCAGGCGTCCGATCTCCTCGCCCGCAGCCGTGGAGCGGCTCCGGAGCGCATTGACCTGACCATGCAGACGGGCCAGACCCTCGCGCTGGTCGGCGGCCGCGCGGAGCAGGCCGGCCACCCGTCGTTCCTCCCCCGTGTAGGCGGCCTCAGCGTCGTGCCGGTCGGCGATGACGGTCTTGAGCGACTCGGTGGCCTGGGCAACGCCGGCATCGAGCTGCCGGTGCTGCTCCTGTGCCCGGCGAGCGTCGGCCTCGAGCTCCTCGGGCTCACGCCCCACCCGACGGTCGTCGGCCTCGACCGCTGCCAGTCTGACGCGCTCGTTAGCCAGGCCCGACGTGCCGCGAAGACGCTCGCGAAGCCCCGAGAGGTTGTACCAGGTCTCTTGGGCAGCGGAGAGCCGCGGAGAGTCATCGCGCAGCTGATCTTCGAGCTCGGTCTCGTGCTCACGCGACGACCCGATGGCCTGCTCGACCGACTGCCGACGTTCTTTCAGCGCCGTCTCGTCGGCGAGCTCCTCCGCGATGACCGACCGGGCCCCCACGATGTCGTCGGCGAGGAGACGCGCGCGTGCATCGCGACCGTCGGCCTGGATGACGGCGGCCCGGCGGGCCACCTCGGCCTGCCGGCCCAGCGGCTTGAGCTGACGTCGCAGCTCGGTCAGGACGTCATTGAGCCGGGTGAGGTTGCCCTGCGTCGCATCGAGCTTGCGGAGCGCCTTTTCCTTGCGCTTGCGGTGCTTGAGCACGCCCGCGGCCTCCTCGATGAAGCCCCGCCGCTCCTCGGGGGTCGCACGCAGGGCGCTGTCGCGCTGGCCCTGCCCGACGATGACGTGCATCTCGCGGCCGATGCCCGAGTCGCTGAGGAGCTCTTGGACGT